>JAQAZP010000112.1:0-24166 GCA_032127265.1 Acidobacteriota bacterium
GGGGTGCTGGTCCCGGCCGGCGCACGGCATGTCTGCTACTGCCACACGCCCATGCGCTACGTCTGGGATATGTACCAGGACTATTTCGGTCCCCGGCAGCTGGGGTTCTTCTCCCGGCTGGTGATACCTCACATCACCAGCTACCTTCGTCTCTGGGACCGGCTGAGCAGTGACCGGGTGGATTTCTTCGCCGCCAACTCGGCCAATGTGGCCCGCCGGATCGGGCGGCACTACCGGCGGGGCGCCGAGGTGATCCACCCGCCGGTGGACGTGGAGATCTTCTCGCCGGGACCTGTGGAATCAGCCGGCAGCTACTATCTTCTTGTTTCAGCCCTCTCGCCGTATAAACATGTGGAATTGGCCATCGAGGCCTTTAACCGCTCTGGAGCCGAACTGCGTATCGTCGGTTTCGGCCCCGAGCGCCGCCGGTTGAGCCGTCTTGCCGGCCCCTCGATCAAGTTTCTCGATACTCTGCCGCTGGACCAGCTGGTGGAGCAGTATCGAGGATGCCGAGCATTTGTCTACCCTGCAGAGGAGGATTTCGGCCTGGCCCTGGTTGAAGCCCAGGCCTGCGGCCGTCCGGTGGTGGCCTTTGGACGTGGCGGCGCGCTGGAGAGCGTGGTGGACGGGAAGACCGGGATCCTGTTCCCCGAGCAGACGGCCGATTCCCTGCTGGCCGCTGTTGACAGGCTTGAGGGGTTGCAGTTAAATACCGACGAGATCAGGGATAACGCCCTCAAGTTCTCGCACCGGTCCTTCGAGCGGAAGATGGCCCGATTCGTGGACCATTGCCGCACAGCTGACGGGCAGGCGATCTCTGAAAACGCGGAACTGACCGAGCGAAGATGATAAAACGCAGAAACCGGCTCATCGCCCTGACCTACCTTTCTGGCGACCTCGGGGCCACCTTGCTGGCCTATCTCTCGGCCTATGTCCTCCGCTTTTATCTCTTCCCGGTGCACAAGGGGATCCCGGCCTTTCTCGAGTATCTCAAGCTGGTCCCCTTTATCCTGCTCATCTGGCCGCTCTGTTTTTACCTCAACAGTCTCTACCGTCTGTCCCGGGGCCGGTCACGGGTGGAAACGTTCCTGCTCACTTCGGTCAGCGTGATGCTGGCCGGGGCGCTGCTGTTGCCCTTCGACCTCTTCTACCGAGTTTATTTCCTGCGCGTGGAGAACATTCAGTATCAGCACTCCCGGTTCGCCCTGGTGATCTTCCTCATCCTTGACGTGTTCCTGGTCTTCATCACCAGACAGGTTTTCCGCGGCTATTTGGAATACATTCGTAAACGCGGCTTCAACCTGATCAGGATCGTGGTGGTCGGGGCCGGCGCAGTGGGCCAGAGCCTGGTGGACAAATTCTCCCAGCACAGCGAGCTCGGCTACAGGGTGGAGGGTTTCGTCGATGACGACCCGGATAAACAGTCCATGGTCTACCACGGTGTCCCGGTGCTCGGCACGCTGGATCAACTGAAAGAGATCCTGACGGAGCGTTACGTGGACCGTCATGTGGACCAGATTTACGTGGCCCTGCCGCTGTCCGCTCACCGCCGGATGCTCAAGCTTTTTACCATCGCCCGGGAACAACTGGTGGGGATCAAGGTTGTGCCCGACCTGATGGAGTTCATCACCTTCCGCGCCGGTGTGGAAGACCTGGACGGTCTTCCCATCGTCGACCTCGACCGCTCACCGCTCCACGAGTTCCACTACCTGATCAAGCGTTCGGTTGATGTGGTTTTCTCCCTGCTGGCCCTGATGCTGCTCAGCCCGCTCTTCCTGCTGGCCGCCATGGGTATCCGCCTGACATCCAAGGGTCCGATCCTCTATGCCCAGGAGCGGATGGGGATGGACGGCAAGCCGTTCGTGATCTACAAATTCCGCACCATGAACACCGATGCCGAATCGTCCACCGGACCGGTATGGGCCCGGGAAGACGACCCGCGGCGCACGGCCCTTGGCTCATGGTTGCGCCGCCTGAGCATCGACGAACTGCCGCAGTTCTATAACGTGTTGCGGGGCGACATGAGCATCGTGGGCCCGCGTCCGGAACGTCCCAATTTTGTTCATGAGTTCAAGCGAAAAATCCCCCAGTACATGCTGCGGCACAAGGTCAAGTCCGGAATCACCGGCTGGGCCCAGATCAACGGGTGGCGGGGCAACACCTCGGTGACCAAGCGTATCGAGTATGACCTCTACTACATCGAGAACTGGTCTCTGGCCCTCGACTTCAAGATCATGTGGCTCACCCTCTGGCGCGGGTTCTTCTCGCACAAGAACGCCTACTGACAGTTGACACAATTGATCTTTGCATTGATTGGTCTATAATAGATTTCCTGTCGGGCGGGCCTTCCGCTGCCGTCCGGCACCACGGCCGGACGCCCGGGAGACCCGGGCCAGACGTTGAAGATACGACGGGCAACAGGGAGAAGATACTGATGCAGATCGAAGGGAAAAAGGTTCTGATCACTGGCGGTTCCGGTTTTATCGGATCTCATCTTTCCGAGTACCTTCTGGACAGGGGTTGCCGGGTAATTGTCCTGGACAACCTGAGCACGGGTGATATCGACAACGTCGCGCACCTGATGAAGAACGAGAAGTTCCTTTTCATCAAGCACGACATCACCAACTACATCCATGTCCCCGGGGAACTGGACTACATTCTTCACTTTGCCAGCCCGGCCAGCCCCATCGACTACCTCGAAATGCCGATTCAGACGATGAAGGTGGGGTCCCTTGGCACACACAAGGCCCTGGGCCTGGCCAAGGAGAAAAAGGCCACGCTCCTGCTGGCCTCGACATCCGAAATTTATGGCGACCCCCTGGTCCACCCCCAGAAGGAAGACTACTGGGGCAACGTAAACCCCATCGGGCCCCGCGGGGTGTATGACGAGGCCAAGCGTTTCTCCGAAGCGCTGACCATGGCCTACCACCGCTACCATGGCGTCAACACCCGAATCGTACGGATCTTCAACACCTTCGGCCCGAGAATGCGGATCAACGACGGCCGGGCGGTGCCCACCTTCGCGGCCCAGGCCCTGCGCGACGAGGACGTCACCGTCTTTGGCAAGGGCGACCAGACTCGCAGCTTCTGCTACATCAGCGACCTGGTGGAGGGGATCTGCCGGCTGCTGGTTTCCGACCGGGTGGAACCGATGAACATCGGCAACCCGCACGAGATGACCGTGCTGCAGATCGCCGAACAGATCATCGCGCAGACCGGCAGCAAGAGCCGAATCATCTTCAAGGACCTGCCGGAGGACGACCCGAAGACCAGGCAGCCCGACATCACCGAGGCCAGGCGGGTCCTGGGCTGGGAACCGGTGGTAGGCCTGGAGGACGGCCTGAGCCGGACCATTGATTACTTCAAGGAAAAACTCGGTGTGGCCGACGCACAGGGCTGAAGTCCGCACAGGCCGGTGATCGTACAGAGAGAGGGGGCGATGCATTGAAGCCGCATTCGCCCCCTTTTCTTTTCTATTTCCGGGCCGCCGCTCCCCTGGCCGCCAGGGCGTCGGTGAGCTCGGGGAATTCCCCGTAATCCTCCTCCGGCGGCATCAGTTCGAGATCCACGATGAGGCCGTCCAGCGATGCGGGGGTGAAACCGGGAACTTCCTTGATGATTTCCGCCGAGCGGTTGGTGGCGATGGAGCCGACATCGATGGTCAGTCGCAGGGTTTCCAGCGGCACGTCGCTGCTGCTGGGGCCATAGCGCCGCAGACGGACGGTCAACTGCTGCAGGGTGACGTCCGAATCGTTGATCACGAAAATAGAGAGCAGCGTGCCTAGGGCCTCGTCCCACTGTCCGCGTTTTTCGGTAAATCCCTTCAGTTCCACCGTGTAATCGGCCCTGGCAGACAGCACTTCCATCACCGGGTCTCTTTCCGGGGCACAGTTTAAACAGGCACCAGCCGCCAGCAGCACCAGCAACACCTTCGCGGCAAGGCCCCGTATTGTCATTCCACTATCCATTCGAGCTTGAACCTCCCTGTGAAGCGGCAGGACGGAATACCCTGCCGTGGTTCATCTATCGTCGCCCCCGGCCATGGCCTCAGCTTCCCTGGCGCGGACCTCGGCGCCCTTTTTCGCCTTGCGGGCGATGAGCCAGCTGAGAAAGCTGCTGTCGTTTACCCCGGCCACGACGTCCCGCATCCCTTCATACACCGCGGGATCCTCGATCAGCAACCCCAGGGATCCTTCACCGCGGTCGAGTTTTTCGAGGATCGAGGCCAGCGAGATAGTGATGGAGTCGAGGTTGGCCAGCAACCGGTCGGCATATTCCTCGTCGTGGATCAGCCGCGGGGCCAGCCCGCTGCCCGACTCCAGTTTTCTGGCCGTAAGCTCCAGGGAACGGGTGGTCTGCAGCAGGTTGTTGACGATTTCCTCCCCGGCCGGATCGTCAGCCAGCAGGGCTCCGGCCACTCCCTCACCCTGTTCCAGACGTTCGAGCAGACCGTTGACCCGGTCCACCGACTGCTGGAGCCCTGTGGTCATCTGCTCGCCCAAAGCACGGTCATGGATCAGGCGCCCGGCCAGCCCGCCGCCCCTTTCCAGCTGGCCGAGCAGTTCTTCGAGCCGCGTGGAGAACTCACCGAACCGCTGGAGCAGCCCCTGGGAGAACTGTTCATCGGAAAGCAGTTTGCCCAGCAGGGTCTCTCCCTCGTTGATGCCCTGAAGCAGGACCACCGTCTCCTGGAGGATGGTGGCCAGCTGCTCGGCCACCGCCTCCCCGGCCCCGGCGATCTCCTCCAGGTTGACCCCTTCCCGGACCAGGATTTCATCGCCCGGCTCAAGGGCCTCCGGGTCGCGTCCCAGGGACAGTTCAATATATTTTTCGCCGGACAGCAGGCTCAGGCTGCGCGCCGCGGCAATGGTGTCCCTCCGAATACGGTGCGCCAGGTCGCTGCGCACGCTGACGGTGACCAGAATGTAGTTGGATGCCGGGTCCTCCGGGAAACGGATCGAACGCACCCGGCCCACTTCGATGCCTCCGAGTTTTACCGGCGCCTGCTCGTTGAGATTGACAATTGTGGGAAAACGGAGCTCAAACTCCACCGTGCGGGCAAAAAGCCCTTCGCGGCTACCCAGCACCAGCACGGAGGCCATGAACAGGACGATGATCACCGAGACCACCAGGCCGACACGAAGGTTCGCAGACATTCCGCCGGAGCGCTTCCTGGCCATCCCGGCGCCTGGTGTTTCATCCTCCATCCTCGGTCATGCCTCCCTGGCCTGGAGAAAATCCTGGAGTGGTCCCGGGGAAACGGCGCGGGCCTGATCCATGGTCCCGACGAAATCCACCCGTCCATCGTGGAGCCAGGCTATTCTATCACCAACAATCGCCGCGCTGTCGATATCGTGAGTCACCACCACCGACGTGATCCCCAGCCGCTGCTGCAGTTCGCGGATCAGGCGGTTTATCCTCCCGGCGACGATGGGATCGAGACCGGCGGTGGGCTCGTCGTAGAGGATCACCTCCGGCTGCAGGGCCACCGCCCGGGCCAGGGCTACCCGCTTTTTCATACCGCCGCTCAGCTCGGCCGGCATCAGGTTCAGCGAGCTGGCGAGGTTGACCATTTCCAGGCACTGCACCACCCGGCGGCCCACAGCCCCCTGATCCAGGCGGGTGTGCTCCCGCAAGGCAAAGGCCACGTTCTCGCTCACCGTCATGGAATCGAACAGTGCCCCACCCTGGAAAACCATGGCCACTTTCCGGCGGACGACGCGCAGCCGGTCCTCGGAAAGACCGACGACGTCCTGTCCCAGGGCCACGATCCGGCCGCGGTCCGGCCGGAGCAGGCCCACGGCCAGTTTGAGCAGCACACTCTTTCCCGAACCGCTCTGTCCGAGAACCACCATCGTCTCCCCCTGGATCACGGAGAGGGAGAGATCCCGCAGCACCTGTTTGGCACCAAAAGATAGGCCCACATTCTCGAAAACCAGGATCGGCTGTTGTTCCATCTGTTACAGATCCCCTCGCCGGGCTATCCCATGACCCGGGTCAGAACATGATGAACAGTTTGGTCAGGAAGAAATTGGCCACCAGGATGGAGATGGAGGCCGCCACCACGGTGTTGGTCGTCATCCGGCCCACGCCATCGGCTCCGCCGCTGACCGAAAGCCCGTTGTAACAACCGATGATCGAGATGAAGAAGGCAAAAAACAGCGATTTTCCGATGCCGCTGAAAACATCGTGGAGGCTCACCGCCTCCAGCACATGTTCAATATAGAAATTAGCGCTGATGTTCATTTCAGTGACCGAGATGAAGAGCCCGCCGAGGATACCCAGCAGATCGGCAAGGATGGTCAGCAGGGGCAGCATGATCATGGTTGCCAGGACCCGGGGAATCACCAGGCGGTGCTCGGGGCTGGCCCCCAAGGCCCGCATGGCATCGACCTGCTCGGTGACCGTCATGGACCCGATCTCGGCGGTGATTCCCGCCCCCACACGGCCGCCAACCATCAGGGCTGTGAGCACGGGTCCGAGTTCCCGGACCAGCGACAGGGCCACCGCCTCACCGATGAAATACTTCACCCCCAGCCTTCCCAGGGTGTAGTAGGTCTGAACCGCCATCACCATTCCGGTGAAAATGGCCGTGATGTTCACGATGGAGAGGGACTTGACACCCAACTGATCCAGTTGAACCAGCAACAGGCGAAAAGGAAACCGGCGGGTGGCCAGACAGCGCAGCATCTCCCACAGCAGGCGGGTCAGGGCGCCGATGTGACGGACCAGGCGGCCGGGGCCCGATCCACCTGGGATGTGGTGCTGCAAACCGTTCCTCCCCGGGAGCCGCACTCCCGATCGTGCCGGTTAATCCGGATTTTCGATGATATCGGTTCGTCATGACAAAAATCAAACACTGGCCCTGGGGGAAAGATTTGCCGCCATAATCCCGTAAAAGTACTATGTGGGCCACTGGATGTGAGCGGTTCAGCATGCCGGGACGCGATCGTCCCGGGCCAGGCCCTGCCGTTCGGCGACACTGGCGGCCAACAGGAGTAGATGAGGAACAGATTGTGGAAACCGGTCCTGACGCTCTATTGGTTCACCGCGGTGCTGGTTCTGACACTGTTCTCCGCCACCGCACTGCAGGCTGAACCGCTCAAACGGCCGCTGCCGGCCCGGATCAACCACGTGGGCCTGAACCGCTATATCTTCACCATCGCGGACATCAGCCCTCCGCCGTACAACCAGCCACCCTACCCGCCATCCGGCAGTTTTTCCGATGCCCAGTGCGAGGTGACCGGCCTCATACCCTGAGCCGCAATTCTTGACAAAAACCGGCCCCGATGCTAACAATACCGCTTCCCTGGGGCCTTTCCGTCGTACGTGATCCGACTGATCCCGTCCACCACCGACAGCGCCATGGCAAGGCGGTCCGGCCCTTATACGAATCTGCCTCAAGGACATAGAATATGAGCAGCTCCAGCAAAAAGCTGAAAGAGACCCTGAACCTTCCCCGAACGGCCTTTCCCATGAAGGCCAATCTTCCCCAGCGCGAACCGGCCCTGATTGCCCGTTGGGAGGAGCAGGGGCTCTACCGCAGCATCCGGGAATCCCGGACCGGGAAGCCCACCTTCGTGCTGCACGACGGTCCTCCGTACGCCAACGGCAATATCCACACCGGAACGGCGCTGAACAAGGTGCTCAAGGACATCGTGGTCAAGTTCAAGACTATGAGCGGGTTCGATGCCGCCTATCGTCCCGGGTGGGACTGCCACGGCCTGCCCATCGAACTGCAGGTGGACAAGCTGGTCAAGGACCGGGAAGAACCATTGCCGCGCCATGCCTTCCGCAAGAAATGCCGTGAATACGCCGAGAAACACGTTAAGATCCAGCGCAGGAGTTTCCGCCGTTTGGGTATTTTTGGCGAGTGGGACGAGCCCTACCTGACCATGAACTTCGATTACCAGGCGGAGATCGTCCGTCGCCTCGGCCGGTTTTTCAGCCAGGGGGCGGTCTATCGCGGGCTCAAACCGGTCTACTGGTGCGCAGACTGCCGCACCGCCCTGGCCGAAGCGGAAGTTGAATATCAGGACCACACCTCGCACTCGGTCTACGTCAGGTTTCCCCTGACCGGTGACCCGGCAAAGCTCCACCCCTCGCTGGCGGGACGTTCGGTGTCGGTTGTGATCTGGACCACCACGCCCTGGACCCTGCCGGCCAACCTGGCCATTGCCGTGCACCCCGATTTCGAGTACGTGGCCATGGAAAGCGGCGAGGAGGTGCTGATTACGGCCCGCGAACTGCTCGCCTCCACCGTCGAGGCCTGCGGCCTCACCGTGGGGGCGGAACTGGCTTCATTCAAGGGCAGCACGCTGGAGAACCTCCGCTGCCGCCACCCGTTCATCGATCGCGATTCGGTGATTCTCACTGCGAGCCACGTTACCCTCGACCAGGGCACCGGCTGTGTCCACACCGCACCGGGCCACGGGCAGGACGACTACGTGCTCGGTTCGAAACACGGTTTGGAGATCCTGGCCCCGGTGGATGACAGCGGCCGGTTCACGGCCCAGGTCCCGGAGTTCGAGGGGATCAACGTCTTCCAGGCCAACCCGCAGATCGTCGAACTTCTGCGGCAGCGGGGAATGCTGCTTTCCGGGTCCGACTTCAAGCACTCCTATCCTCACTGCTGGCGCTGCAAAAAGCCAATTATCTTCCGCGCCACCGAACAGTGGTTCATCTCTATGTCCAAAACCGGCCTGCGGCAGCGAGCGGTGGAGTCGGTGGACCAGGTGACCTGGATCCCCGACTGGGGCCGGGAGCGGATCCTGGGCATGATCGCCAACCGGCCCGACTGGTGCATTTCACGACAGAGGCTTTGGGGTGTTCCGGTGGCCGTGATCTATTGTGAAGACTGCGACCATATCTTCTCCGACGAGGAGCACTTCTCCAGGGTGACCGAGATTTTCCGCCGCGAAGGCGCCGACTCCTGGTTCCAGCGGGAGACGGAGGATTTCCTCCCCCCCGGCGGGGCAAAGTGCCCTTCCTGCGGCGGTTCCAGCTTCCGCAAGGAATACGACATCCTCGACGTCTGGTTCGATTCCAGTTCGAGCCACGCGGCGGTGCTGGGCCATCGCCCGGACCTGCCCTGGCCTGCCGACCTCTATCTCGAGGGCAGCGACCAGCACCGCGGCTGGTTCCAGCATTCGCTGCTGGTTGGCCTGGAAACCTGTGGCGCGCCGCCCTTCCGCCAGGTGCTGACCCATGGCTTTGTGGTGGACGGCGAGGGCAAGAAGCTCTCCAAGTCCCTGGGCAACGCCGTGGATCCCCAGGAGATCTTCGACAGCCGCGGTGCGGAGATCGTCCGGGTCTGGGTATCCATGTCCGACTACCAGGAGGATGTGAAGATCTCGGAGGAAATTCTCCAGCGCGCATCAGAAGCCTACATCAAGGTCAGGAATACCTGCCGCTTCCTTCTGGGCAACCTGGCCGACTACCAGCCGACGAACGACCTGCCCGACCTGGAGCACGCCGCGCTGGAGCCGCTGGACCTCTGGATCCTGGGAGAAACCTCGAGGTTGACCGACAAGCTGCTCCAGGCCTATGAGCGCTACGAACTGCACACAGTATACCACTCCATCTACCACTTCTGCTCGGTGGAGCTATCGGCGATCTATCTTGACATCATCAAGGACCGGCTCTACGTGCTGGCCCCGCAGTCCGCTTCCCGGCTGGCCGCCCAGCATACGCTGCACACGGTGCTCAGCTGCCTGGTCAGGCTGATGGCCCCGATCTACTGTTTCACCGCCGACGAAATCTGGGAACACATGCCGCAGTGGGACGGCAAGGAGAGCAGCGTGCACCTGGCCCGGTTCATCGACTCCGGCCGCCTGCCCCGCGGCACCGAGCTTGACCAGTGCTTCCGCACACTGCTCCAGGTTCGGGGCGAGGTGCACTCCGCCTTGGAAACGGCGAGACAGGACAAGGTGCTCGGCAATTCCCTGCAGGCCCAACTGGAGCTGCATGCGGACGGCCCGCTGCTGGAACTGCTGCAGCAGGAGAAAGGGCGCCTGGCCGACTTCTTTCTCGTATCCGCCGTAACCGTTGTCGGCGGTGCGGGAGGAGCAGTGGTTTCGGAAAAGGTCGGCGGCCTGGGCATCACCGTCACAACCGCCCGTGGTGACAAATGCCCGCGCTGCTGGCACGTCACCGAAGACCAGGGGCAGGACGACGCGTTTCCCGAGGTGTGCGCACGCTGTGCCCGCATTCTCTCGTCGCTCGAGGAAAGCTGAGTGGGCGGATGAACCTTCGATGGTACCAGGCCGCGGTCGTTCTGCTGGTGGTGATCGGTGACCAGTTGACCAAACTGATGGCTTCGTCGACCCTGAGCCTCCACCAGTCGAGGATGGTTATACCCGACCTGTTCAGCCTCACCCTGGTACACAACAACGGGATGGCCTTCGGCATCATGTCCGGCGCCCCGTCCTTCGTGCGTTCGGCGCTGCTCACGGGGCTCTCCGCGGCCGCTCTGCTGCTGATCATCTACTATTGCTCCAGCATCCCCCGCACCCGGGCGTGGCTGCAGTTCGGGCTGAGCCTGATCATGGGCGGGGCATTGGGCAATATCATCGACCGGCTGCGCCTGCAGCATGTGGTGGATTTCCTCGATTTCCACTGGCAGGGCCACAGTTGGCCGGCATTCAACCTGGCAGACAGCTGTATCACCATTGGAATGGGGATGCTGATCCTCGATTTTATCCTTGGTTTGAGAAAGCGGGGCCAGGACAGGACCGTCTGATTTCAGGTTGGCTGGAGGGTTGACCAGATGCACCCCGTTCTTTTCGACCTGGGTTTCGCCACCATCGGCACATACGGATTTGCCCTGGTGGTAGCCTATCTTTCCGCCATTTGGCTCGGCGTTCACCGCGCCAAACAGGAAGGCATACCCCCGGGTCAGATTCTGGACCTCTCGGTCTGGCTGCTGGTGGGAGCCATCATCGGGGCCAAACTGCTGCTGGTGATCGTCGACTGGCGGCAGTACGCGGCCCAACCCCGGTTGCTGCTGGGCATCATCCGCCTGGGCGGGGTCTTCTACGGCGGCCTCATCCTTTCCGTGCTCACCGGGCTGTGGTATGTGCGGCGCAAGGGTCTTGACACCTGGCAGGTGGCCGACATCCTTGCCCCTTCCATCGCCCTCGGGCAGGCCCTGGGCCGGGTGGGGTGCTTCATGGCCGGCTGCTGTTACGGCAAGAGCTGCCATCTGCCCTGGGCCGTCACCTTCACCGACCCGGTGGCCCATGACAATGTCGGGGTTCCACTGCACGCATCGCTGCATCCCACCCAGCTCTACAGTTCGCTCAATTCCCTGGCCATCTTCGCTCTGCTGCTCTGGATCTCACGGCGGAAACGGTTTCGGGGGCAGGTCTTCTGGACGTATGTGGCGGTCTATTCGGTCACCCGGGCATTGATCGAATTCCTTCGCGGCGACCACCGGGGGGCCCTGTTCGGCGGGACGGTTTCCACTTCCCAGTTCGTCAGCTTGCTGCTCATCCTTGTGGCCATGGCAGCGTACCGCCACCTGGGGAAACGGGCGGAGAAGTGATGGATATCGTGGCCGGAGCCGAGGAGCTTGCCTCCCTTTCGCCCTCCGGCGAAGTGCGGCTGGATCGCTTCCTCAGCCACACCCCCGGTGGGTTCAGCCGCCCGCACTTCGCCAGGGCGGTGCGGGACGGACTGGCTCTGATCAACGGCCGGCCGGCCAAACCATCGAGCCTGGTTCGTCCCGGTGACCGGATCACTCTCAATGAACTCGCCCTCTCACACCACGCGGATTTAGCCCCGGCGCCCGATCAGACGATGGCCGAGCCGATACCGCTGGAAATTATTCACCAGGACCGCCACCTGCTGGTCATCAACAAGCCGGCCGGAATGTGCGTTCACCCCGGCGCCGGCCGAACCAGCGGCACCCTGGTCAACGCCCTGCTGCACCACTTCCCCGACATAACCGGCGTGGGCACGGCGGGCCGTCCAGGCATCGTCCACCGGCTGGACAAGGACACCTCGGGCCTGCTGCTGGTAGCCCTTGACCCGGAGACCCACCGGGCCCTCTCACTGCTGTTCCGTTCCCGCAAGATAACCAAGGAGTACCGTGCCCTGGTCTGGGGCACTCCGAACCCGCTCGCGGGCACCGTGGAGACCATGATCGGGCGCAGCCCTTCGGATCGCAAACGGATGTCGGTTCTGGGAACCCGGGGCCGAAACGCGGTGACCGACTACCGCGTATTGCAGAGGGCCGGCGCATTCTCCCTGCTGGGAGTTCGTCTGCACACCGGCCGGACCCACCAGATCAGGGTGCACCTCAGCCACCTGGGGCATTCGGTGGTGGGGGACCCGCTCTATGGCGGGAAACGATGGAAGAACATTTCCCACCCCGAGTTGCGCGCCTTGCTCCGTTCCTTCCCCCGCCAGGCGCTTCACGCCCACTATCTGGCTTTTCAACACCCGGCCCACGGCAGGACCGTGGAGTTCACCTCACCCATCCCCGGAGACATTGCTGACCTGCTGGAGCAGATTGGCGGTCTCCAGGCCTGAGCAGTCCACTGCCTCAAAGGCCATTCGTATCCTGTTTCGTTATTATTTCGTAAATTCGGCCCGAACAGGCTGAAAACATTTACATTCCAATCCGCTTGTGATACATAGACTTTAGTGAAATTTCCAACAGGGTAGCAGTGTTTTCGCATGGAGATCGGGTATGCCTCAGGATTTCAGCGGGGATATCATCAGCCTAGTCTTGCAGTCCGGGCCGATGGCAAAATTCGTCCTTTTCGTCCTGCTCGTCTTTTCCGTGGTTTCCTGGGCGATCATGGTTGAAAAGCACTTTTTGATTCGTAAAGCCAGACGTGAATCAAAGGAGTTTCTTGCCGTATTCCGAAAATCGAGCAAATTCTCCGAAGTCAAGGCGATCTGTGACGACCTGAATCACAGTCCACTGGTGGGTCTGTTTCTGGCCGGTTTCAATGAGTTGAACTTTCAACTGCGGGCCAGCCTCAAGCACCAGGGCCGCGGCCTGGACGACACCCAGGGGCGGGCCACGATTCACAACATCGAGGGGATCAGCCGATCCCTGCTGCGGGCCACGGCCGTCGAGATCAACAAGCTGGAGCGAACCCTGAACTTCCTGGCCACCACGGGGGCGATCACACCGTTTATCGGCCTCTTCGGTACTGTCTGGGGCATCATGTCTTCGTTCCACATGATCGGCGTCACCGGCTCGCCAAACCTCGCTTCCGTGGCCCCCGGCATATCCGAGGCGTTGATCGCCACCGCCGCCGGGCTGGCCGCCGCGGTGCCGGCAGTTATCGGCTACAATTACTTTGTGAACAAGATCCGGGTGGTGGATTCCGAGATGGAGGATTTCGCACTGGAGTTCCTCAGCATCTCCGAACGGAATTTCACCTGAACCCTGTTCCCAGACAACCCGGCCCGCCTGGTGCGGGTCCCCCATGGGGGACGGGCAGTCCATGCAGCATTCCATCGGCAGAAGAGCGCGGGGCGAAAGGTCGTCCCTGTCCGATATAAACGTAACCCCTTTCGTTGACGTACTCCTGGTGCTGCTGATCATCTTCATGGTCACCGCGCCATTTCTCCAGCAGGGCATCGAGGTCAAGCTGCCCCAGACCCAGACCCAGGAGGGGGGGGATGAAAACAGGCTGGTGATCACCATCGATGCGGAGCAGAGGGTATACTTCAATGAAACGGCGGTGAACGTGCACATGGTGGAAGAGCGGTTGCGGGATCTCGTTTCAAGCGGGGCGGGGCCGGTTTCCGCACGGCAGGTCTACCTCAAGTCCGACCGGACGGTGCCCCATGGGTTCGTCATGCTGGTGATGGACAAGATGCGTCTGGCCGGGGTCACCGATTTCGGCATCGTCACCCAACCCGATATGACCACGCTTCCGGACCGGGGCGCCGACAGTTCCGTTCCGGGCGACTAGCGCGGGCCGGGTCGCCCGGCCATTGGCGGCGTGGCAGTGGGACCAGTACCATGACCGAGGAAATGAACCGTCTGCTGGAGGAACGGGCGGTGATCAACCGCAAGGGGCGGCCGCTGTCCCTGGCCTTCTCCTGCGCTGTTCACCTGGGGGTGGTGGTCTGGCTCTTTTTCCCCAAACTCGGCAACGCCGCCCCTGGTGAGGTGATCTCCGCTCCTGGTTTTGTCCATGTGCGGATGGTCAGCGAACCCCCGGGCGGTGCTCAGGCAGCCGAAGCCCAGGTGGTGACCGAGGCCCCGGCGCCGCCCCCGGAACCGGTGAGCGAACCGGCCCCCCGGCTGGTTGAAACCATCCCGGAGAAAAAGCCGCCGGCACCAAAGCCGAAGAAAGAACCGGCGCGCACCCCGCCCGCCCGCCCGCAGGCGCGTCCCGTGGAAAGCGGGCAACCGGTGAAAGCCGCGGGGGGCCATACCGCTGCTTCCAGCAGTTTCGGGCTGGGCAACGGCGCGGGACAGGGAGGGCTGGTAGGACTGGACGGCCTGGACACCAGGTTCAGCTGGTATCTCGACCTGGTGGTGTCGAAGATCAGCGCGGTGTGGCAGGAACCCTATCTGGACTCGCGGTATGGCAAAACGTACAGGGTGACTGTATACTTTGTCATCCATAGAAACGGATCGTTGAGTGATGTGCGGGTGGAAGAGACCAGCGGAGTAGATATGCTCGATCTTTCGGCGGTACGGTCTATCCGGGAAGCAGCTCCGCTCCCCCCGCTCCCCCAGGATTTCAGAGGCGAACAGCTTGGTGTTCACTTCTGGTTCGATTACAAGAGGGATTGACGTGCAGCTTTCATCCGGTGGAATCCGTCACCTGCGAGTGGGTCAGTCGATCCGCTGGTTCGTTCTCCTGCCCCTGATCCTGGTGGGCGTCACGTTCTTCCCCGCACCGTCAGCCGGCCAGGAAGAAGTGACCATCGGCACCGCACGCCGCGGTATCAGCTTGATCGACCTGGCCCTGCCGAAGTTCCTCAACCCCACGGCAGACCCCGGCGTGGCCGCGGTGATTGAAGAGCTACGCGAAGTAATCTGGAGTGATCTCGATTTCAGCGGGCTCTTCGAGCTGGTGGACCGCCGGTTCTACGGATATATTCCGCCATACAACCCTCAACGGCCGGATTACGAGGACTGGGAAGGCATCGGCGCCCAGTCCTTCCTTCTGGGTTCGGTGCGCACGGCCGGCACGGCTGACGGGGGACGGACCGTCTATTCTGTGGACAGCATTCTGTACGATGTGAAATCACGTCAGCGGATGCTGGGCAAGAAATACGACAGTTCCCGCCCGCTGCTGCTGGCCCACACCATCGCCGACGAAATTATCCGCCACTACACCGGCACGGCCGGTATCGGGGCCAGCAAGATCGCCTTTATTTCCAATCGAGACAGCAACAAGGAACTCTACGTCATGGATTGGGACGGCCGGCGACAGGTTCGGCTCACCGCCAACAAGAGCCTCGACCTGTCCCCTTCCTGGGATCCCGAAGGGAAACGAATCGCCTACGTGTCGTACAAGCGCGGCAGCCCCGAGATCTTTGTCATGGATGCCTATGCCGGCCGCGAGGTGGTATTTGCCGGGGGCCAGGGCGCCTCCTTTTTCTCCCCGGAGTGGACCCCTGATGGTCAGGGCATCATCTTCAACTCCAGTCTCGACGGTGAGAGCGAACTCTACATCCGGGGCAGTAGCGGAAAAGAAATGAGGCGGCTGACCTTCAGCCGCGGTATCGACACCTCCCCTTCATTCTCCCCGGACGGGCGGCGGCTGGCCTTCAACTCCAGCCGCACCGGTTCACCGCAGATCTATATCATGGATGCCGATGGCCTCAACGCGGAGCGGATTTCCTTCGGTGAGATGCTCGGCCAATACAATAGCTGTCCGGCATGGTCCCCGGACGGATCTCGAGTGGCCTTCTGCTCCAGGACGGGAGGTTTTTTTCACGTATTCACCATCGACGTGGCTGATGGCCGGCTGAAACGGCTGACCAGCGGCCCATCGAACAATGAGGAGCCCAGCTGGTCACCCGATGGCCGGCACATCGCCTTCACTTCGGATCGCGAGGGGAAAAAACAGATTTTCATCATGAACGCCGATGGCGCCCGGCAAAGGGCGGTGACCTCCAGCGGAGATAACGAGTCACCGTCCTGGTCCAGGAGCTGAATCATGGCTTCCGGCGGTCCGGGCTTCCGGCAGGGTGTTCACATCAGAACAACGTCAGCAATGTCAATTTTCATTCTCAGGAGGTGCGCACGATGAACAGATTTGAAGTTAACCCTTCCACCGCAAACCGTTCCTTCTTCCTCGTCCTGCTTCTGGTCCTGACCCTGGTCCTGGTCCCGGCAGGCTGCAAGAAAAAAGCTCCGGTCAGTGAACCGTCCGATGATACTGAAGGACAGTCCGCCGCGAGCACCGAGAGCCGCGAGTCCCTGGACGACGGTGATATCATCGGCATGGGCACCGACTCGCTCAATGATAGCGACCTCGGCGCTCTGGGCCGCAGTGAGCTCGATCTCAAGGACGTTCACTTTGCCTTTGACCGCTACGATCTGACCATCACCGCCCAGACCATGCTGCGGGAAAACGCCGGCTGGCTGCAGGCCAACGGCGGCGTTCAGATCATCGTGGAAGGCCACTGTGACGAACGGGGAAGCAACGAGTACAACTTGGCCCTTG
Organism: Acidobacteriota bacterium; assembly: GCA_032127265.1. Classification (GTDB taxonomy): domain Bacteria; phylum Acidobacteriota; class JAQAZP01; order JAQAZP01; family JAQAZP01; genus JAQAZP01. The sequence continues at coordinate 16,656 of JAQAZP010000112.1, forward strand.
GCGAGCGCCGCGCGGAGGCAGTGAAGAACTATCTGGTCTCCCTGGGGATTTCCGACTCGAGGATGCGCGCCATCAGCTATGGCGAGGAGATGCCCCTCGACCCGGCGAACAACGAAGCGGCCTGGGCAAAGAACCGTAGGGGCCACCTGCTGGTGGTGTCCCAGTAAGGGGTGCCGTGCCCATGCGGGCACAGCGCCGATCAAGGAGGTTTCTGGCTTTGCTGGAGAACAACAACAAAGGTACCACGCTCCTGGCTAGGCGAGTGACCGCGCTGGCCGCGATCCTGCTCTGCGGCATTGTCCTGCCATTATTCACGGGCTGTGCTCCCAACGAGCAGATGATCCGCATGGAATCGGAAATGGATCGTCTGTCCACCGAGGTCGCCGACCTGCAGCAGTCCGGGGTCCAGAAGAACGGCAACCAGGACCGCGCTCTGCGTCTGCTCGAGGAACGGATCAACACGGTTCAACAGGAAAATGCCTCCAGCCTGGTCAGCTCGGAAACGGTGATGAACCAGCTTTCGGCCCTCTATTCCAGGATGGACGACCTCGAATCACAACTGGCCGTGTGCAACCAGAAAGTCGAAGTTCTGGGCAGTTCCATGCAGCGTATGGAGCGACCGGAGAACATGGCGCCGGTACTGGAGGATGACGAGGGGGGAATGGCGGATTCGCCCGGCATTCAAGAAACCGGAACCCCTGAGGAGCTCTACCGTTCCGCCTTTGCCGATTACCGGCGAGGCAACTATGAACTGGCGGTGATCGGCTTCAAGGCCTTTCTGGAGCAGTATCCCGGATACAGCACGGCTGGAGACGCCCACTACTGGCTGGGCGAGTGCCACTACGCCAACGGCGATTTCGATCAGGCAATCAAGTCCTACGACCGGGTCATTCAGAACTACTCCCAGAATTCCCATGTCCGGGGAGCCTATCTGAAGAAGGGCTACGCCTACATCGAATCGAACCAGGTGGCCCTGGGAGTGGTGCAGTTGTATCACATCATCGACAATTTCCCGGGGACCAGTGAAGCGAATCTTTCGCAGCAGCGATTGGAGAAAATGGGCCTGAGGCGGCCGTAAGCCACGGCGTATTTCGCGGAGTCACGGACGGAAAAGCTGTTGACACGGTGAGGGTTGCTCCATATAATACGCAACTTGCCGTAAGGTGTGCCTGGAAACCGATAGAGAACACTGTTCTGCCCACGGAGTTTATCAAAGAATGCCGAGCCACAAATCTTCGGAAAAACGTATGAGACAGGAAGCGGTGCGGCGCCAGCGCAACCGTTCCAACAGTTCGAGCCTGCGGACCCAGATCAAGAAGTTACGCACGGCGATCAGTGAGGGCGATGCCACGAAGTGCAATGAGCTGCTCAATCCCACCGCATCGCTGATCGACAAATCGGTCCAGAAAGGCGTGATCCACCGCAACGCTGCCGCCCGCTATAAATCGCGGCTCACCCGGCAGGTGACCAAGGTGGGCGACTGACCGGTACAACGGTCCCCGTTTTACCGGCAGAATGAACAGGCCGGGAATCACCGCATGGTAGATCCCGGCCTGTTGCCATGTACGGATGGTATCAGCCAAACAAGCGGGACGCCAGGGCCACCATCACCGCGGAAGTGAGGGTGCGGTCCGTCCGTTTGAGGTGCGCGTCGGCCCAGGCAAGGTGAGATATCCCGGAGGCCAGGCCCCGGTCCCCGGTGCTCTTCAGATCAGCGATCAATTGGGGAGCCAGCTTTCGGGCCAGCCATTGCATTCGGATATCCAGACGATCCATGACCTCCCGGGTGCCGCCCCCCTGCTCGGTCACGGCCCGGGCGAGAATCATCTGCCGGTAACGGCCGGCCAGCAGGCCCAGAAGTGGAATAGCCTCTTCCCCGCTGTCCATCAGTTGGCCCAGCAGCCGCACGGCCTCTTTTTTCTCCCCGCGGCCGAACAGCGGAGCCAGATCGAAAATCGGTCGCGTGGTGACCTTTTTAAGCAATTCCCCCAGACGGTTGACGGTTATCGGTCCATCACGGTCCGCGTGAAACAGTTCGATCTTGAGCAGTTCGGTACGCAAGCGGTGGAGATCGGGGCCCAGGTATTCAACCACCATTTCCGCCGCCCCCGGCGCCAGTTCCAATCCCCGCTGCCTGAAATACTGGTCCACCCAGGTGGCCAGTTGACGGTCCCCGGTGGGTGTGAACGAGCGGCTCCGCCCCGCCCCGCTCTCCAGGCTCTTCATGGTTTTTGTCCGCCGGTCTGGTTTTCCGCCGTAACAGAGAATCAGGCAAGTGTCTGGAGACGGATCGGCGATATAGATTTTGAGCAGCGTCTGTATTCGTGTCGCGTTCCACTTTTCCATCCGTTTGAGAATCACCACCCGCTTGCCGGACATGAACGGTAAACGGTTGGCCGACGCCGCGACTTCTTCCGCTCCCACTTCATCGCCAAAAAGGATCTCCAGGTCAAAGGGACGTGATTCCTCTTCGACGAGGGCCTCGATGCACTCGGCCACAACCTTTTCCATCAAGAAGCTGTCTTCACCGTAAAAATAGGTCACCGGCGGGAAGGCTGCAACACCTTTTGCTTCATTGCTCACGTCAGAATCCCTCCAGGACCGCGGTGACCAGGCTTTCGGCGAAATCTTCGGCCAGTTCCTCGAGAGACTCCGTTTCCCGCGGTGAGAAGGTGATGTTGGCATCGTCGGGGAAATCGTACGAGTCGCTGAATTCGAAATACTTGTTCTCGTAAAGGATCCGGTTGTCCACCAGGTCGGCCAGCGCCACCTTGACCCGAACAAAGACCTCGTAGCTGGTGGCCTGTCCCGGTTCGCTGAACGAGGTGGGCACCGCGTAGTACGAGGTTATTTCGCCGATCAGCACGGCGTCCACCCCGGTATCATCGGGAACAACTTCAAAATCACCCCGGGTGATCAACTCGTTGATCACATGAGTGGTAAAGATCTGATCCAGACGGAATTTCCGGGTCTTGTTCTTGAACATCGGGACCCCGATGGTCTTGACGTGATCGGGAAGGAAGGATCCATAGCCCACCAGTGCATAGCCGCAGCCCATTGACTGGCCCAGCAGGAGCGTCGCCGAAAAAAGCAACAGGACGGCGAGGGAGAGGGTCCGGATTTTCATCAGTGCTTCACCTTGGGTTTGGTGCGGCCGCATGGGAACGGCAACACCCGCAGACCGTTCCCGGAGTAGACGATTATACATTGCCATCGCTGTGCGCTCTACTGCGATACACCCTATTGCCCCAGTTCAATGCGCACCACCCCCGCACCTCGGGGCGGGAAATGGACCCGGGCCCTCCGCTCCCCCACACAATTACCCTTGCTGTAAAAGAGCAGTCGATACTCGCCTTCCGCCAGATTGGTAAAGGAGAACACACCATGCCGCAGGGCAGCCACCCTTTGGCCGCGAGCTTCAAACCCACCGGCGGGAATGAGACGCACTTCGTCCGGCGGCCGGATTCCACTGTTTTTCCGTAACACCACCTGACCGACGTATGCCGGCATGTATTGCACCGGACTGTTTCGGCGCACGGTCATCCCCTTGCGGGCCAGGAGCGAGGGCACCACATCGTTGGGGATGATCATGCCCCCCTGTTCCAGCAGCCTGATAAAGGTGCTGACCGACTCGCCGAACTCCGGACGCAGGCCCTGAAAAACGGCCGACCGATCATCACAAGCCGGCGGCATCTCCAGGTCAAATACCAGGTAGCGCGGGGTAACATAATTCACCGAGCGAAAAGGATCGGAAAAAACCCATCCAACGCCGGGATAATAGACCTCAATCCAGCGGTGCAGCCCTTCCTGCCCCAGGCTCAATTCCCGGGAGCGGAAGCTGTCGGGCAAGACCGGATCGGTGCCGCCCGACGCAAGAAAGCCGCGAACCCCCCGAGCCGGGATACCGGCCTCGCGGAGCAGGGCCACCGAGAGTTCTGCGGCGCCGACACAGTTGGCGGTTCGCTGCTGCAGGACCTCCAGGGGTTGAACAGGAACACCGGCTCCGGTTTGGTATTCCAGGGTTCCTGAAACCCAGCAGAGGATGCGGTTCACCGCCTGGTACTGGGTCCGGCAGGTGGAGGTGAGACTGCGGGAGAGATCGGTCAGTTCCGCACAGGTTGCGGTTGAACAGGCGTAGGCCGCTGCTTCATCTGGTATGGAGCCGCTCTCCAGAGGGAAAACGGCGCGGCAGCCCAGGTATCCCGTCCCACTCCGGACCATGACCCGGCGGGACACCGGGTCCGCGGCCTGGATATCCAGCGAGTATCCGTTGTTCCGGTAGGGCAGACAGTAGGGTTCACCCCTGATCGAAGAAACGTCGTACAGCGCCCACTGGTCCCCCTGCACCGCTTCGGGGGAGGCCAGCTCTACGGCTTGAATAGCGGTGATGGAAAAACAGATCAGCAGCGCCAGGGCGGCAGCCCGGGCCATGGGTTTCGCTGCCGCAGTGACCGGTGAATGCAGTAGGGTTTCAGGAGCTTTCATCTTCAGCAAAGGACTCCCTGGCCGGGGCGTTCAAGCGGTCGCGGAAAATGTGGTCAAGGATGCCGTTGACGAACCGGCCGGACTCGACGGTGCCGTAACGCTTGGCCAGTTCCACCGCCTCGTCGATCACCACCACCGGCGGCGTGGGCGGGGCGTAAAACCGTGTTTCAAACACCGCCAGTCGGAGAATATTGCGATCCACCGCCGACATCCGGTCCAGACGCCAGTTCTCGGCGCTGGCCTCGATGAGCCGGTCCACATCCGCCAGGTTGCCCAGTGTTCCGCGAACCAGTTCCTCGGCAAAGACACGGACGCCTTCCCGCGGCTTGTCCGGGAGTCCCATATCTGTCACTTCAGGGAATCCGGGGATTAGCGGTGTGCCCTCTTCGCGGCACCGCTGGAACATGGACCAAAAATCGTCAAAAGCCTGATCGGCGTCATTCGGTTGGTTCACCTCGCGGTGAAATAGCGCCTGGAGGGCGAATTCCCGCGCAAGACGTCGCTCGGTTTTCATCTTACTGCCTGCTTGACGTGTGGAAAGGCGGACCTGCCGGTCTCCCCGGGGCCCCGATCACTTGGCGGCATCGGCTTCACGCAGCAGGTTGGCCATCTCGATGGCGGCGAGGGCCGCGTCAAAGCCTTTGTTCCCAGCCTTTGAGCCGGCTCTTTCAATGGCCTGCTCGAGGGTGTCGGTTGTGATCACCCCGTAGGAGATCGGCATGCCGGAGTCGAGCATGGCCTGGGCAATGCCCTTGGTCATCTCCGCCGAAATAAAGTCGAAGTGCGGCGTGGCCCCACGGATCACGGCACCGACGCAGATGATCGCGTCATACTTTCCGCTGCCCGCGAGGTGCTTGGCCATCAGGGGCACTTCGAACGAACCGGGAACACGGAAGGCCTGGATATCCTTTTCCAGGGCGCCGTTGCGCTTCAGGCAGTCTAATGCCCCGGCAAGGAGACGGTCGCTGATGAAGCTGTTGAACCGGCTCACCACCACCGCGAACTTCAGCCCCTTCGCGTTCAAGCCACCCTCAATCACCTTGTTTGCCATGACGTTGCCCTCCTTGCCGGCCGGGAAAGGGCCGGATCCATCGCCGTGCGTCAGATTCGCGTGGTCGCCAGGTAGGCCGCGAACCGATCATCAAGTTCGGATTGCTCCAGCCGCTTCAACCGGTCAAGGCTGAAGTCCTCAACGGTGAAGGAAGCCATCACCGTTCCGTATGCCACGGCACGACGGATGGCGGCCTCGTCGGCGGATCCGTCGCGGTCGAGACATCCGATGAACCCTCCGGCAAAGGTGTCTCCGGCACCGGTGGGATCGATAACAGTTTCCAGCGGAAAGGCCGGAGCACCGAAAAAACCATCCGGCCCGCAGACCAGCACCCCGAACTCGCCGCGCTTGACCACCACACGGCGAGGGCCCATCTGCTCTCTGATCACCCGGGCAGCGCGCACCGTGTTGGACTCCCCGGCCAGGCTCCTGGCCTCGGCCTCGTTGAGCAACAGGATGTCCAGACGGGGCAGCAATTTGAGCAGTGCTTCACGCTTGCCCTCGATCCAGAAGTTCATCGTGTCGCAGGCCGTGAGGGCCGGCTTCTCCATCTGGTCAAGCACCTGCAGTTGCAAGTCCGGATCGATGTTGGCCAGAAAAAGGGTGGAGATGGAGCGATAGGATTCCGGAAGTTGCGGTTTGAACGCTTTGAAGACATTGAGCCGGGTGTCCAGGGTCTGGGCCTCGTTCATGTCCCCCTGGTAGCGGCCGCTCCAGTGGAAGGTCTCGCCGGCTTCGGTGCCCAGACCCTCGAGGTCCACCCCCCGGCCCAGGAGAAACTGACGGTCCTGGTCAGCGAAATCCTCTCCCACCACGGCCACCAGGTTCACCTTCGAGAAATAGCTGGCACAGGTGGAGAAATACGTGGCCGACCCGCCCAGAACACGCTCCCGCCGGCCAAACGGTGTTTCAACCGAGTCATATGCAACAGAACCGACAACGAGGATACTCACGATTCACTCCATTCAGCTGAGATATTTACCGATGATGGGCGCCAGCCGCTCACGCACTTCCGGAGACACCGCATCGGGATCGGTAATAATGGCGTTTTGCAGAGCATGCCCGCAACCACAGGAACGCTCCGTGGAAAGATCGGAAACCATCCTGGTGATCAGATTCCGGGCAAAACCAGCGTTCTGATTGAGGAAACCGATCAGTGTTTCCACGGACACCGGTTCCGCCTCCACCCTCCAGCAGTCGTAATCGGTGACCATGGCCACCGTGACGTAACAGATCTCTGCTTCACGTGCCAGCCGGGCCTCGGTGGAATTGGTCATTCCGATCACATCCAGACCCCAGCTGCGGTAGAGGTTCGATTCGGCCCGGGTGGAAAAGTGCGGCCCCTCCATGTTGAGGTAGGTTCCGCCCAGAACCACTCTACGGTCCAGCCCGCTGCTGCAGCGGTGGGCCAGCTGCTGCAACTGGGGGCAGATAGGGTCGGCCATGGAGACGTGAACCACGATCCCCTGGCCGAAAAAAGTGCTGATCCGTTGCGTGGTCCGGTCGATGAACTGGTCGGGCAGGACGATGTTCAGTGGGGGAATCTCCTCCTTCAGACTGCCCACCGCCGACGCGGAGATGATCCTGCTCACCCCGAGCTGTTTGAATCCAAAGATGTTCGCCCTGTAATTCAGTTCGGAAGGCATCAGCCGGTGCCCGCGGCCGTGCCGGGCCAGAAAAGCCGTCCGCACACCGCCCAGACTGCCGACAACGTAGCTGTCCGAGGGATCGCCAAAGGGGGTGGAGAGACGGATTTCCTCCACATCCCCGAGACCGTCCATCTTGTAGAGTCCGCTGCCGCCAATGACGCCAACTGTGGCCTTTTCCATAGAATACACCTCCATCCCAAGTGGCCATGATCATAGCACTCATGTTATACTTTTTCCACTGACTTAGACTCTTTTGAGGGGGATTGAACATGAGTACCGTGGCCCTGAGCCATGACAGGGGGCTTGCCGCCCTGCCCTTTGACCTG
>JAQAZP010000113.1:0-8368 GCA_032127265.1 Acidobacteriota bacterium
CATGGAATTGTGTTCGAAAGATGAATAATTATCAATTGAATTTACCATAGTAAACAAAAACTTGATGTAACATAGGGATATGATAATTATATCTTGACATCTGCAATCCAAATCGGTTGAGGCTGACGGGGCTGTCCACCAAAAGTGGTTTGGAAAATCGGCTGATTTCGCCGCAATAGTGGCGGATAAAGTGGAGGCGCCGAAATAATGGTGGATTGGGATTGGGTTTTGATAACTTATTTCTGGGACACCACACTAGCTTCTTCCTGAAATAATGCCCGCGCTGGCGATGCGGTTCACATTCATCGACCGGTTCTCGTAGATCCCCATGATCCCTTCCGAATTGAGCAGTGCCTTGATCTGCCTGGTGGTGAGCCGGGCAGCCACGGCGCTGCTGTGCGGCATTGAATGGGTGATCACTCCGCCCTCGCGGAGCACCTGGCTTGAGACATCCAGCAGATCCTGGCCCAGGACAATGTAGTTGGCAGCATCGTTGTCGCTCTTGCCGATTTCCAACCCAAAACGCTCCATCAATTCCGGAGCGGCCCAGATCATCAGGCCGATGGAGATGATCACAACTACGAGTTGCAGGATTTTCTGGCCGTTCGGTTTGCTCATGACACTTTCTCCATGTTCCTGATGCGCGGCGGCCTCGTTCCCTCGGGTATCGATATTTGGCAATTCGGTTTCCCTGACGCTCCCTCAGAAAGTGCAACGCACATGCCAGGATTTTTGCGTTTTTTCCGAAGTTCGGATTCCTGCCTTAATTTCTTCACATATCTTTCTTGTCGAGATGTGGATGTGTGGTGTTGGTAATTAAATAGTGTCGATTATTCTGGATCTGCCTGCCGAAAGTTGAATTGGAGCGCGGGAAAAAATGGCGGATTCAGTCTCTATTGTGGCGGGTGTGGTGTGGATGGGTTCAAAAAGTGGTTTATTGGCTCCATAATTAACCGTTCATGGAGGATTTCTCCAGCCATGAACGGTAGGTGGCGGTGGTTACGCCCATCAGGGCCGCGGCAAGGGGTCGCTGGTCTCCTGTCTGCTCAACCACATGGGAAAACAGCTCCAGACGCGCCGCGTCGAGACGGTTCTCGCCGGTCTTGTGGTCGGAGCGAAGCCAGGCGGAGATCAGCGGGCGAACCGGGCTCCAGTCTGCTGAACGGGGGAGGAGTCCGGATTCGGCGTGGGACAGAATTCTGGTGGCCTTGCGGCGAAAAGTAGTTTCTGGAATCCCGAGGAGCGTCGCACCCCTGCTGTATACACCTTTGGACGCCTCGCTGGCATTTAGAATCAGGTCTTCGGCCAGCCAGCGGCCCAGGGGAACCGCGCCGCGGCGTCCGTTCCGGGCAGCGGTGCGGACCTGCTGCTCGAGGAGGTCGGCAAGGGCGATCCATGCCGATTCACCAGAAAGGTCCTCTGGTCTGCCGTCTCCGGAACCCGTCGATTGGACGGATCCTTCTTCCGGCGCAGATATGGCAGTGGATCCCCTCTGCTCCCTGGTCGCCCCGTCAATCCCCAATGTAACAATTCCGATCTCGCCGCCCTCGGAGAGGATCACCGCCTTCATCACCCGGTTCTGCAGTTCCCGCACATTTCCGGGCCAGTCGTAGTCCAGCATTCCGTTCTCGGCCTCGCGGCTGAACCGGCGGATGCCTTTTTGATACTGCAGGGCGTAGAGGTTGAGAAAGTGTTCGGCGAGGTGCAGGATGTCGTCCGGCCGGTGCCTGAGGGCCGGTGACTCGATGGCCACCACGTTCAGCCGGTGGAACAGGTCCTCCCTGAACTGCCCGGCCTGCACTTCGCTGCGCAGGTCGCGGTTGGTGATGGCGATGAGCCGCACGTCCACTGCCCGGATGCGGGTCCCGCCCACGGGTGTGATCTGTTTTTCCTGAACAAACCGGAGCAGCTTGCTCTGCACTTCCACGGGGAGTTCACCGATCTCATCGAGCACTACCGTCCCGCCGTCCGCTTCAGCCAGCCGTCCCCGTGCCCGCTCCTGCGCCCCGGTGTAGGCGCCCTTCTCCCGGCCGAACAGTTCGCTGTCGATCAGGGTGGAGGCGATGGCCCCGCAGTCCACCACGATGAACGGTTTGTCCTTGCGAACGCTCATCTCGTGAATTGTACGGGCCAGCAGTTCCTTTCCCGTACCGCTCTCCCCGGTGATCAGAACCGTGGCGTTGGTCGGCGCCACCCGGCGGACCGTGGCCAGCACCGAGTCCATCTCCGGGGAGCGGCTGACCAGCCGGGCCTGGCCCAGGGCCCGCCGCAGGTCGTTCAGCTCCGCCCGGAGAAGGGACCGCTGCGCTTCCTGGCGGGTGCGGTCCAGGGCGGCCAGACGGGCGTGGTCCAGTGCCACGGCCAGCTGGCGGGAGAAGGCCTTGAGGAACAGGAGGTCCGACGTCTGGATGGTCATCTGCACCTGGCCGCCGTCCATGTAGAGGCAACCGAGACACACGCCTTGCGACACCAGCGGCACGGCCCAGCTCACCAGCGGTTCACCGCTCTGCTCGTCAATGCGCGTTCTCTCGATCGGCTCCTCGGAACCCAGCGCTTCCCGGAGCAGGCGCTCCTGGTCACGGTTCAGTTCAAGGGTGCCCCCTTCGGTCTTGGGCAGGGTGAGGTTGTTGCGCACCGCCACCTGTCGGAGGCCATCCTGGTCGGCATCCTTGAGGAACAGTGCCACCCGCTCCGGTTTGAATGCCGCCTGCAGCCGGTCCACCGCCTGGATGGCCAGGTCATCGGGGTCCGGGTTGGCGGAGATGATTCCAACGATGTCCCACAACAACAGCATGTTGCGGTAGTCCTTGGCCAGGTTGGCGGTGAATATCCCGGTGAGCCTGTCGAGGTTGCCCACTTCCTCGAGGTCGGCGTCAGGTCCCCAGGTGACAATCCTCCCGCCGCCCGATTCCCTGGCCACGAGCAGCGCTCGATCGGCCTGGCGGAAGAGGTCCGATCCCACTGACTGCGCATCGTCGAACTCGACGGGTGTGGATTCGGTGAGCCCGATGCTGAACCCCAGGCGAACCGTGCCCTGCAGGTAGGCCGCCTCGGCCAGTCCGGAGCGCAGTTTTTCGGCTACCAACACTCCATCGTCGAGACCGGAGTCGGGAAGCAGGATGGTGAAAATAGCCCCGCCGTAACGGTGAACCACGTCGGTGGACCGGACCAGCGAGGTCAGCCGGTCGGCAATTTCGCGAATCACCGTGTCACCGGCCTCCCGGCCAAAATGTTCATTCACTACTTCGAAGTCGTCGGGGTTGACCAGGATCAGCGTGAACGGCAGTTCCCGCCTCCCGCCGTGCTCCACCGCCTGGGTCAGTCGCGCCTCGAACTGCGCCCGGCCGGGCACTCCGCTCACCGGGTCGTCGATCACGCCGGAGACCTGCCGGGCATGAAGGGCCAGCGCGGCGCCGAGGCTGATCAGCCAGTCCCACCACTGTCCCAGTTCCGGTGAGGCGGTCAGGTTCTGCAGGGATGCGGGCAGTTTCAGTTTTTCGCCATCGGCGTTACGGAGTCCGATCCAGATTCCCGGCAGGGTGGTGGGGCCGTCCGCAAGATCGCCGGCCCGCCGCGACGGCCGGGGTTCAGCGGATGGGCCGGGCTGAAGTATCGACACGGGGGGGCTGACCCGGATCAGCAGACCGCCGGTTGACGAACTGCTGATTCGCTGAAGGATCTCGCTCGATTCTCCACCGCTGTAGTTGCCGCAGAATTCAGCCGCTCTATCGGTGTCGGCCAGTTCGGCAACGGGACTCTGTTCACCCTCGTGAAGCAGGAGCGGTTCGCTTGCTCCATCAGCAGTGGATGGGATGTAGAGCGAGACGGCTTCCGCGCCCACGAGGTTCCGCAGAAGCCGGACACACCCCCGGAGGATGTCGGTGGACCTGAGATGGAACAACAGTTCGCTCACAATTGACCCCGTGCCGGTGCTGCGTTCTTCGATATCGATTCATTGACACCGTGCCCGGCGCATGGCGTGGGCACTGCATCTCACATTGTATCGGCACCTAAGCGCAAGAAAAAAAGTGGCGACCGAGTGATTTGAATTGGGCTAATTCGACGATAGGTATGTCAAGAAATCGTTCGTTTTTATGATATGTCGTGGTTCATGATACCGGGTTCCGCAACAATTATGACGGATCGGCGGTGGAATCGGTGGCTCACCAGATCCTCTTCGCTGGCACAGCGCACCCGTAGGTCGTCCCTGCCCTGCATCTGGTGGGTGACCGGATCTCTTTCACTTTCCGCACCGGCAAGGGATCGATCATGGAGGCCAAAGGTGTTGTGAATGGGAACAACATGACCCATAACCTTTGCGGTATCGAGGATGACCACGGGTGCATCACTCTCCTCCGGGAGCCGTGAGCAGGCTGATCTGCACGTGTCCCACAGGATTCATTGACTCCCCGGCAGAAGATCACTACTTTATATACATGTGACCCAAGCCGGTCTGCTCTCTTTCCCGGCACTCTCGTGATCATGAATGGCAGGAGGAGTCCCATGTTGCCAGGTCTGGTTCCCCACCGTCTGATTGGTTCGATTCTGCTGCTGCTCGTCCTGCTCTGTCCGGTGTCTGCGGTTTTCGCGGAACCGGTTCCCTGCCAGTTGGCCCGGATCATTGCCCCTGACGGTCAATATGAAGACCTGTTTGGCGTTGCCGTGGCAACGGAAGGGGAGTGGGCGTTCTTCGGCGCCGAAGGCGACAACCCGGCAGGTGACAATTCCGGCTCGGTCTATGTCTGCCGGCGTTCGCTCTCCGGGGACTGGTCACTGGAGGCGAGGCTCGAGCCGGCGGATGGTACGGCAGGGGACAAGTTCGGGTCTGCCGTGGCCCTCGATGGTGACCTGCTCGTTGTCGGCGCCAGGGGTGACGATGACCTGGGCAACGGCTCCGGATCGGTATACATATTCCAATACAGCGGGTCGGCGTGGGTGGAGGAAGCAAAACTGACCGCCGCTGACGGCGCTTCCGGCGACGGGTTTGGCGGCGCGGTGGATATTTCAGGCAACCGGGTGCTGGCCGGTGCGCAGGGCAGCAACAGCCTGGGCTCGAACTCCGGCGCAGCCTACATCTTCGACCGTGTTGACGTTGGCGTCTGGAGCCAGACGGCCAGGCTTCTCGCCAGCAACGGCGCCGCCACCGATGCCTTCGGCACGTCCGTGTCCCTGGACGGGGACCTGGGCCTGGTGGGGGCCTATCTCGGGGACGGCCTGGTGGCCGATACCGGGACGGCGTATGTCTATCGGCGCACTGCCCCTGGAGTCTGGCTGGAAGAGGCGATGCTCCAGGCCTTGGACGGCACATCCTGGACCTACTTCGGGGTTGCGGTATCCCTGGACGGGGACCTGGCCCTGGTGGGCGCATCTTCGCATCTGGACCAGGGGGCGGCCTATCTCTTTCGCCGCGCCGGGACCGTCTGGGCCCAGGAGAGTCTGCTGCTGGCCGGCGATGGTGTGAGCCACGACAATTTCGGTGCAGCCGTGGCCATGAATGACGGCCGGGCGCTGGTGGGAGCCCCCCGGAATGCCTCCGGTGCCATCTACCTCTTCTGCGAAGATGGACTGTCCTGGAGCCAGACCTGGATGGCGGAGCCATCGGGAGGGGCGGAGGATTTCGGCTGGTCCGTCGATCTTGCCGGAGGACTGCTCGTGGCCGGCGCCCCGGTAACCGACGGCGTGAATTCCAACACGGGTGCGGGTTTTGTCTTCGGGTTGAGCTCCGCCCAGTGCGGCACGATCGCCGCCGGGCTGAGCTGCACACCGGCTTTCGGAACCGTGCCTTTTTACCTGACCATCGACGGCGAACTGGCCAACAGCCTTCCCGACTCCTCACGCCGGGTTGCGGCCCACCTCGACCTCGACCTGGCCGGTGGGCTCTGGTTCCCTAACTGGCGAGCCGGCTGGGTCAACCTGGCGCCCTTGGATCACTACCCCTTCACGTTCAACCTGACCGTGCCCGCGGTCGGCTCGGTGATCGGCGACAATGTGATTTGGATTCTGGCCGAGGATGTCACACCACCCCCGTGGAACCTCCCGCCCTACCCGCCGTCCGGCGACACGGCCACGGACAGCTGTCTCTTCGATGCCGACTGGCCCGTGGAGGGCAAGCTGCTGGCCCCGGACGGTCTGCCGAACGACGGCTTCGGCACCGCCCTTGCCGTCGAGGGAGACGTCCTGCTGGTGGGGGCGGAGCGGGGGGACGGGCCGGCACTGGATTGCGGATCGGTTTACGTCTACAACCGGATCGGTGACGAATGGGTCTACCAGGAGGAGATCTTTGCCGGCGATTCGAACACCTATGACTACTTCGGCTGCGCCATCGACATTGACGGCGACAACGCCCTGATCGGGGCTTCGCGCGGTGAAGGGGCGACCGCCGACTGCGGCACCGCATATATCTTTCGCGATGACGGCTCCGGCTGGACGGAAGGGGTGGAACTGACGGCCTGGGACGGCAGCGCGTCCGACATGCAATACGGCAGGGATGTCGCCCTGGACGGCAGCGTGGCGCTGATCGGGGCCCGCTGGGCCAGTATCGAAGGCATGGTAACGGGGCTGGCCTATGTCTACCGCAACAACGGCCTGGGGTGGGTGGCCGAGGAGCGCCTCCGGGCGAGCGACGGCGAAACCAGTGACGGGTTCGGACAGGCGGTGGCGCTGAGCGGCGGCCTGGCCGTGGTGGGGGCGTACCGCGACGACGACCAGGCGCTCAATGCCGGTGCGGCGTACGTCTTACGCTACGACGGCGCGTCGTGGGTCGAGGAGCAGAAGCTGGTGGCGGCCGACGGCACGGCCCATGCCGAGTTCGGCTGGGACGCGGCCATCTCCGGGGACCGGGTGGCCCTCAGCGCCCACCACGACGCACCCTTCGGCTACGATGTGGGAGCGGTGTACATCTTCAGGTATTCCGGCAACACGTGGTACCAGGAAGCGAAGCTGACGGCCGGCGACGCGATTTCCCAGCAGGAGTTCGGTGAATCGCTCGCCTTTGACGGCACCCGGCTGCTGGTGGGGGCGCCGGGCAACGGCGATTACCCCGATACTCTTGACGGCGCCGTCTACCTCTTCCGCAGGGACGGCACGCTCTGGGAAGAGGTCGCGAAGTACGAAGCCTACGACGGCGCTGACAGCGATTTCTACGGCCACGCACTGGCCATCGACGGCCTCACCGCATTCTGCAGCGCCACCGGCGATGACGACAACGGCAGCGGTTCCGGATCGGTATACAACACAGGGAGCCAATAGCAGTGAACACTCCCCCGGACCACGACCTGATCCGCAAACAATTTCCGGCCCTGGCTTCGGACACCGTGTTTCTGGAAAATGCGGGCGGCTCCCAGGTGCCCCGGGTGGTGGCCGACCGCATGCGCGAATACATGCTGAACTCATACGTTCAGCTGGACGCGGGATACGCGCTTTCGCAGCAGGCCACCGACACCGTCGACCGGGCCCACCGGTTGATCAACCTGCTGATGAACGGCACCCGCACCGGCAAGGTGGCCCTGGCCTCGTCCTGCTCGGTGCTCTGCCGCATGCTGGCCGGCTGCTACGCCGAAATCCTCTCCCCGGGCGACGAAGTGATCATAGCCGAAACCGCCCACGAGGCCAACGCCGGACCATGGGCTGCCCTGGCCGGGCGGGGGGCGGCGGTGAAGATCTGGAAGATAGACCCCGCCACCTGCGTTTGCACCCTCGACGACCTGGCCCGGCTGCTCACCCCCCGCACCCGCATTGTCGCCTTCCCCCATGTCTCGAACCTGCTGGGCGACATCGTCGATCTGCCGGGCATCGTCCGTCTGGCCCACCAGGCCCGGGCACGGGTGGTGGTGGATGGCGTGGCCTACGCCCCGCACCGCGCCATGGATGTGGAGGCCTGGGACGTGGACTGGTATGTCTACTCCACCTACAAGGTCTACGGCCCGCACATGGCCGCGCTCTATGGGAAGCAGGAGGCCTTTGCCGAGCTCAGCGGACCGAACCACTATTTCATTCCCGATGATGAGGTGCCGTACAAGTTCGAGCTGGGTGGGGCAATTCACGAGGGGTGCGCCGGCCTGTTGGCCCTGGGGGAATACCTGACCTTTCTCACTGGAAGGGACCAGGTGGATCGCACCACCGTCACCGATGCTTTCGAGGTGATGACCCGTTGCGAGTTGCCCTTGCAGGAGCGGCTGATCGGGTATCTTCTCGACCATCCGCGGGTGCGGATCGTTGGTCCGGAAACCACCGGCCGCTCCCGCGTCGGGACGGTCAGCTTCCTGCACCAGGAGCGTTCCTCGCGGTCCATAGCCGAAGCTGCACACCGGGAGAACATCGGCATCCGCAACGGCCACATGTATGCTCACCGGCTCTGTCAGTCACTGGG
>JAQAZP010000114.1:0-2989 GCA_032127265.1 Acidobacteriota bacterium
CGGGGGTTGTGGGAAAGAGTGTTGTTACAAACTACAATACTCTCCTGCCTGCACAAAAAGACCATCCCCCGCCGTGGATCCACCGAGGACCACGGCGGGGACAACAACCACGGCTTACCCGTGATAATCCGCTTGGCAGGGGTGATGAAAACGGACTTCTTCGACCAGGTGCGCACCTGCTATACCGAGAACCGGCAGGGTCTCTTCACTTACGCCCTCGCCCTGACCCGCAGCCGGGCCGCCTCCGAAGACATCGTGCACGGTGTGATCTGCCGCCTGCTCGACCGGGGGAAGATGCCCGGGGAGGTGCGCCCCTATCTCTTTCGCGCGGCACGCAACGCGGCTGTGGACAACTGGCGGCGGGAATCGTCCCGCGAGGATCAGCTTTTCGAACTCGACCTCACCGGCGCAGGCAGTGTGGAGCAACCGCGACCACCCGCGGCGGAAGGGCCGAGCGTGGTGTATATCATTGAGCCGAGCCGGCCCGATCTGCGCATCCTGGGGACGAAACCGGACGCAAAGAAAACGTCCTTCTGGGAGGAGAAGCGGGGGGGAACTGAAACCACTGGTTCGCAACTGAATGCAGGCAACCCGCAAAGCGAAGGAGCAACGGATGAGAACATCACTGTCTTTCATGATCCTGGCGGTTCTGGCCGTCTGCGCCGTCCCGGCCGCGGCACAACAACCCTTCCCGCAATACATCATTGAAGCCAATATCATCGCCATCCCGGCCGGCGAGGGACGGCAGTGCCAGGTGGTGGCCGATCAGGGGACCTATACATTGCAGGGAAATGGCGGCGGGATGTCCGCCTTTGGCGAGCTCAAAAAGCTGGTCTGTGACGACGTGACCCTGACCCTCCGAGTGGACGGCAATTTCGGCACGCTGCTTTGGAACGGTGAGGAAAACCCGCCGGAGGATACCGTCCTGGAACTGATTTCTTCGCCGAGAGTCTCAACCACGGCCGGCAACAAGGCAGTGATGATGTCCGGCTCCACCCTGGAGTATTTCACCAAGGAGGAGGACGGCTGCTTCAAATGGCACTTCACCAGTCAGGCGGATTCACCGGAACTGAGAATCGCGTTTACGCCACAGCCGGCAGACGATAGTCCGGATTCAGGCCTGGCGGAAATAGACTTGGAGCTGAGTTTGTTGGCCATGACTGGACGAGAAAAAATACCTGGCGTCATACTCGACGTGGGCCGTCCAATACTGGAGCTGCGAACCATGGCATCCACGCTCAAGCTGGCCCTGGCCAGTGGCACCTGGTGAGCGGCCACCAGTTCACCGACTCTTCGGGCGGAGAGGGGGATTTTCTGCTGGTGCTGCTGCGGGTGCAGAATGTGAAGGATCTGCCGGTACCGTTACCGCCGGCCCCTGCTCAGTGAACCGCATTTTTCTCCATCGCGGCCTTGAATCTTCACTGCAACCAGCTTCCCTATCCCCCATCCGGTGACGGGGACTTCGACGGCCGGACCAGGGACTAGCTGGACGATGAGGGCAGCGACCGCAACCTGGTGATCTGGTCCTGGTGCGGCCAGGTGGCCATCGCGGATGAAATACACATCAACGAGTATCTGGACCGCATGGTGCAGTAGGAGAACGAGTACCCGGGCGTTGACTTCGTCTACATGACCGGCCACCAGGCCGGCACCGGCGAGGAGGGGAACCTCCACCAGCGGAACGAACAGATCCGCGACTTCTGCCGGGCCAACAACAAAATCCTCTTCGACTTCGCCGACATCGAGAGTCACGACCCGGAGGGCAACGCTTTTCTCGCGCTGTACGCCGATGCCGCCTGCAACTACTCGGGAGGCAACTGGGCAGATGAATGGTGCGGCAGCCACCCGGGCAGCATACTCTGCGACACCTGTGTCTGCGCACATTCTCAGCCGCTGAACTGCAACCTCAAAGCCCGTGCCTTCTGGTGGATGCTGGCCTGCATCGCCGGCTGGGAGCCGGCCGGCGTGCAGACCGTGGCTGCGACCTGGTCTGTCAGCCCGGCAGTGGCACGCTGCCCCTGCCTGTGCGTTTCACCACAACGCTGACCAACAGCTACACCGGGTTTACCCGGCGCCTGGCCGGACGTATCGACGTGCATCTGGCCGGCGGCTCCCTGTTCACCCACTGGCGGGCCGGCACGGCCAAAATCGGCGCCGGGGAGAGCCTGGTCTCGGTGTGGATCAACTCCCTGCCGGCCAACCAGGCAATGGTGGGTGAAAACAGCTTCACCTTCGTCAGTATGGACGTCACCCCGGCCCCCTACAACCAGCCGCCGTATCCGCCCTCGGGCCACAGTGACTCAGCCAGTTGCCTGGTCAATGGTATGGCCCCCTGAGATCGCCGCGCGGCACGCGGTCATCGCTCAGTCCGCCAGACGCACGATCCTGATACCGAAGGAGTTGTTGTTGGCGCCCGGGCTGTAGCGCCCGCGGTTGGCGGAACGGCAGTCCCAGGCCCGGGAATCCCAGCCGCCGCCGCGCAGCACCCTGTTCTTGCCCGAGTCCGGCCCCTGGGGATCCCTGGTGGGGGAATACTCGTAGTAATTCTGGTCGTAGTAATCAGAGCACCACTCGCCCACATTGCCGTGCATATCGTAAAAACCCCAGCCGTTGGGCTGCTGCTGTCCCACCGGATGCGTCGTGTTGCCCGAGTTGTAGCAATACCAGCCCCAGGGCGCCAGGTGGTCCTCATTCTGGCAATCCACCGTGTTGATCTCACCGCCGTAGAACGAGCGTGCGGAACCCGCCCGGCAGACATACTCCCACTCCGCCTCGGTGGGCAGGCGGAATTGCCCGGAACCGGCCGTGGCATTCAGCTTGCTCACGAATGCCTGGGCATCGTTCCAGGAGATCCGGTCCACCGGACGGTCGGCGCCTTCGATGCGTGAGGGGTTGCCGCCCATCACCGCCTGCCACTGGGCCTGGGTCACCTCGAACGTACCCATCCAGAAGCCCTTGCTGATCACCACGGTGTGCTTGGGGCCCTCGT
>JAQAZP010000115.1:0-14227 GCA_032127265.1 Acidobacteriota bacterium
GCCGCCGTTCGCGCCGTCGGGCGACACCGACACCGATGCCGTCACGGTGACCGCCGCCACACCGTAGTGAGGCGGACGGACAACTGGAAACCAGAAAGCCCCGGGAGGATGTCCTCCCGGGGCTTTCTTTTACACCTGCATGATTGCGGTGGGTGACCAGGCGGTCAGTTGATGTCCACCAGGTCGTCCAGGTCCACGTCCATGTCCATCCCGTCCATCAGGCCGCCAAGGTGGGCCAGGTCGATGCTGCCCACGATGTTGACGAAGGTGGCCTCGGCGCCCGGCTCAAAGGCGATGACCATCATGCCCGCCACCTTGCTCTCGTCCGCCGGGTCGTACTTGATACTTACGGTGACCAGTTCCGCGCCGTCCTTGACGTAGACCAGCCGTTTCCAGTTGTCGCTGTCCAGCTGGGCCTGGATCTGGTCAACGATGGGCTTGATCTGTCCGGCCAGCTCGGGGGTGAGGTCGAAGGACTTGATCCGGATGCCGAAGAGCCCGCCCAGGGTATCGGTAAGATCCGAGTCGCCGTTCTCCATCTTGGCTGCCATCTTCAGCAGCTCGGGTCCGAGGTTCACCTCGGTGATGTTCTCGGCGTTCACCGGGATCTGGATCCGGTCCAGGTCGACAAACCCGGGGTGACTGGAGAGATCCTGGGCCTGGGCGCTCAGCGCGCAGATCAGAAGAAACACCACCGCCACGATCAATCTTTTCATGTTCATGAGTCCGATCCTCCCTTTGTAACCGGGACCACTCGCTGGAGGGAATTCCTGATGGCCTTCGGCAGTTTGCTGGTCAAGACTTCGCTGACCGTTTCCTTTTCCGTGTTCTGAATGAGGTGCGCAACATAAGCAAGACTGGTTTTGGCCCGCTGGCGGGCCTGGTATGCCTCTTCGTGGCTGATCACGCCGTCCTCGCTGGTGTTGAGGGCCGTTTCGGTGCCCACCGGGCTTTCCGGGGCCAGGGGCAGGAAGAGCATCACCACCACGAAGGCGGCGGCGCAGGCGGTCACCGTCTTCCAGCCGGGGGAGCCGAGAAGCTGTCCCAGGCGGTCGAAGAGCCCTCTCTTCTGCGGTTCCTCGGCCAGACGCGCCATGATCTTGCGGTCCACCCGCTCGGAACAGAGCAGCTCGGGCAGGGCGGTGAAAGTGTCGGCCACCTGCCGCTCGCCCTGCATCTCGGCCCGGCATACGGGGCAGTCCCCGAGGTGCCCGTCCACCCGGCGGATCGCCCGGGGGCCAAGGTCCCCGTCGAGGTAGGGCCCGAAGAGACTCCTCGTTTTACGACACTGCTGGTTCATTGGCCCTTGTCTCCACGTATCCCGGATCGTATCCGGCCAGTTTCTTGCGCAGCGATTTCCGGCCCCGGTGCACGGTCACTTTGATCGTGTTCACCCGGACCTGGAGGATCTCGCTGATCGCTTCGTAGGTGAATCCCTGGAAGTAGTGCATGAGCATGATGCTGCGGGTTCGCGCGGGCAGGGTGGCCAGGGCATCGAGCAGCGACCGCTGGGTTTCGTTCAGCCGGAAGCGTGCTTCCGGGTCGCCTGCCGAGCGTTGGGCCGGCAGGCTGTCCGGCTCCACCTGGTCCGCCGAGACATGCCAGCCCACCGAGGTCTTGCGCCGCCGGGTGACGTCGATACAGAGGTTGTGGGTCACCCGCATCAGCCAGGCCGGAATCTTTTCCGGATTCTGTTCCGGGCAGCGCTGCCACATTCTGACAAATACCTCTTGTGTCACGTCCTCGGCGTCCTCGTTGTTGCGCAGGAAATAGCGGGCGTAGCTGTAAATCCGGTTCCTGTTCTCCTGCAGCATGTTTTGGAAAGTATTGTTATTCATTGTTTCACTCAACAGGGTAAACGTATCCGTCGACCAAAAGGTTACCGCTTTAAATGAATTTAAATGGGGAATTTAAATGGGGAATTTAAATGGGGACAGGCCCCCAATTATACGCACATTCCTTCCACAGGAACACTAGTGCCCGTGGCTCCCGTTGAAAACACGTCTCTTCCATGGTCAGGTCGTGCGGATGGTTCTGGTGTTGCAATGTCAGTGGTTCGGCCGGGAGAGCCCTGTATCGGCTAGTGGAAATGATTCATTCTTACCGCACATGAGCATGATAACAATGTGCGAATAATTGGAATAATTGGGGCCTGTCCCCAATTTCCTGTCCCCAATTTCGCCCAATTTCGCTGATGAGCGGTCAGTTCCGTAAGCGATGAAAAATGTAATCCGGGGCATGCATTGTGTCGAAGAAGATGGTGATGCCTCCGGCAGACAGCCGGAGTGTCTCCAGGTCCGATCAGTTGAGGGGTTATCGATGAGCAGTAAACGTCTGGGCCAGTTGCTGATTTCCCAGTCGGTGATCAGTGAGGAGCAGCTGGAGGCCGCGCTGGAACTTCAGCTTGAAGAGGGCGAACGGTATCTCGGGGAGATCCTGATCGAGATGGGCGCGTCCCAGTCACGGGTCAACCGTGTCCTCGACCTGTATAACAAGCGAAAATCCCTCGAAGACATGCTGGTGACAGCCGGATATATCACTGAAACACAGCTGTCCTATGTCAAGGAGGAGCAGCTCGAGACCCGGAAGCCGTTCCGGGAAATCCTTCTCGACAACAATCTGATCACCGTAGAGGGCTACCTCCAGGTCCTCTCCCGGCATTTCAACCTGCCCATCATTTCGCTCTACAACGTGAGCCCGGACGTGAACCTGAGAAAAGTGGTCAGCGAAGAGTACTCCAAGAGAAACCGGGTGGCGGTATTCGAGGAAGATGAGAAGAGCATCAAGGTGGCCGTGGCCGAGACGGATACCCTGCTCATCGAGGACCTGCAGCGCCACCGCCCTTCGAACAAGGAGATGCAGTTTTACCTCGCCCCGCCCGGCGAGATCGATCTCTTCATCCGCAACCTCTACAACCTCGGTTCCGATTCCGACGTCTCGGTCAAAGAGGGGCTGATCTCCCAGGAAGACCAGATGAGCAAGAGCCCGAGAGGCGTTCGGCGGACGCTGAAGATCATGGATTATATCTTCAACACCGCCCTGAAGTTCGAAGCAAGCGACATCCACCTCGAGGCCCGGGAAAAAGGCGGCGTGATCAAGCTGCGGGTGGACGGAACCCTGCGCACCATCCCCATGCCCGAGGATTTCAACCGCGAGTATATCTCGGTAGTTTCGCGGATCAAGATTCTGACCCGCTCGATGAAGATCGACGAGAAGGTGGTGCCCCAGGACGGGAGCTTCCGCGGCCGCTACAAGATCGGCTCCCGCTCGAAGCTGGTGGATTTTCGCGTCTCCACGGTGAACTCCAGCAACGGTGAATGCGTCACCATCCGGGTTCTGGATCAGGACAAGGGCAAGGTGACCCTGGAGCAGCTCGGCTTCTCCGGCCAGGTCTACGAAAAGTTCAACAAGTTGATCAAGCGGCCCGAGGGGATGATCCTGGTCTCCGGGCCCACGGGATCGGGCAAGAGCACAACGCTTTACGCCGCCCTGAACTCGGTGGCCGACCCGGGCAAGAAGATCATCACCGCCGAAGATCCCATCGAGTACACCTACGAGGACATCGTCCAGACCCAGCTCAACCGGGCCCGCGACGTGGACTTCTCCAGCCTGCTCCGCGCCTTCCTGCGCCAGGACCCGGACGTGATCATGGTCGGCGAGATCCGCGACCCGGAAACCGCGAACATGGCGATCAAGGCCGTGCAGACCGGCCACCTGCTGCTGAGCACCCTGCATACGGTGAACACCACCAAGAGCGTGGGCCGTATCCGCGAGTTGCAGGTGGAGCCCATGATTTTCCTCTCCTACACCACGGCGATCATGGGCCAGCGCCTGGTACGTATCGTCTGCCCCGACTGTGCCGAGGAATACATACCGGCGGAACGGCTGCTCCACGGCTGTTTCGGCAGGGATGATGTCAATGTCAAACTGGTCAAGGGGCGGGGATGCAAGAAGTGCGACGACACCGGCTACCACGGCCGGCTGGCGGTCACCGAGCTTTGGGCTCCCACCACCGATGAGCTGGAGCAGGTGGAGGATCTGAACGATCAGATGAGTCTACGGACCAATGCCGTGTCGCACGGAATGCGCCCGATGATTCTGGACGGCCTGGACAAGGTCTTCCGGCAGCAGACAACTCTTGAGGAGTTGGCCCGAGTGGTCCCCACCATCGAGGCCGACGTGGAACTCTGTCACGACCAGATCAACGAACTTCTGGAACAGTATTCCTGAATAATAAAAATAGGAGTGGGCGATTCCCATAAATAACCGTATATTTACATAGATACCCGACATTTCAGGAGGTGACGTGATGCATCGGATCAAGGATGCAAGGTATGTGGGGGGATATTCGCTTGAAATCCTCTATGAGGATGGCGAAAAGGCCACCATCGATTTCACCGCGTATCTTGACGATGAAGCCTTTGCCCGGCTGAAGGAACTGGAGCGGTTCGCCGATTTCAGCGTCGACCGGCAATACGGCACCATCGTCTGGGACAAGGTGGCCGATTTCTACCCCGATGCCATCATGCCGAAGAGAGGGCCGCTGGACGAGTATTACTGAGATCCTTCCAGATGAGATCCCTCCAGACTGAAACGACTACAGGCCGTTCGTTCCAGCGGTAGGCCCGCCAGGATTGCTGTTCTCACGTCAGCATCGCCAACTTGCGCCCGAGCCCCTCGGCTGGTCCCGACAGACCCCTAAATTCCAGCCCCGTATCTGCCGATTAATCTAGTGTTGTTGTGCATTAATTCCTTGCTGTTTAATCGATGAAGAAGAAGGAGAGGATCATGAATCCGATCGTCCGCTGGTCCCTGTTCGCGCTGCTCTTCATGCTCTGGATGCCCGGCATGCTGGTGGAGGCTGCCGAACTGCCCGAGGTGATGTTCATCCTCGATGGTTCGGGCAGCATGTGGGGCCCGGCCGGCGATCAGACCAAAATCGAGGCGGCCAGGGAAGTGCTGGCCCGGGTGGTGCCTGGCTTGCCCGAGGGGGTGAACGCCGGCCTCACCGTGTATGGTCACCGCCGCAAGGGAGACTGCGCCGACATCGAGACAATTATCCCTTCCGGGAGCAGCGACCGCAGCGCACTGCTCGCCGCGGTCCAGGCGGTGTCGCCAAAGGGCAAGACGCCCATCGCCGACTCGATCAAGCTGGTGGCCGACTCGCTGAAGTCGCGGGAAGTGGAGACCACCATCGTGCTGGTCAGCGACGGCGAGGAGACCTGCAACGACGACCCCTGCGGCGTGGTCCGTGCGCTGAAACAGTCGGGGATCAAGTTCGTGCTCCACGTGATCGGGTTCGGGGTGGATGACAAGACCGGCGAGCAACTGGAATGCCTGGCCGAGGCCGGCGGCGGCCGGTATTTCAGCGCCACCGATGCCGGCACCCTGCTCACCGCCCTCGACACGGTCACCGAGGAGGTGGCGGAGAAAGTGGAGCAAGCCAAAGCCACAAAGACCAGCGGTGCCACCAAATTGGGCAAGCTGTCACTGACCATGCCGGCGGATGGTCTGCAGACCCTGCGCAAGGTGGACTTCGTGCGGGTCTCCGACGGCAAGGTGGTGCGCAGTGTGGAGGATCCAAAGGCCTCGGACATCTATCCCCTGATGGCCGGCGAATACGAGCTGGTGCTCTGCTACGGCAACCCCAACTACCGCGACGACGACCGGAGCCCCGGGCTGCCCTTCTCCATCACCGGTGGTAAGACCGACGAGATCATCCTCGGCGCCATGGCCTTCGACCTGGCCGAGGAGTTCAACAAGACCCCGCTCGTCGGCGTGGCCATTTACAGTCCCGATGGAACGCCCTGGTTGATTCACAACGACCCGGACAATGGCTACTACATCACCAAAACGCGAGCTTTGCCGCTGGGCACCTGGGACCTGGCGCTGGTCTACGGCCGGGTGGAGCAGCCGATGATGCTGGCCCGCGGTCTCCAGGTGGGCGAGGGGAAGGTCAGCACCGTGACCCTGGACACCGGGATCGTGATCAAGCCCACCGAAACGGCGATCACCGGCTGGGACCTGGTGCCCTCCGGCTCGGATGAGCCGCTGCTGGAGGTGCGCCGCCGTTTCGACAACGACTACCCGCTGTGGTACCAGTTCATGGTGCCGGCTGGAAGCTATGACATCTGGATGGTTTTCTCCGGCTCCGACGAGCCGCTGCCGGTTGGCGAGGGCGTGGAAATCAGGCAGGGGGAACTGATGGAATTCGATTCGGGAGTTTGAAACTACGTTGACCGAGCGAATTCAAGAAAGCACCTTAGATCATGGTGGATCCGGCTCCGCAGCAGATGGGCTGTG
The DNA here is from genome assembly GCA_032127265.1 of Acidobacteriota bacterium. GTDB lineage: Bacteria > Acidobacteriota > JAQAZP01 > JAQAZP01 > JAQAZP01 > JAQAZP01. The sequence goes on from JAQAZP010000115.1 coordinate 6,304, forward strand.
AGAAGTTCGGGCCAGAAACCGGGTACACAAAAAAGCACTCGCGCGGAGAGCAGGTACGGCATCTCTGCGTGAGTGCTTTTCACATTCGCTGCACGCGCGGGTCACAACGCCACATTCCCCTGCAATGGCACGGCCTGACTGCCACTGCACGAATCCTGCGGCGGAGCACAGCCTCTTCGATTCTCTCCCTCAGGCCAACATGGCCGCGGCCAGGGCCCGGATGATCTGGTCGGCTTTCTTGCTCAGTGCTTTGCGCAGCTTGCGTAGAGTCTGTCTGGTGCGACTCTTGTTCATATTCCTTCTCCGTGGATGCTGTTTCCCGTTCTCTGGAAAAAGAACTGGAATCGAACTCACCCCGGAGCAGGTAAGTTGCAAGTGATATGCCAATTCCCCGACAGTGGGCCGTCCACGAGTCGATTGGCATAAGTTGTTTATTCGTTTATCTGTAACAAGCCTACATCAAGAGGCCAGGTTTTTGTAAATTTTTAACCGGAATAATTGACTCCGAATTTATCGGTGGTAAAATACCGATGTAAATTAAGATGTATTTGAAAGATACAATATTGTCGATAGCCATGGCAAGGGACGATCATTCCTGACATTTTTTGGTTGTCTGACTGGCCGGAAGACGTTCAGCCCGGTGCGGCAAGGTCCGGGGAGGAAGGTGATGGCAGAGGAAATGACCCATCCGGTGCTTGACGATTTCGTCTCCCTCAGTCCCTCGATGCAGAAGTTGCTGGCCCTGGTGGAGCGGGTGGTCCCATCGGACGTGTCGCTGCTCATTCTCGGGGAGACCGGTGTGGGCAAGGAGCACCTGGCCCGGGCAATTCACGCCGCCGGCCCGCGAAACGGCCAGCCGTTCATCCCGGTGAACTGTGGCGCCATTCCGGAAAACCTGCTGGAGAGTGAACTGTTCGGACACGAAGCCGGCGCGTTTACCGGTGCCATCCGGCAACGCCGGGGGATGTTCGCCCTGGCCCACAAGGGGACGCTGTTCCTCGACGAGATCGGCGAGATGCCTTACCACCTGCAGGTGAAGCTGCTTCGCGCGCTGCAGTCGCGGGAGATCCTGCCGGTGGGCGGGGAGGATGTGCAGGAAGTGGACGTGCGGGTGATGGCCGCCTCCAACCGCGACCTGGAGCTGGAAACCAAGGAGGGGCGTTTTCGCCGGGACCTCTTCTACCGCCTGAGCGTCCTGCCGTTGACCATCCCGCCACTGCGCGAACGGGTAGAGGACATCCCGCTGCTGGCCGGCCGGTTTCTCCAGCACTTCGGCGCGGCGGCCGGCCGGCACGTGACGTCGATGGATGATGACACGCTGCGGGCCTTCGAGCAGCATCGCTGGCCGGGGAACATCCGTGAGTTGATGAACGTGGTGGAGCGGGCGGTGCTCGTCACCCGGGGCATGTCGCTCTCCATGGAAGACCTGCCGGATGATTTGAGCGCGGGGATGCCGGGCGGTGAGGAGGTGGCGCCACTTGGCGCGGGCCCGGTGGCGGGCGCTGCCGAACCGCTGGAAGCGGAACCGAGCGCCGGGCAAACGCCATCAGGGGGACTGTCCCCTGGAGCACCGGCAGCCGAGCCAGGGGCCGTGGCCGCCGCCAGAGCGGTGCCGCCGGCGCGGAAAGCGCCGGGCGACCGGGAACTGGTGGCCCGTCCGCTGCGCGACGTGCGAAAGGATGCGGTGGAAGAACTGGAGCGCCGCTACTTCCACGCCCTGCTGCGGGTCACCGGTGGCCGGGTTGGCGAGACCGCCCGCCGGGCCGGGATCGTGCCTCGCTCGCTCTACGAGAAGATGAAGAGATACGGATTGAAGAAAGAGAATTACCGGTAGACCTGAACCTCTGTCTTCTCCAGGGTGATCAGGCCGCCCTTGACCACGGATTCAATCGTGGTAAGGAACAGCGGTGCCCTCACTGTCACTGCGAGGAGCCCGCGAAGCGGGCTTTGCTTCAGTCTCCCCGGCGACAGTGCAGCCGTTCTTGAGATCGCCACGTCGCAGGCTGCGCCTGCTCCTCGCGATGACAGTGAGCCTAGCCTCCGAACCCGATCTTAACCCCGCCGATGATCCAGCGCCCGGGCATGGGTATCGAATCGGCTTCACGGTACTCGGTGTCGAAGAGGTTGGTTCCTTCGATGAAGAACTCCAGCCGGGAGAGCGGGGACAGCCGGTCAACCGAAGCCCGCCAGGAAATACGGGTGTCCACCAGGACGTAGCTCTCTTCTCCAGCGCGGTCCTCGCTGCGCAGCAGCCAGGACTGGTTCAGCCGGCCGAGGATCCCGCTGAGTCTCCCGCCCCGGGGAGCGACGAATGACCAGTCGTGGCCCAGGTCGAGGATCAACTGCCGCTCGAGGTGGTTGTAGACATACTTGGATTCCAGCTGGTTCTCGGCCCGGTCCGGGTCGAGGCAGGCGAACGACACCCGCACCCGGCCAACCGGACAGGTTTCCCTTACTCGGCGGGGCAGAAGCGCCAGCGAGGCTTCGAGGCCGTTGGTGTTCATCTCGGCCACGTTGCGCACCTGCCAGGGTTCGTCCTCCGCAGCCCGGGTCCAGTCGATGAGGTTCTGCCCCTCGCGGCGGAAGAGGGCCGCGCCGCCCTCGAGAACACCGGACTGCCACTTCATCCCCCCCTCATAGGTCCAGGCCTCCTCGGGCTGGAGGTCGGGGTTGCCCACGTTGGCCGGGCTGTCGTAGTAGAGCTCGGTATAGGTGGGGACACGGAAGGAGCGCTCCACCGAGGCGTAAAGCGAGGAGTGCTCGCCGAGGACGAACCCGGCGTCCAGCCCGGGCCAGATCTCCCAGCCCCAGTCGGTGTAGTGGTAGGCGAAAGCGCCGCCGGCGAGGGTCAGCCGTGAGCCCAGATCCATGCGGTGCTCGACGAAGATCCCGCCCCTGGTGCGGCCGTGGTCGCCGAGGCTCTCGCTCTCGATCTCCTCGCGGCCGATCTCGCCGCCCGTTGCGGTGACGCCGAAGGCCGATTCGAAGGTGGACTGAAACTCGGCGCCGTAGGTGTCGGTGGTGTGCAGGTTGCGATACCAGTCGGGCCGTGTCCGGTCGAGGATGAAGTCGTCCTCGTGCCGCCGCCAGTAGACCCGCGGCTCGATCCGTGTGCCGCCGAGGTCGAAACCGCTGCGGGCGCCGAAGAAGGTGGTCTCGGTGGCTTCCCACTGCCAGGGGAAGCTGGCCGAGTAGAAGCCGTTGGCGCCGAACTCCTTCTCGGTGCGGCCGAGGGTCAGCTGGATCTTCTCAGGCCCGGCGGGGATGGCGGCATTCCAGGCCAGGTTGTTGATGGCAAAGCCGGTGTTCTCCAGGTAGCCGGCCGATTCGCTGCGGCCGTAGGAGAGCCGGTTGGCGATGCCCAGGGCGGGGAAGGAGACCGAGGCCTCGCCCTCGCTGAAGCTGTTCTCGCCGATCGCGCCGCCAAGGCCGGCGCCGGTGCCGCCGGCGTCGCGGGTGATGATGTTGATCGCGCCGGAGAAGGCGCCCGGGCCGTAGACCCGCGAGCCCGGGCCGCGCAGGATCTCGATGCGCTCGATGTCGGCAAGGTTCAGCGGCAGGTCGAGGTTGTGGTGGCCGGTCTGGGGGTCGCTGACTTTGAAGCCGTCCACTAGGATCAGCGTCTGATCGAAGGAGCCGCCGCGGATGCTCACGTCGCCCTGCACCCCGTGGGGCCCGCGCCGCCGGACGTCCACCCCGAGGGCGTATTCCAGCACGTCCTGCAGGCTGTGCACCGGCAGGGCGTCCAGCGCTTCGCGGTCGATCACCTCCACCGAACGGGTCAGCTTGTCGAGCTCCACCGGGATGCGGCTGGCCGTGACCACCAGCGGTTCGGGCTCGTAGGTCAGGGGCGGCGTGGTGTCGGCGGGGCCATCCTCTTCATCGCCGGCATCCTGCTCCTGGTCACTGCTGTTGGATGGCGGCTGATCACCGGGAGCCTCTCCCGCGCTGAACCAGGGTGAGGAATCACCGGTGACCCGGCCGGGGCTGGTGTCGTCGGATATAAACGGGTAGGCGGGGCATGCGAAAAGCCAGGTCAGGGCCGCGGCCACCGCGAAGAGGATGAGCCGGGACAGGGTCCGCACCGGGGCAACATATGTGGAAGAAAGCTGAATCAACGGGGCCTCCGATATTTCATACCAGCGCGGACGGCTCACGTCGGTCAGCAGAGCGCGGTTCATGGTCTGTATCGCTGGCCGGTGAGGACGGTCGCGCCGGCTGGAAACGGCAGATTCTGGACCTTTGGGCGCTCCGTGTCAAGGGCGGACGAAGAGGCGAAATCCCCCTGGAGAATGGGGGGAATGGGGGGGATGGGGCGGAGATGGATGAGTCACCGTCACCCGGCACGAGGAGCACTTCAAGGCGAAGAACGACCGGTTCAAACTCTACGTCAGCACCCGGATCATCGACCTGCTCTACTTCAAGGGGACCATGGAGCCCGGCGAACCGTAGACGCTGGTGATCACCCTGCGCAAGAGCAGCGAAGAGCTGGCCATTCCGTTCGAGGCTCGATAAGCAGCTTCAACACCTATTCGTATACTCCTTTTCGAATTCTCTCCTGCGATAGTGCCCGCGATGCGTCGGGGGATGTGTATTCCGAATTGGTCTTGAAGGGTGGGTATGTTTTATTCACAAAAAGGTCTTGACATCAAAACATTAATAACCTTATAATTTCATCAGGAGGTGTTCCTCTATGAACAATGAGAGTATTCGTTGCACAATCTATTTCGACCCGGACCTGCACCAGGCCCTGAGGGTTAAAGCGGCGCACACCAGGGAGTCTATTTCAGGACTGGTGAACGAGGCGGTTCGCATGTCTCTGAGCGAGGATCAGGAAGACCTGGCTGCTTTTAAAGAACGGGTGGCCGAGCCGGTGATGAGCTATGAGGCGCTGCTCAAGGACCTGAAGAAGCATGGCAAAATATAAGCTCCTCTTCAGGAAGTCGGTGGCCAAGGATCTTCGGCTGCTGCCGAAGAAGGACGTAGCCAGAATTCTGAGGTGCTTCAGGCTGCTTTCAGCAGATCCTCGTCCTGTTGGATGTGAAAAGCTTACCGGGCAGGAACGCTATCGTATTCGTCAAGGGCGATATCGCATCATATATGCCATACGTGACGGAGAGCTGGTAGTCATTGTTGTGAAAGTGGGACACCGGAAGGACGTATATCATTGAGCGATATTCGTGATTTTTATCGCCAGGAGCAGGAACACCGGATTTTGAATCTGTTGACAAGCGGCGAACTGGAAATTGCCACTGGCAAGGGTCATGATCTGGATTCTGTTTTGGCCGAAGCTGATGCTGCACTAGTCGAACCAACAAGTTAGATTCCCCCCCCCTCACACAGTCTCGAGCAGCTTCTCCAGGAACGCGGCCACTGGTTTGGTGAAGTCGTTGTCGGTCCAGTACTTGGTGTGGGACAGCGGGTTCCAGCTGGAATTGAGGCCGCCGACGTTGATCGCGATGTCCTCGTCGACGATCTTGCGGTAGGCGAAGTTGATCGGCCGCAGCGGGTAGCCGAGGATGTCGTCGGGGTCGAAGAAGTTGAACCAGCGGGCCTTCTCCCTCAGCGCCTGGGGCAGCTTGCTGCCGGGAAAGCCGATCGGCTCCATCTCGCTTTTCTTTCAGGCGAAGGCGAAGAAGGCGCTGGTGCAGCCGAAGGTCACCATGCCGGCCAGGGTATTCATCAGGCGAAAGTCACTGGTGCCCGCCGGGGCGGCGCCGGGCTTCTGCAGGTCCCAGATGTAGTTGGACATGACGTGGCCGCCCAGGGAATGGGCCAGCACCACCAGCGGCCGCTTGGGGTCGGCCGGGTCGTCGAGCTTGTCCATCGCCGCGTCTACTTTGCTGTGGATATCGCCGTAGACCGTGTCCTTTTTGTCCGCGGTCTTGCGGTAGGCCGAGGCGTCGCTCACCGAGTTGACCATGAAGCGCCGCATGGAGATGAAATCGAGGTCGTTGTTCTGCTTGGCCTCGTCGAGATACTCGGTCTGCCGGGTCTTGAGCACGTCGGCCCAGTAGACCTCGCCCCAGGTGACTCGGCCCGCCAGCTGGGGGCCCAGCCGGCCGTTGATCTCTTCGCGCATCGGGTGGGAGTAATACTTCTCCTGGGAGCCCATGCCGTGTATCACCAGGATGCTCAGTCGCGTCATCTGTCGCCTCCTCCCGCAGTTCACCGTTCGGCGGGAATCAGGGTGTCGGTTCAGCCGCATTCAGGCCGGATGGGGGCTAGGCCGGTTCGGCCGGAGCAACAACCGCGTCCGGATTCCGTTTCACCACCGCCCTGATCCGCGTGGCGTGGTTGTGCCGCACCTGTATGACAATCAGCTCATGCCCCTCCAGCTGTATGCGTTCCCCCACGGCAGGGATCTTACCCAGCCGCTGGGCCATCAGGCCCCCCACCGTGTCGAAACCATCCGCATCGATAATCTGGCCAAGCGCTTCGGCCAGTTCGGCGATGGGCGTTTTGCCCTTGATCAACAACTGCCCGGCTCCTTCGGGGACGATATCGGGCATCTCCACGTCGAATTCGTCGCGAACCGGACCGACGATTTTCTCGAGTACGTTTTCCAGGGTCACGATCCCAACCGTCATCCCGTACTCGTCGACGACCAGCGCCATATGCTGCCGCGTTGACTGGAAGTGGCCCAGCAGCCGGCTGATATGGGCCGTTTCCGGCACGTATCGCGGCGGACGCAGGATCGAACGCAGGTCGCGCCCTTCCGGGTACCCCACCAGGTCCTTGACGTGCATGACCCCGTGCACATTGTCCAGGGAACCGTCGCAGACGGGATAGCGCGTGTGAAGCGATTTCTTCATGGACTTCCGTATTTCGTCGAGCGGGGTGTTGATATCGAGGAAGACCACTTCGGTGCGCGGAACCATGATCTGCCGGCAGACTGTCTCCTCGAAGTCGAACGCGGCCTCCACCAGGCGGTGCTCCCACGAACTCAGTTCGCCGTGGGTGCGGGCCTGGCTGGCCAGGCTGCGCAACTCCTCGGTGGAATGGGGGCTCTCGTGCCCGGCGGAAGCGGGGACGCCGATGATGCGCAAGAGCGTCGAGGTCATGATATCGAGGGCCCGGAGCAGCGGGAAGGAGATCAGGTAAAAGCCCTTCAGCGGCATGGCGACCCACATGGCCAGCTGTTCCGGCCGCCGGATGGCGAAGATCTTCGGGGCCTGCTCGCCGAGCACCAGGTGCGCGAAGGTGATCAGGGTGAACGAGATGGCGAATGACACGCCGTGCACCACGCCCGGCGAGGCCACCCCCATGGCGCGGAACAGCGGCTCAACCAGGCGGGCCACCGCCGGTTCGCCGATCCAGCCCAGGCCGAGGGAGGCCATGGTGATGCCCAACTGGCAGGCAGACAGGGAGCGGTCCAGCCGCTTGGCCAGCCACTGGGTTGTTCTGGCGACGCTTTTTCCCTGGCGGACCAGTTGGGTCAGGCGGGCCGGCCGGACCTTGATCAGCGCAAATTCCGCGGCGACAAAAAAACCGTTGATCGCGACGAGGCCCAGGGCGAATCCGACCCACAACAGGTTGATGAGAATGTGGTGTTCCATTGCCTTTCTCCCGGCGGCATGAATTCGGCAATCAGGAGGTTGGAAGAAGCCACCCGTCGCCCATTGCGATAAATGCATCAAGAGCGAGTGACACTCCTGCCCTGCTGCATCTCAGGATCCAATCAAGTTGTTGCATTCTTTTTAAGTAGTTACATCGGCTCATATTAGTATAATAAGTTGCTTTTCGAAAACCGTTAAATGCGGAGTCTGAAATTGCGGATCATACTGATTGTGGACGATGAACCTGTGAAAGGCGACCTCCTGCGGCTGTTCGTCCTCATCATTCTGTCCTGTGCGCTGATCGATTTCTCCCCCGCCGTCCTGGCCGCCGGCCCCGCCGATGACGAGGTGAACGCCGGTCAGCC
>JAQAZP010000116.1:0-2796 GCA_032127265.1 Acidobacteriota bacterium
GCGGACCAGCATCAGCATCACCGGCACCTCGATCAGCACCCCCACCACCGTGGCCAGGGCGGCTCCCGAGGAGAGGCCGAAGAGCATGACGGAGGTGGCGATGGCCACCTCGAAATGGTTCGAGGCGCCGATCATCGCCGACGGGGCGGCATCGCGGTATTCCAGACGCATCAGCCGGGCACCGAGGTAGGTCAGGCCGAAGATGAAGACCGTCTGGATGAAGAGCGGGATGGCGATCCAGAGGATGGTCAGCGGGTTGGCCAGGATCACCTCGCCCTTGAAGGAAAAGAGCAGCACCAGGGTGAGCAGCAGGGCGATGATGGTTACCGGGGTGAGCAGGTGCAGGAACTTTTCGTTGAACCAGGTCTCGCCCCTGGTGCCGATCAGCCACTTGCGTTAGTCATATACGTGTCTTGTGGGTAAGGTGACATTCACGGGTTACTTTGCCGGCAACCTCGCTTGCCGTCCGTGGCCCTGAAATGGATACTTCAACACCTGCTGACCTCCGGCCCCGATCTTGCTCCTCCTGGTCTGCATGGATCAGGGGATCGCAAGCATCTACCGGCCCCGGCGGCCGGAGCGGACCGATTTGCACTTGGCGGTCCGCGAGAACCTCGAGCTGTTCCTCGATACCTACGACGAGCGGTTTCTCGACCGGCACGGCCCGCTGACCGACCGGGCCCGCCGCACCCTCGAGGAATACCTGCGCTGCGGGATTCTCGCCGCGGGTTTCGCCCGGGTCCGTTGCGGTGATTGCGGCCACGAGCAACTGGTGGCTTTCTCATGCCAGCTCCGCGGTATCTGCCCCTCATGCCAGCAGAAGCGTGCCGAGATCCTTTGCCGTTTCGTCATCGACGAGGTGATCGAGCCGGTGGTCCACCGCCAGCTGGTCTTTGTCCTGCCCAAACACTTGCGCCGGCCGTTCTACCGCGACCGCAAGCTGCTCACCGGTCTCTGCCGCTCTGCCGTGGAGGCGACCCATGCCTTTTACTGCGCCGGTCTGGGCCATGACGATCTCCGGGTGGGGATGGTGGTCGTGCCTCAGCGGTTCGGCGACCGGGTCAACCCTCATATCCACCTTCATGCCCTGGCCACAGACGGCGCCTTCGACGCAGAGGGCGTTTTCCACCCGATGCCCTTCGACATGCAGGGGGACATCGAGGTGCTGACCCGCCTGTTCGCCAAAGGGGTGCTTGACCTGATGGTGCGGCGCAAGCGGCTGAGCGTGCGGCTCCGGGACGAGATGCTGAGCTGGGAGCACAGCGGGTTTTCGGTGGACGGCTCGGTCAGGGTGGCGGTGGGGGACTACGGGCGCCTCAAGCGGCTGGTGCGCTACCTGGCCCGGCCGGCGGTGTCGGCGGAGCGGATGGCGTATGACAAGGCCGGCGGCATGGTCACCGTACGCAGCTCGAAGAAGGTGCAAGGTGTCCGCCCGGTGGTGGCGCAATACGACGCGCTGACCTTCCTATCGCTGCTGTCGCTGCAGGTGCCGCCGCCCGGGGTGCACATGGTGCGGTATTACGGCCACTACTCGGTGCGGAGCCGGGCGGAGAGAAGGCGGCGGGCCGGGGAAGAGCCGTCCGGCATCCGGAGCGAGAAGCCGCCGCCAGCGAGCGAGCGGCGGCGGAGGTGGGCGGAGCTGATCCGGCTGGTCTTCGAGGTGGACCCCCTGCGCTGCGAGAAGTGCGGGGGCGGGATGAAGGTCGTCTCGTTCATCTCGACGGCCCAATCCGAGGTGATCCGACGCATCCTCGAGCACCTGGGGGTGAGCACGGTCGTCCCCTGGGCCCACGGGCCGCCGGGGTTGGCCGTGGGATGCGAGCGGAATGGTCACACCGCGCCGTGCCAGGAAGAAGAGGAGTATTCGCAGGTGCCGCCCGGCTGGGACGAGTGGGAGCCGGCCTGAGGCCCGAGGACGGTGGCGGACAGCAGGGGGCGGCGTGCGTCCCGAAGAGAGGTTCGTCGGTGGTGAATCGTCAGAATGACCTCATGCGACCGCGGATTGACCCGGAAAGGCGGGTGCCCGGAGAAGCAGAAACGGGAATCGATCCGCACAGCAGGCCAGAGAGCGGGGGGAATTCTCGACACCGGGAAAGGAAATCCCTATACATTAATCCGGATCGGCTGCGGGGGCGCGTTTTGTATTCCTAGCGGCAAGATCAGCCAGGGCGCGGAGGGCTTTGTTCACGTCCTTGGAGGTGGGGAACAAGGCGGCCACGTCCGGATCCAGAATGACGACGTTGCTGCCTTGTGCAAAACGTTTGGCGTATTTCCCTCGGACACCCCGGGAGAAATCGTACTCCTCACGCATTTCCGAGACCTGTCCTGATTTATCCTTCTTCATAGGTTCGCTTCTCGTTCTTCGTCGCCTCTCGTGCACTGACAATTCTGATTGTATCATCATCGTCCAGATGTACGACAACCAGCGTTCGACCGGACAGCGATTGTCCGATGGTGATGAACCTCATTTCTCCCCGGGGCACAGCCGGATCATGAATCGTGACGGTCAACGGATCGCCGAAAACCGTCGCGGCATCCTCGAAGGAAACACCGTGTTTGCCTTGAATAAGGGCAATGGATTGTCATGGAGGGATCGATTCTGGCCGCAGCCCGCTACGAGGCGCGGCAGAACCAGCCCCGGGTGCGGAGGCAAAAGCGGACCAGCATCAGCATCACCGGCACCTCGATCAGCACCCCCACCACCGTGGCCAGGGCGGCTCCCGAGGAGAGGCCGAAGAGCATGACGGAGGTGGCGATGGCCACCTCGAAATGGTTCGAGGCGCCGATCATCGCCGA
>JAQAZP010000117.1:0-4441 GCA_032127265.1 Acidobacteriota bacterium
CCTGCGGCAGGTTTCCACACCCACAGCTCTTACCATGCCGGGGATTTCCGGAAAGGGCTCCCCGCTGAACAGGAGAATAGAAATGATCCTCGACAAGAACAGACCTGCCGCCGGCCGGGCCCAATGGTTCGGACCCCTGGCGATCGTCCTGATACTGATCTTCGCCTTTCTGGCCCCCGGCGTCGCTGTGGGCGACAATCCGCCTCCGCGTCCCGCCGAAGTGATCCCGGTGGACGCTCCTCCGGCTCCGGCGGTCGTCCCGAATGTTCCGGCCGTGGCCGTCCCCGAGGCAGCTGTCGTACCGCGTGCACCTGAGCCGGTGCAGCCGCTTGCTGAGCCCCGTATCGACTTCCCACCTGCGCCAGAGGTGGAGACCATCGCCCCGGAGACGGTAATGCCGGATGAGTACGAGAGCAGCGAGGCGGAGCAGGAGATGGTGGCAGAAGAAGAAGCCATGCAGGAAGTTGAACGCGAGATGGCTGCCGAGGAAGAGGCCATGCGGGAAGCGGAGCTGGAGATGGTGGTAGAGGAAGAATCCATGATCGAGGCGCAGCGCGAACTGGAGTTGATGGCGCAGGAACTGGCGGTACACGAGCTTGACCTGGCAAGGGCCGAGCGCGAGCTCGCCGCGACAGAGGAGGCCCTGGCCCACGACCTCGAAGCGCTGAACAACGATGAGACCGGGGACGTGGATGCGGCCGGCACGACTGATGGTGCTTCCAAGGAAGAGGTTCGGGCCCGTGAGGAGGATATCCACCGGCGTCACCAGGAGGTTCGAGAGCGCCACCGCGAGATTACCCGGCAGCACCGGGATGCCGCCCGCCGGCAGGCTGAGGCCCTGCGGCAGCGGCGGGCGGCGTTTCATAGCGAGGAGACCGTTAATAAGGCGCAGCGGCGGGGTCTGGAACGGGCGATCCGCCAGCTGGACGAGTCACTGGCCGGTGAGCTGACCGACGAGCAGCGCCAGCGCCTCGGAGCGATGAAACTGGACATGGAGGCAAAGCTCAGGGACCTTGATCAGGGTGGCGGGATCGAACGGGCCGTACTGGAGAGTGATTCCATCCCCAGACCTGAAGAACTGAACTGAACCTGCCGCTGCGGGTTTTGCAAAAAAGGGGGCACATCAAACGCGCCCCCTTTTTCATGCCTGGAAAGGATAGTCGGAGTATATGCCCCGGCAGGGATTGCCCTTGTGAATGCGCAGCGTTCCGGTGCCCAGGTCGAAGAGGGCATTGAGCAGGGTGGCACCGTCCACATTTTCTTCGGGGTGGCGGCAGGGCGAGTAGGGTCGGTTCTCGTGGCTGCTCAGGACACTGATGAGATCGCCGGCACCGAGCGTTGCATCCTCGGTGAGACCCTCCTTCCAGCGGGTCAGCACCTGCCAGCGGCTCATTGATGATCCTTCCACATACTGGTCGATCTGCGGCTCTCCGGCCATGGTGGGGAGCACCAGGTGGTTGGTGTGCAGGTAAAGCCCCTGGATCTCCTGCCGTTCCAGCTTCGAGGTGGTCGCTTCCAGGGCCAGCACCCGCTTCTCGTCCCTCGAGCCGATGATGTGGTGGAAGGCGTAGGCCCGTTCGGCATGGCTGCAGATAGCAACTACCTCGTCCACGGTGGCCGCCGCCATTGCCTGGCGGTCGAGGAAGTAGCGGCCCACGCCGAGTTTCACTTCTCTTGAAGGGATGTAGTTGGTGGTCATCATCACCCCGTGGCTGTTGACCCACGGGGCGTTCCCCGGGAGCACCCCGGGGTAGGAGGCGGCAAGGACCGAGGGGCGGCCCTCGGGGTGCATGCGAAGGAGGAACATCCGCTCCATGTAGGCCTTGTTCCCGTCCTCGTTGTGGGCCACCAACAACTGGCCGCCACTGGCCAGGGCCAGGCAGGAACACCCCGGATTTTCCTCGTCCGGCTCGGGCTTCCTTTCTTCCATGGAATGTCCCCGCAGCGCCGCGTATTCGCCCTTGAGGTTGAAGACCATCAGTTCGCGGAAGGGAACTTCGCTCCCCTCGGCCCAGCCGCGCAGCTCCTCCAGCACCTCCGGTGCGTGCATTTTCGCAGCGGCGAGAAAGGTGTCGTATACCGCCGGTTCTTGTGCTTTGGCAAAAGCCAGCAGGTCGGTCCACCAGGACCCCCGCGCCGCGAACCCCTCGCGGATCATCCCGGCGAACTGTTGGCCAATCTGGAACCCGATTTCGTAATCGTTGCCCCGCACTTCGAGGAGCGGAAAGGTTGTCGGGCCTTGCGGTTGGAAAATGGGCCCGGCTGCGGTTTCCGTCCCGCGGCCTCCGCAGGAGGGCAGAGCCAGGTTTACCGCGATGCCGCCGGCCGCTGCGGCGGTGAGCTTGACAAAACGGCGTCGTCCGTCGTTGGCCGGTCTGCAGGATCGGTGGGCTGGACTTTTCATGGTGTGCTCCTCGGTCCGAATGATGCAAACAGCGGCCTGCTCAGAGTGGCCATCATTTTATCACACGGACCCGCTGAACAAATACTGTCGCCGATTGTTATACAGGGCGAAACCGATATGCCTGCTCCCCCGTACGGTATACTTTTCAGTAAGAAAAGAATAACGAATTCCGGGGATCAGTGCATGTCAGCGCGAGGGGGAGTGCGGAGCGGTTCGTGCCGTCAACTGGCGTCTTGCGCCCCCGGCCGGGCCCCTCCAGGAAGGAGGCCATCATGAACAGGAACCCAGGCACGCACCAGGGAGTATGCGGCGAGTGGAGCGGAGTGGATCTGCTGCTACTGGAAAACCAGGACCGGACGCCGCTCAAGCTGGCCATCACCGCCGCCATCATGTTCCACCTGCTCCTCTTCTGGTGGAACATCTGGCCCGAGGGTAAACCGCGGCCTCTTCCAGTATTGGATGACACGCCATTTATCATCCGCCAGTACAAACCGAAGCCGATTGAACGAGTGAAGGAACCGATCCTGGAAGAGAAGACCACAAAGGTTCCCATACCTGACCCCACTCCTCACGAAATCGAGCCGGTTCTCGAGTTTGTACCCCTGCTGGAACTGCCGCCGCTGGCTGACAGCTCTGCTGTCTTTTCGGATCAGGATTTCGAGCCGGTTCCGCAGCCTCCGCCGCCATCCAGCGAGCCGATACGCGACTACCAGGCCACCGCGGTTCCGGAGGTGCTGGAACGGGTCAAACCCAATTACCCGCGTCTGGCCAAAATTGCCGGGGTGGAGGGGTTGGTGATTCTCGAGGCGGTCATACAAAAGGACGGATTCGTCGGCCAGATTACGGTGCTCAAGACGCCGCCGGGCAAACTCGGTTTCGACCGCGAGGCGGTGCTTGCGCTGCGGCAGTGGAAGTTCCGGCCCGGGGAAATGCACGGCCAGCCGGTGGATGTTATCATGACCCTCACTGTCAGGTTCAGGCTCGACCGCTGAGCTGTTTCCCATGGTGAGGGGCTTTTGCCGTGGAACTGATCGACGCCCACGCCCACCTCTGCGACCCGGTTTTTGCCCCGGATCTCCCGGCGGTGCTCGAACGCGCCCGCCGGGCCGGGGTGACCCGGGTGCTCTGCGTGGGCGAGACACTTGCCGATGCGGAGCGGAATTTCGAACTGGCCGCCGGCAACGAGATGTTGTCCGCGGCTGCCGGATTGTACCCCACCATCCTGGACCAGCAACAGGCAGACCAGGTGATTGCGCTGATTCGGCTCCGGCGGGACGAACTGCGGGCCATCGGCGAAGTGGGGCTCGACCGCTGGAAAGTCCAGGACGAGGAAGGGCGTGCGCTGCAGGAGGCGATCTTCCGCCGCTTCATCCGGCTTTCCCGGGAGCTTGACCTGCCGCTCAATATCCACTCCCGGTCCGCCGGGCGCCGGACCCTGGAGCTGCTGGAGGAGGAGGGGCCTTGCCGGGCACTGCTTCACGCTTTCGACGGCAAGGCCGCTCTTGCCGAACGAGGGCTCGACCTGGGCTGCCGGTTCTCCATCCCCCCGTCGGTGGTTCGGTCACGGCAAAAGCAGAAACTGATCAGGCACCTGCCTCTGGAGCGTATCCTTCTCGAGACCGACTCACCGGTGCTCGGTCCCGAACCGGGAGGCCGCAACGAGCCGGCCAACCTCATTGTCTCACTGCGGGCGGTCGCCGAGTTGAAGGGCTGTTCGGTGGATGAAGCGGCCCGGGTCACCACGGAAAATGCCCGGGCGCTCTTTTTTGGCAAGGACTGATCAGCCCCAGACGCCGCTGAATGACGGGTCCTCTCCGGCTTGCGCTCCGGCGGTCTGACCCTGCCCCGCGATGCGTGTTCCCCGGGCCAGTTGCTGTTCGATGGCCGCGAAGAGTTCTTCCCGCTTCACCGGTTTGGAGATGTAGTCGTCCATCCCGGCCTCGACCCACAACTCCCGGTCGCCCTTCAACGCGTGGGCGGTCATGGCGATGATCGGGACGGTGGAGTCGAGCACGTTGCTCGACGGGTCACGAATGA
>JAQAZP010000118.1:0-29811 GCA_032127265.1 Acidobacteriota bacterium
TTCTTCCGTTGGTTTGTGTGCTTTTTGAGGCGGCCTTCAACGACGCTATCGGAGTTCAAGTGAGGTTATCAGTCCAGGACCCGCATCACCACCAGGGTAATATCGTCATGCTGCGGCTGGGCGCCGGCAAAACGGTTCACATCGGCGGTGATCTGATCCACCATTTCTTTGCTGGGCAGGTGGGAGTTGTTCGCGATGCACTTCATCAGGCGCTCCTCGCCGTATTCCTCTTCGCGGACGTTCATCGCCTCGGTGATCCCGTCGGTGTAAAAGACGAGGACGTCACCGGAATTGAGCGGGACCGTGTTCTCCCGGATGATGCTGGAGAAGAGGGCGCCCTCGTCGAGGCCCAGGGCCATCCCCGGCGGGTGGAGCGTCTGGAAGTCAGCCGAACCCTGCTTGAGCAGGAATCCAGGGTTGTGGCCGGCGCGGCTGTAGACCAGCTGCCGGGCCGCGGTGTCGAGCACGGCGTAGAAGAGGCTGACGAAGATCCCCTTCTCGATGGTGCGGTAGATCAGTCTGTTCACCCGGCCCAGCACGGTCACCGGCGAATCGTCGAAGCCGACGTGGGACTGCAGGATACCCTTGGTCAGGGTCATGTAGATCGCCGCCGAGACCCCCTTGCCCGAGACGTCGCCCACCGCGATCCCCAGTTTGCCCCGCCCGAGGCTGATAAAGTCGAAGTAGTCTCCGCCCACCTCGGTGGCCGGGATGCAGGTGCCGGCCACGTCGTATCCGGGCAGTTGGGGCGATTCCTTGGGCAGCAGCTTCATCTGCACGTGGCGGGCGATCTCCAGTTCTTTCTGCATCCGCTCCCGCTCGGTGATCCGGCGGATGTGCGCGGGGAGCAGGTCCTTGTGCTCCTCCTCCGGCTGACGAATGCGGAAGGCCGCAGCTGCCAGCACCACCGGCACCAGCATCCCGCAAAAGCCGATGATCGAAACCAGCCGGACCGCGGGCAGTCCGGAAGTGAACATCGGCCCCAGTGGAATCAGGACAGAACTGAAAAAGGTGGACCAGAAGGCGGCCATCAGGCCGTAACGGATCATCACCCCGCAGCCCAGCAGGCCGAGCACCAGGAACAGCCCCAGGCCCAGCCAGAGATGATCGGGGGCGGGAAAATCACAGTAGACCACGAAAAACAGGGACGAGGCCAATGCCCCGAGCAGTAGCCCGAGGTTCGGGCGCCGCGAAAGGAGGTTGCGGCCCAGAGCCAGGAAGGGGAGCCGGATCGTCGTCTCGGTGAAGATGGCCCCGGCCAGCGGGCCGATGAATACCAGCAGCACCGGCCACATCGCTGACCAGTGCGAAAAACTGTGCGGGAATCGGTAGCCGAGAATGGTGTAGGAGAGCCAGTGGGCCAGCGAGGTCAGGCCCAGCAGTGCCGCACCGCAGAGATAGCCGACCTGCACGGACCAGCCAAAGGAGCGGGTGAAGACCCGGCGGGCAAATAGGCCGTCCACCACCTGGAGCACACCGGCCCACCCCTCGCGGGCATAGGACTCGCCCACGGAGTATCCCACAAAGACCAGCAGGCTGGCGCCGAAAGTGAGGAAAGCGAACATGAAAACGGACATGAACACTTTTTCCTGGGCCAAGTTGAGCACGCCCACATCGGTGGAGGCGAAGATCATCGGCAGGACAATGATGGTCACCACCGTGTACAGAACAAGATAGACCGCCGCCAGCACCATCCCCCGGTTGACCCCCAGCTCGCCCTGGTGGTAACGGCGTAGGAAAACGGCGGCGAGAACCACCAGCAGCATGAAACCGGCCACTGACCTCGGAAGCCCGCGAATCAGGGCCTCCTGCTGTTCGTGCTTCTCCACCAGCTGGGAAAACCGGTCGGGCAGCCCGGGCTTGATCCGCACCGCCTCGAGGGTGCTGCCTTGCATGGTCATGGTGATCTTGAAGGGGATGTCTTCCTCCCCCTCCTCCACCGGGACCCAGGTCAGCAGTGAATCGGTCCGCTCCTCGATCTTGTGCTCCGAATAATCGTCCAGCACCCAAAGGGCCGGGTCGATGCCGGCGGCGGAGAGGGCTTTCCCGGCCATGGTCATGGCCTCCTCCCGGCCGGGATGAGCCCCTGAATCGTCATCGATGCCGGTGTGCCGGTAGGCCACCACCCGGCCGTTGAAATCGACGTTGACCCGGTAATTGTCCGACTCGACAGAGTCGAAGAAGCCGGCATCCTCCCACTGGAAGGCCCAGTTGCCCACGGAGAGTTTTTCCTGTCCCTTTTCGATCTCCTCCCAGCTGTCGTATCGTTCATCGAGGTAGAGGAAGTGGGCCGACTGGGTGTTCATGGTCTCCACGGAGGTCATCCCCTCCACACCGCTGATGCCCAGCTTGCCCAGGAAGTCCACCGCGATCTCCCGGGCCTGATCCTTGTCCACCCGGGCGGTGACATGGGCCCCCGGAGCGTTGGAGTAGAAGAGTACCATCGAGAGAATCATCCCGACCAGACCCAGACCCCAGAGCAGCGCCAGTTCCTTGTAGCCCGGAGCGCCGAAAATTTCCTTGCTTTCTGTCTTCCTGAAATTCACGATGACCTCGTCTCATTCCTCGGCGTCGAGCCGCAGGGCCTCGGCAATGAATTCCTCAACCACCCGCTCCAGGGGAATCTTGCGCAGAACGGTTCCGTTGCGGAACAGCACACCCTCTCCCCGGCCCAGCGCCACACCCAGGTCGGCCTCCCGGGCCTCTCCTGGACCGTTGACCTCACACCCCATCACCGCC
Organism: Acidobacteriota bacterium; assembly: GCA_032127265.1. Classification (GTDB taxonomy): domain Bacteria; phylum Acidobacteriota; class JAQAZP01; order JAQAZP01; family JAQAZP01; genus JAQAZP01. The sequence goes on from JAQAZP010000118.1 coordinate 2,740, forward strand.
AGCTTGAGCGGCGTCTTCAAACCGGCCACGCCTTCGGCGATGGCGGCAGACATCCGGACGAACGACTCGCCGCTCTGGGCCTGCACCCGGCCGCAGGAGGGGCAGGATATGATCTCCGGGCCGAAGGACCGCAGTCCCAGCCCTTGAAGGATATCACGGGCCACACCGATTTCCTCCACCGGATCCCCGGTGAGCGAAACACGGATCGTGTCGCCAATGCCCTCGGCCAGCAACAGGCCGATACCAAGGGCGGAACGGACCACCGCCGGACGGCCGACACCAGCCTCGGTAACCCCGAGGTGCAGCGGGTATTCCACCCGCCGGGCCAGCAGGCGGCAGGCGGCCACCGTCCGGGCCACGTCGCTGGCCTTGAGCGATATCTTGATCGCGCCAAAACCGGCGCGCTCGAGGAGGTCCGCCTGCTCCAGCGCGCACTCCACCATCGCCCGGGGTGTGGGCCCCTCGAACTTTCGGAGAAGCCGCCGGGGCAGCGACCCGCTGTTCACTCCGATGCGGATGGGCAGGCCGCGTTCCCCGGCAGCCCGGGCCACCGCATCCACCCGTTCGGGGGAGCCGATGTTTCCGGGATTGATCCGCAGTCCGTCAACTCCGGCTTCCACCGCGGCCAGGGCCAGCAGGTGGTCGAAGTGGATGTCGGCCACCAGCGGCAACCGGGTCCGTTTTTTCAGCTCGGTGATCGCGAGGGCCGAAGGTGCGTCGGGCACGGCCAGCCGGACCACCTCGCAGCCGGCGGCCTCCAGCCGGGTGATCTGGGCCGCGGTGGCTTCCACGTCGGCGGTTCTCGTGTTGGTCATCGACTGGATGGAGACCGGCGCCCCGCCTCCCACCTGGAGGCCGCCGAGAAAGACCGGCCGGCTCAGCCGGCTCGCCGTGCCCCCCGGTTCCCTGTCTTCCCAGTTCATCTTCACTCCGCCGAACCGCCGATCAATACCCCCGCCGTATCGCGGGCATCGAGGGCCGCCGCTTGCACCGCATCGAGGGAATCGGCGGGCTGAACCTCGTGGCGGTCCAGAACCCCGGTGATCAGATCCCAGATACGCGGGAAAGGGATCCTCCCCTCTAAAAACGCATCCACCGCCACTTCGTTCGCCGCGCTGAGCGCCGCCGGGGCCGTGCCCCCCAGTTCCATGGCCCTGCGGGCCAGGGTGATCGAGGGAAAGGTCTCATGGTCCACCGCTTCAAAGGAGAGCGGCCCGCTGCGGCAGAGGTCGAGCAGGGGTTCGAAGGGCGGGGACCAGGTGCCGGGGTGGGAGAGGGCGCGCCTGATGGGCAGCCGCATGTCCGCCGGGCCGAACTGGGCCAGGGTGGTTCCGTCAATGAACTCCACCATGGCGTGCACCAGGCTCTGCGGGTGGACCACCACTTCCACCCGGGACGGGGCGACGCCGAAAAGGTGGCAGGCCTCGATCAGCTCCAGCCCCTTGTTGATCAGGGTGGCCGAGTCGACGGTTATCTTGCGGCCCATGGCCCAGGTGGGGTGCACCAGAGCCTCCGCCGGAGTGACCCCGGCCAGACGATCCCGGGTCCAGCCGCGGAACGGGCCGCCCGAAGCGGTGAGCACCAGCCGGGCCACCTGGCCCATGGAGCGGCCGTGGAGACACTGCTGCAGGGCATTGTGCTCGCTGTCCAGGGGAAGGATTACGGCGCCGGTGCGCCGGGCGGTGGAGACGATCAGTTCGCCGGCCATGACCAGCGATTCCTTGTTGGCCAGGGCCACACGCTTGCCCCGGCGTACCGCGGCCATGGTGGGGGCCAGCCCGGCGCCGCCCACCAGCGCCGACACCACCAGGTCGGCGGCATCCAGCGTGGCCACCGCATCCAGCCCCCCGGCTCCGCAGAGCAACTCGGCTCCCAGTTCGCCGGCCAGGGGCCGGACCCGGGGCAGGTCCTCCTCCCGGGCCAGGGCAATCAACCGCGGACGATAGCGCCGGGCCTGCTCCAGGAGCAGGGCCACATTGCGCCCCGCGGCCAGTGCGATGACTTCGAGGCGCTCGGGGTGACGGTCCACCACTTCCAGCGTCGATCTGCCCACCGATCCGGTGGATCCGAGGATGGCGAGACGGCAGGTCAAGATTCACCCCCGTGGCAGGCGGCGGCTCAGCCCACGATGAGAAGGATGTAGTAATAGTAGAGCACGGGCCCGGCGAAGAGCAGGCTGTCGCCGCGGTCCAGAACCCCGCCGTGGCCGGGGATGAACGAGGCGCTGTCCTTGACGCCGGCGCTCCGCTTGAGCCCCGACTCGGCCAGGTCGCCCAGCTGTCCGAGGATGTTGAGCAGGACCCCGAGGGCCACGGCGTCAAAAACGCCAAACTCCGGAATAAACCAGGCCCGGATTCCGAGAGATGCAAGCACCGAAGCCAGCAGACTGCCCACCGCCCCCTCCACCGTCTTGTTCGGGCTGATCCTGGGGGAAAGTTTGTGCCGCCCCAGGCTCCGACCGATATAGAGCGCACCGGCATCGCCGATCCAGATCACGAGAAAGAGAAAGTAGATGAGGTAGTCGCCGCGGACGGCCCCGTCTGCCGTATCGTCAACCAGCCGCAGGGCCACCTGGTAGCCGATGAGCATTCCGAGGAAAGAACAGCTGAGCAGGGCCACCGCCATGGATTCGAGATAGTTGGTCTTTTCCCGGCCGGTGAAGAGGTAGACCAGGGCCAGCACCAGTGAGGCCAGCACGAGGGCGGCAAGGGGGATCAAGTTCTCCGGCGGGTCCGAACGGAGCGCGGCAAAGGAGGCGCTGACCACCAGGGCGGCGGCGGAGTTGAGCGGCCAGTGGCTCACCAGCCCCTTGACCCTGGCCAGACGGGACAGCTCCCAACTGGCCACCACCGCACAGAGGCAGGCAAAGGAGGCAAAGGCCACCGGGGGGAGCAGGCTGTTCAACGCATAGAACAGCGGAAAAAAGACAAAGGCTGTGAAAACTCGCTTCATGGCCACGCCGGCCCGGACACAGGTGAGGCAGGGCTCAGATGCCCCCGTATCTCCGGTTTCGCTTCTGGTAATCGATGATGGCTTGGAACAGGTGCTTCTTGCGGAAATCGGGCCACATGGTTTCGGTGAACCAGATCTCGGTGTAAGCGATCTGCCAGAGAAGGAAATTACTGATCCGGAACTCTCCACTGGTGCGGATCAGCAGGTCCGGGTCGGGCTGACCGGAGGTGTACAGGTGGCTGGCAAAAGCCTGGTCGTCCAGATCCTCCGGAGATGCCCCCGACTGGATCAGATTGCGACAGAGGGACCGGCAGGCATCCACGATTTCCGCCCGGCCGCCGTAGTTGAGCGCGATGTTGAACATCAGCCCTTTGTTGGCGGTGGTCATCGCCTCGGCCTCGCGCAGCTCTTTCTGGATCACCTCTTCCAGACCCTCCATCCGGCCCAGCACCTTGAACCTGATATCGTTCTCCATCAGGGTTTTCAGCTCAATGTTGAGATATTTGCGGAGCAGCTTCATCAGCGTGCTCACCTCATCCACCGGTCGTTTCCAGTTCTCGATGGAAAAGGCGTAGAGGGTCAGCACCTGGAGATTCAGCCGGGTGGCCGTCTCCACCACTTCGCGCACCGACTCGATGCCGGCGCGGTGTCCCTGGACCCGGAGCAGTTTGCGGCTGCGGGCCCAGCGGCCGTTGCCGTCCATGATGATCGCGATGTGCGAGGGCATCCGCTCCGGGTCGAGCTGGTCGAGGAGCTGCTCCTCCACCGAACCCGGCTCGATCTTGCCTTCGAAATCCTTCCAATACTGCAGAGCACCACCACTCATCTGCTCACGTTCCCTTGGATCGGAAAATCACGGTCAGACAGGTAAAACGCGGAAAATGGTAGCACACCGCCAATGATGGCGCAACAAAGCGTCACCCCCCTCGGCTGAGGCCCCCGGTGTATCACCCGGGCCTTCGGGGCCGGCAGTTTTCGAGCAGCGCCGACGGATCGGGGAGTTCCATATGATACAGTGAAATGATGAAACAAAGAGTATTGAATGCGCCGAAGCCCCGTCATGCTTTTGGGGCCATTGGCTGAACACCGGAATTGGAGGAACCCATGGATATCAATGGCGCAGTGGCACTGGTCACCGGAGGCAGCGAAGGCATCGGCAGGGCCATCGCCGAAGCACTGAAGAACGAGGGCGCGACGGTCACCATCTCCGGCCGGGACGAAGAAAAGCTGGCTGCCGCCGCTGACGCGCTGGGCGTGGCCGCCATGGCCGGAGATGTGGGGAACGAGGAGCACACGGTCCGGATCGTGGCGTCGGTCATCGAGCAGCACGGCCGCCTGGACATCCTCGTCAACAACGCCGGCTTCGGCGTGTTCAAACCGCTGGTCGAAATGGACCTCGGCGACATGGAGCGTGTGTACCGCACCAACGTCTTTGGTGCGTTTCTGATGGCCCGGGAGGCCGCGCGGCAATTCGTGAAACAGGAGCGCGGCGAGCTGATCAACATCTCATCCACCTCGGGGCTGAAAGGCGGAAAAGGAAGTACCGCCTACAGTTCGTCCAAGTTCGCGCTGCGGGGGATGACGGAGTGCTGGCGCGATGAGCTGCGGCCGCACAACGTGCGGGTCATGCTGGTCAACCCCAGCGAGGTCCTGACCGACTTTGCGGCCAAGGCAGGCTACCAGCAGCAGCAGTATTCGGAGAAGAAGCTCCGCTCCCGGGAGATCGCGGATGCCATCGTCGGCGCCCTCAAGGTGGACAACCGCGGATTCATCCCCGAGTTTTCAGTGTTCGCGACCAATCCGTTCTGAGCTACCCCGGGTAGTTCACCCGGTAGAGAAAAAGTCCCTGGGCCGGGGCGGTGGATCCCGCCCGATCCCGGTCCCGGCCCTGGATGATCCGCTGCACCTCGGCCGGCTCGATCCGCCCCCGGCCGGCTTCAATCAGCGTGCCGACCATGGTTCGCACCATCTGCTTCAGAAAACCGGTGGCCTGCACCACGAAGACCAGCAGGTCGTCCCGCTGGTACAGGTCGGAGGCCAGCACCGTCCGGACCCGGTCCCGCACCTCGCTGTCAGCGGCGCAGAAGGCGCTGAAATCGTGGCTGCCGAGGAATTGGCGGGCGGCCTCCCGCATCTTCCCGGCATCCAGCGGCCACCGGTGGTGGTGGGCGTGGGGGGTGAGGAAGGGTGAGATCACCGGTCCGGTGAAGATCTGGTAGTAGTAGATTTTTGATACGGCCTGGTAGCGGGGGTGGAATTCCGGGGAGGCTGTCCGAGCCTCCACCACCCGGATGTCCCGGGGCAACATACTGTTCAGCGCCCGGAGCATCTCCTCCGGGCTCATCCGGGTATCGAGACGGAATCCGGCCACCTGGCCCAGGGCGTGCACCCCGGCATCGGTGCGGCCTGCCCCTTGCACCCTGACCGGGTGCCGGGCGATCCGCCCCAGAACCGCTTCCACCTCCCCCTGGATGGTGGCGCTCCCGGGCTGGACCTGCCAGCCATGGTATGCAGTCCCGTCGTATTGCAGGACGATGCGAAACCCTCTGTTTTCCGTACCCATTTCACTCCGCCAGACGGCTGTCCGGGCGCCGCTTTCCGGGTGCATCCTATCGGCTTGCAACAGCACCGGTCAACAGCTGGCCGGAAGCGGCCTAAACCCCTCTATTTCGTTGACATATTTGGCCCGGTCTGCTAGACTCCGTCCTTCTTGGCTCGACGTGTCCAAAGGGACCTAAGGAAGGTGCTTAGCTCAGGGGGAGAGCGCTACCTTGACACGGTAGAGGTCGAGGGTTCAAATCCCTCAGCGCCTACCATTTCCAGGAAATCGTTGTTAATTTCACGGCCAGGCGGACCGGGACGTGACAAGAGGTATTCGTTACCTCTTTTTTTTTCTTTGCCGGCCGCTCGGGGGTCCGGGTCTCCCGCCGACCCACGAGAATGCATGAGGCAGCACCATGATCACCATCACCTTGCCCGACGGCAGCAGCCGGGAATACCCGCCGCAGACCACCGTCGGTGACATCGCCGGCTCCATCGGCCCCGGTCTGGCCAAGCAGGCCGTGGGCGGCATGGTGGACGACCAGTTGGTGGACCTCAGATACGAGATCACCGACCACTGCCGCCTGCGCATCCTCACCAGTCGCGACCCGGAGAGCCTCGAGGTGCTGCGCCACAGCACCGCCCACGTGCTGGCCCAGGCGGTGCAGGAGCTCTTTCCCGAGGTCAAGCTGGGCATCGGCCCGGCCACCGAGGACGGGTTCTACTACGACTTCGACTACGACGGCACCTTCGCCCCCGAAGACCTCGAGGCCATCGAGCAGCGGATGCAGGAGATCGTCAAGCGCAACCTGGAGATCGACCGGGTCTACTTCGACAAGGATGAGGCCCTGCGGAAGTTCGACGAGATGGGCGAGCGGCTGAAGACGGAACTGATCGAGGCCAAGGCCGAGCCGCCGGTGAGCTGCTACCGCCAGGGCGGGTTCATCGATTTCTGCCGCGGGCCGCACCTCCGTTCCACTGGACAGATCCCGCAGTTCAAGCTGCTCACCTCCTCCGGCGCCTACTGGCTGGGGGACGAGCACAACCAGATGCTGCAGCGGATCAACGGCACCGCCTTCTGGAAGCGCCAGGACCTGGACGCGCACCTCGAGCGGCTGGAGGAGATCAAGAAGCGGGACCACCGGCGTCTGGGGAAAGACCTGGAGCTGTTCAGCATCCAGGAAGACGCCGGCGCCGGCCTGATCTTCTGGCACCCCAAGGGGGCGGTGGTCCGGGAGTTGATCGAGACCTACTGGAAAGAGAAACACCGGCAGTGGAACTACGAGCCGGTGGTCAGCCCGCACATCGCCCACCACCAACTGTGGAAGACTTCGGGCCACTATGACTACTACCGCGAGAACATGTTCACCCTGGACATCGACAATCATGAGTATGTTCTCAAGCCGATGAACTGCCCGGGCCACATCCTGATCTACAATTCCAAGCGGCGCAGCTACCGCGACCTGCCGGTGCGCTACTCGGAATTGGGCACCGTGTATCGCTACGAAAAATCGGGAGTATTGCACGGCACGCTCCGGGTGCGCGGGTTCACCCAGGACGACGCCCATATCTTCTGCACCCCCGACCAACTGGAAGCCGAGGTGATCAGTGTCTTCGACCAGGCCGAGGATATCCTCAAGACCTTCGGCTTCGACGAGTATCGCGTGGAACTCTCGCTGAGCGACCCGGAGGACATGGGCAAGTATGCCGGCACCCCGGAACAGTGGGCCCACGCGGAAGGCCTGCTGGAACGGGTGCTGAAGGAACGGAACGTCGAATATCACGCCGAACACGGCGAAGCGGCCTTCTACGGACCAAAAATCGACCTCAAGCTCCTCGACGCCCTGCGGCGGGAGTGGCAGCTGACCACGATTCAGTTCGATTTCGGCCACCTGCCGAAACAGTTCGGCATCAGTTACGTGGGGTCTGATTCGAAGGAGCACCAGTGCGTGATCATCCACCGCGCCCTGCTCGGCTCCATCGAACGTTTCTTCGGCACCCTGATCGAGCATTACGCCGGAGCCTTCCCCTTTTGGCTGGCCCCGGTGCAGGCGGTGGTCCTGCCCCTCTCGGATAAATTCAACGGCTATGCCGAAAAGCGGTACAAACAGTTGAAAGAAAAGGGATACCGGGTCGAGATCGACACACGGAAAGAAAAACTCAACTACCGGATCCGTGACGCCCAGCTGATGAAAATCCCGTTCATGCTCATCGCCGGGGGCCGGGAAGAGGAATCCGGTACACTCTCCGTGAGAAACCGCTTCGAGGGCGACCTCGGATCTTCCGCATTCGACGATTTGTGTGCCCGGTTCGACGAACTGCACCGCACCCGGGCGGTGAAGCCGTGAAATATGGCAACAAGGTTGATTCCAGAAGCGTTAACCACTATGATAATGGATTGTGTCCTGGTTTGATTTCGGCGGGGGAGCCCGGTGGTGGCGGAACATCCTCCCTGTGGTGCCGGCAGACCGACAATGTTGTTATATATCAGTGGGTTCAGGCAGCGATTTCCGCCTAAGGCCAAGACCCCAGATGGAGGATTGGAAGCCATACGAAAGGACTTCAGAGGGAGTGAGCCGAAACTGCCCGACACGAGAATCAACGAGGACATTCGGGTTCCCGAAGTCAGGGTGATCGGCGAGGATGGGACGCAGCTCGGCATCCTGCTCATCGAGGATGCGCAGCACAGGGCCCGGGAGCTCAATCTTGATCTGGTGGAAGTGGCGCCGGAGGCTAATCCCCCGGTGTGCCGTATCATGAATTACGGCAAGTATCTCTTCCAGCAGAGCAAGAAAGCGCACGAGGCGAAAAGACGGCAGAAACAGTTCCAGGTCAAGGAAATCAAGTTTCGACCCAACACGGACGAGCATGATTACCAGTTCAAAAAACGCCACGTGGAGCGTTTTCTGAAAGACGGGGACAAGGTGAAAATCACCATCATCTTCCGGGGCCGCGAACGGGCGCACAAGCAAAACGGCGTCCGGATCATCGATCGCCTCAAGATTGAACTGAGCAAAATGGCCATTCTGGAGACCAACCCAAAGATGGAGGGGATCCGGATGATTGCTGTTTTCGCGCCTGACAAAGGTTGATCGACGTGCACTCCATCTGATTCACGACAAGATCAGGCAGACTCAACGCCGAATCGACGTCCGGAACTGTTTGCGGACGAGATGATTATTATTTGTACAGAGAGTAAGGAGGCCACAAGGTGCCAAAACTGAAAACCCACCGCGGGGCAGCGAAGCGATTCAAGACGACCGGTGGGGGAAAAATCAAACGAATCAAAGCGTACGCCAGCCACATCCTGACCAAGAAGACCACCAAGAGGAAGAGAGGACTGCGCCAGGCGACCTACGTCCACAGCAGTGACAGCGCTCGGATCAAGATGCTGTTGCCGTATGACTGAATCGCCGCCCGGACTGTCATAACCGCCCGGTCCCGCCGAGCGCCTGACAGCTGACCGGCCGGTGCATCAGTGGTGCACTCTGGAGGAAGAAAATGCCAAGAGTCAAACGAGGCCCAAAGAGAAAAGAGAGACGTTCCAAATACCTTAAGCTGGCCAAGGGCTTCTACGGGGCCAAGAGCCGTCTCTACAAGTCAGCCAAGGAATCCGTGGAACGTGCCCTGAGCTTCGCCTACCGGGACCGCCGCACGAAAAAACGGGACTTCAGACGGCTGTGGATCGTCCGCATCGGCGCTGCCGCCCGGCTGAACGGCATCTCGTACAGCCGGTTCATGAACGGTCTGGCCAAGGCCGATGTGGCCCTGGACCGCAAGGTGCTGGCCGAAATGGCGGTCAAGGACGCCGCCGGCTTCACCGAACTGGCGCACCTGGCCCAGAACGCCCTGGACACTTCCTCCTGACCCGGGGGAACTGGAGACCGGCCCCCGGGGCCGGCGATGAGGCAATGGAACAGTTCAAGGATCTGGAAAGTAAAATCCGGGCCGCCGCCGCACGGATACAGCACCTGAAAGCGGTTCGTCTCGAACTGGATCAGCAGGTGGCCGCCCTGCAGGACGAGCAGCGGGGTTTGAAGGACCGGGTGGCCGAGCTGGAGACCGAGCGGGCCGGACAGGCCGCCGCCTTCAACGAGTTGGACCGGTTGCGCGAGGAGCGGTCGGAGATCAAGCAGCGGGTGGAGAACCTGATCGGCGAACTGGCCGAACTTGATCTCGACGAGGACCGGCCGGCCGGAGGAAACAAGATGAACACCGCGGGGAAAAAGGCCACTCCGGCCAAAACCGCCGCGGCCGGTTCGTAAGTTTGGTCTGCCCTGGAGAACCGAAGCATGGCGGCTGATGACAAGCCAAAACTGACCGAGGTCATTATCTTCGGCCAGAAATACACCCTCAAGGGGCGGGGCGGCAGCGATGACATCCAGGACGTGGCCGGTTATGTCGACCGGAAAATGAAAGATATTTCCGAGGGAACATCCACGGTGGATTCCCTCAAGGTGGCGATACTTGCCGCCCTGAATATTGCGGACGAATATCAGCGGTATCGGGCGCTCAAGGAACAGAACGAGGGCGCACTGATGCAGAGAGCCGAGGACTGCTGCCGTATTCTTGAGGCGGTGATGGATCAGGAATGATCCTCCCCGGCGGGCCCGGTCGGAAAGACCTGGGACCTGGTTGCGGAAAAGATCGAATCCCGGGCGAATTGCCCGAATGGCATTGCCAGTCAAAGAGATGGAACAGATGATCACCTGTCGGAACGGAACAGACAGCCCTGACCGCCGTAGCACCCGCCGCCGGGCCTCCCGGCCGTCCGGGTAATGACAATCTGATTCTTCTCGAGCCTGATTCGATCCCCACCGGGCACCCTCCTTCCGGCAGCCCTTCTCTGTGACCAGTATCCCCGATCAATGCCCTGAGCCGTCTTTTCGATGTCCGGGGAAGCCAAACTCCCCCACCGCCGCGGGCGGGCATCGAAGCGACGGCTGACGGCATTGAAGGATCATCCGTCAGAGACTGTAACAAACACGTTGAATAGCACGATTTTTCCCATCACCCCGACCTGGAGGTAGGCGGATATGTCCGACCTGATAATGAACGCACTCCTCCCGGGTGGAATTTGCCTCATCTTCTTCATTGCCTGGCTGCTGTCCCGGGGGGTCGTCGCCAGGAAGACCACGGCTCGCGCCGAAAAGGCCGCCGAGGAGTATCTCCAGGAAGCCAAGCGGGAGGCCGAAGCAGCCCGCAAGGAAGCCGATCTCGAATCCAAGGAGCGGCTCTACGCCCGCAACCAGGAATTCGAGAAGGAGACCCGCGAAAAGCGGGAGGAACTGGGCAGGCTGGAAAAGAAGCTCCGGAACAAGGAAGAGCAGCTGGACCAGAAGTTCGGCATAATCGACCAGAAGGAGAAAGATCTGTCCACCCTGGAGTCCGATATCCAGGAACGCGAGCAGAAGGTGGAGAAGCTGAACAGCCACCTGGAGACACTGGTGGAAGACCAGCGTCAGCAACTGGAAAAAATTTCGGGAATGACCCAGGACACGGCCAAGCGGGAGCTGATGCGCTCGATGGAGAGCACGGCCCGCAAAGATGTGGCCAAAACCATCCAGCGTATCGAGGATGAGGCGCGGGAGCGGGCCAAGCAACGGGCCAAGGGGATCCTCTGCACCGCCATGCAACGGGTGGACACGGAAGAGATCATCGAGCCCACGGTCACCGTGGTCAAGCTGCCCACCGACGAGATGAAAGGGCGGATCATCGGCCGCGAGGGCCGAAACATCCGCGCCCTGGAGATGGCCACCGGTGTGGACCTGATCGTCGACGACACTCCCGAAGCGGTGCTGCTCTCCGGGTTCGACCCCCTGCGCCGTGCCGTGGCCAAAGCCGCGCTGGAACGGCTCATTTCCGACGGCCGGATCCACCCCGCCCGGATCGAGGAGGTGGTGGAGAGTGTCCGCGTGGATTTCGAACAGATCGTTCGCGACGAGGGCGAAAGCCTGGTCTTCGACCTGGGCATTCTCGACCTGCACCCCGAAATCGTCAAGGCCCTGGGCATGCTGCGCTACCGCTCCACCGGCGGGCAAAACGTCCTGGCCCACTCGCGGGAAGTCTCGATCATTGCCGAGGCCCTGGCCGCCGAGCTGGAAGTCAATGTCTGGGCCTGCAAGCGGGCCGGGCTGCTCCATGACATCGGCAAAGCACTGCTGGGCGACTCCGAAGGGTCCCACACCCAGCTGGGAGTGGAAATGCTGCAGAAATACGGCGAGTCGCCGAAAGTGATCCATGCCGTGGAGGCGCATCACAACCAGGTGCAGCCGTTGACCATCGAGGCCAACCTGGTCCAGATCGCCAACCGCATCTCCGCCTCGCGCCCCGGGGCGCGGACCGAGATGATTGAAACCTTCTGCACTCGCATGCGCCGCCTCGAACGGATCGCCGATTCGTTCAAGGGCGTGCACAAGTCCTTTGCCATTCAGGCCGGCCGCGAGGTCCGGATCCTGGTGGACAGCAACCTGGTCAACGACAAGGAAACAATCTGGCTGTCCAAGGACATCGCCCAGCGTATCGAAAGCGAACTGGAATACCCGGGCCAGGTGCGGGTCAACGTAATCCGCGAAACCCGGGCCAGCGAGTTCGCCAAATAAGTGGAGCCACCGGGTACCCAGGTGAACATACTCTTTGTCGGCGACATTTCGGGCAGAGCGGGCCGCGAAGCCTTTCACCGGCATTTTCTGCCAGCGGTGGAGCGGCACCGCATCGATTTCTCCATTGCCAATGTGGAGAACGCCGCCGGCGGCTTTGGCGTCACCGGCCCGGTGATCGAGGAATTCTTCGATGCCGGGGTGGACGTGCTCACCTCGGGCAATCACATCTGGGACCGCAACGATGCAGCCTTCCTGCTGGAAAACGAGCCGCGGCTCCTCCGGCCGGCCAATTACCCGCCGCCGTCTCCGGGCCGCGGAGTGCTGGTCTGCCGTGAGCGGGTTGAGGCGCCGGTGGCGGTGATCAACCTCCAGGGTCGAATTTTCATGGAGTCCATCGACTGTCCCTTCCAGACCGCGGACCGCCTGCTGGAGGGCGCCGCCCGGGAGGCGAAGGTGACGGTGATCGACTTCCACGCCGAAGCCACATCGGAGAAGATGGCCATGGGCTGGCACCTGGACGGACGGGTTTCCGCGCTGCTGGGAACCCACACCCACATCCAGACCGCCGACGAGCGTGTGCTTCCCCAGGGCACGGCCTACATCACCGACGTGGGAATGACCGGTCCCTATGACTCGGTGATCGGCATGCGCAAGGATGCCGCCCTGGAGCGGTTTCTCACCGGGCGGCCGAAGCGGCTCTCGGCGGCCAAAGGCGACGGCCGGTTCGCCGCGGTGGTGATCGAAGTGGACCCGTCCACGGGCCGGGCCTCCGCGATCCGCCGCCTGATGGAATCCGGCTGAACCCCATGCCGCACGGTCCCGACCGGCTGCGGAGAAAAGCGATGCCTCGAACAGTATCCAGCCCCGCCGAAAGCCGGCGCCATACCGTGTCGGAATTGCTCGGCCTGCTGCGCAGCGAAATCGAGACCAACTGGGCCAATATCTGGGTGGTGGGAGAGATCTCCAACCTGGCCCAACCCGCCTCGGGGCACCTTTACTTCAGCCTCGCCGACGAGAACGGGCGCCTCAAATCGGTGATGTTCCGCGGTTTCGCCCGGCAGATGGGGTTCGAGCCGGACAACGGCCTGCAGGTGCTGGCCCGGGGAACCATTACCCTCTATGCCCCCCGGGGCGACCTGCAGCTCTCGGTGCAGTTCATGGAGCCGCTGGGGGACGGTTCGCTGCGGCTGCGTTTCGAACAGCTTAAGGCACGGCTGGCTGCCGAGGGGCTGTTCGACGAAGAACGCAAGCGGCCGCTCCCCGCCTTTCCCCGGCGGGTGGGCCTGGTCACCTCCCCCACCGGGGCAGCGGTCCAGGACGTGCTCAAGGTTCTGCGGCGCCGGGCCCCGGGGCTGGAAGTGGTGATCGCACCCTGCCGGGTTCAGGGCGCCCAGGCGGCGGCCGAGATCGCCGCGGCCATTGACCGATTCAGTGAGCAGCAGTCGGTGGACGTGGTTGTGGTGACCCGCGGCGGCGGATCGCTGGAGGATCTCCAGCCATTCAACGAGGAGCTGACGGCCCGGGCAGTGGCCCGTTGTTCCATCCCGGTCATTTCGGCCGTGGGCCACGAGACGGATGTCACCATTTGCGACTTTGCCGCGGACCACCGGGCCCCGACGCCGTCGGCGGCGGCCGAGATGGTGAGCGCCCGCTACGAGGACCTGGTGGAGCGGCTGGCCGCCACCCGGCAGCGGCTACGCTCGGCTCTGGGCGCGCGGATGGCCGCGGCCGCCATGGAGCTGGAACGCACATCACCGGGCCGCATGGGCCACCGGCTGCGGCTGCGGATCTTCGAGCGGGCCCAGGGGGTGGACGAACTTCAGACACGACAGACCAACGCCGTGGGACGGGCGCTGCGGGAGGGCCGCCGGCAGCTGACCCGGCTGGAAGCGCTGCTGGCGCGGCACAACCCCGGCCAACGGCTGGAGCGCCGGCGGTCCGGTCTCTCGGCATTGACCCGGGAACTGGGCGTGCGGATGACCCGGCGCCTGCAGCGGGCCGGCTCGGACAGCCACCGCCTGCGGGAACGCCTGGGCGGATTGAGCCCGCTGGCGGTGCTGGAACGGGGCTACGCCATTTGCCGCCGGGCCGACGGTCCGGGCGGCGTACTCCGTGATACTCGGCAGGTAAGGGCCGGGGACCAGGTGACCGTTCTGCTGCACCGCGGCGAGTTGGGCTGCCGTGTGGATGAAACCAGAAATGCGGAGGAAACGTAGTGATGGGCAAGCCGGTGAAATCCTTCGAAACGGCGCTCCGCCGTCTGGAAGAGATCGTTGAAACGCTGGAGAACGGCGAACTGAGCCTCGAGGAGTCGATCAGCATCTTCGAGGAGGGTGTGGGGCTGACCCGCACCTGCAGCAAGCAGCTTGAGGAGGCCGAGCAGAAAGTGAGCACCCTGCTGGCCGAGGCGGAGGGGACGGAGGCCGAGGCAGAGGGGACGGAGGCCGAAACGGACGGCGTGTAGCAGAGGAGGTTCGGGTTGCAGGATTTGAGCTCATTTCTCGAAGAATCGAGACGGCTGGTGGACGCCGCCCTGGAGATTCATCTCCCCACGGAATCCAGCGAGCCTCGGACGCTGCACCGCGCCATGCGCTACAGCGTCTTTGCCGGAGGCAAGCGGGTGCGCCCGGCGCTGGTCATCGCCGCCTCGGACCTGCACCACGGCCATCGTGAATCCGTGCTCCCCGCCGCCTGCGCCATGGAGATGATCCACACCTACTCGCTGATCCACGACGATCTTCCGGCGATGGACGACGACGACCTCCGCCGCGGCCGGCCCTCCTGCCACAAGGCCTTTGGCGAGGCCACCGCCATCCTCGCCGGGGACGCCCTGCTGACCCATGCCTTCCTGATCCTGGCCGGGCAGTCCGCCGCCGAGCCCCGGGCCCTGCTGCGCATCATCTCCACCCTGGCCGAGGCCGCCGGCACCGGGGGGATGATCGGCGGGCAGATGGCCGACCTGGAATCGGAAGGGCACGAGGTGAAGCTGACCACGGTGGAACGAATCCACCTGCTGAAAACCGCGGCGCTGATTACCGCTTCCCTCTCCATGGGCGCCATACTGGCCGGCGCCGGCGAAGACGATCTTTGGCGGATGCAGCGCTTCGGGCGCCGCATCGGGCTGCTCTTCCAGATCACCGATGACATCCTCGACCGCACCGGCGACTCCCGAAGCCTGGGCAAGACCGCGGGCAAGGACGAAGCCCAGGGCAAGGCCACCTACCCCGGGGCCGCCGGGATGGAGGAGGCGAACTCCAGGGCCCGGCAACTGGCCCGGGAGGCTTCGGAGGATCTGGCCCCCTATGGTGACCGGGCCGGCGTGCTCCTCCAGTTCACCGACTACCTGCTGCGGCGCAGCCACTGACGGGGGCTAGATGAAATTCCGGTCCAGGCTGGACAAGCTGATGGTGGACCGGGGTGTGGTGGAAAGCCGGCACCGGGCCAGGGGCCTGATTCTGGCCGGAGACGTGCTGGTGGACGGCAAGCCGGCGGAAAAACCGGGAATGCCGGTATCCGACGATGCCGAGATCAGTCTGCGCCCCTCCGCCCCCGGGGCGCGCTACGCCAGCCGCGGGGGGCTGAAGCTGGAATCAGCCCTGGACAGCTTCGGCGTTGATCCTTCCCACCGGGTGGCCATCGACCTCGGCGCGTCCACCGGCGGTTTCACCGACTGCCTGCTGCAGCGCGGGGCGCGGCTGGTCATCGCCGTGGACGTGGGCTACGGCATCCTGCACTGGCGACTGCGCAACGATCCCCGGGTCGCCGTTCGCGAGCGTCTGAATGCCCGCTACCTCGAAGCGCAGCACCTGCCCGAACCTCCCGACCTGGCCACCGCCGACCTCTCCTTCATCTCACTGGAAAAGGTTCTGCCGCGAGTAGTAGAATTGATCCCCGGCCTGGAGATCGTGGCCCTGGTCAAGCCGCAATTCGAAGTACGCCGGGAGCAGGTGGGCAAAAAGGGCGTGGTTCGCAACCCGGCTCTGCACCGTGAGGTGCTGCAGCGGGTCAGTCATGCCCTGGCTGAGACCTGCGGGCTGAACACCCGGGGCGTGGCGGCCTCACCGATCACCGGGCCCAAGGGCAACCGGGAATTTTTTCTCCACCTGGCCCCGGTCGGGCCGGGTTTGAACCCCACGGAACTGGAAACGGCGGTGGAGCGGGCGGTGGAGCAGGGGCCGGCGCCGAACCGGGACACCGAGGACGGAGAGGGATCATGAAAACCGGCATCGTGGTCAAACAGCATCCCAGCATCCTCGGAGAGGTGCTGCACGACCTGATCCAGTGGCTGGAGCAGCGGGGAATCCGGCCGGTGCTGGAGTCGGACATCCCTGAGACCTTCGGCCCCGGCTGCCCCCGTGTACCACGAGGCGAGCTTGGCGGCCAGGTGGAACTGCTGGTGGTCCTGGGCGGGGACGGCACCCTGCTCAGCGCGGTCAAGGGACTGGGCGACCACCCGGTGCCGGTGCTGGGGGTGAACTTCGGCTCGCTGGGCTTCCTCACCGAGACCACATTCCCCGAACTCTACACGACCCTCGATGCCGTGCTGGCCGGGAATTTCATCACCGAGAACCGCATGACCCTCAGCTGCCGCGTGGTCCGCGGTGACCGGGCCCTGGAGTCCCGCCAGGTGCTCAATGACATGGTGATAAACAAGAGCGCCCTGGCCCGGATGATCGACCTGCGGGTGCTGGTGGACGGGAAGTTCGTCAATGCCTTCAAATCGGATGGCCTGATTCTCTCCACCCCCACCGGCTCAACCGCCTATTCCCTCTCGGCCCAGGGCCCGATCATCTACCCGTCCATGGAGGCGATCCTGCTCACCCCCATCTGCCCCCACATGCTGGCCAACCGGCCGCTGATCCTGCCGCCTGAAGCCCGGATCACCGTCGAGCTGCACTCGGACGAACCGGAGGGAGACGTGTTCCTCACCCTGGACGGACAGGAAGGTTTCCCCTTGAAACCTCGCGACTGCATCGAAGTGGTCCGCGGACCGCACCCGGTGCGCTTGATCAAGTCGAACGGGGCCAGCTATTTCGACATTCTGAGACGGAAACTCTCCTGGGGCGAACGCCGGACCGAGACGGAAATCGGATAAGCCCCCGGCCTTGCCCACCGCCGGGGCCAACGTCTCTTCTATCCGGCCAGAAGTTCAATGTTTCATTAAACTTCTGGCTGCAGACCAATGTTGTCAAGGGTTCCCTCCTGTGTTATATTTAGCGTTTCCCGAAGTGCGCCGCTGTGATGCACACAGTTGCCCGGCAGTATGCCAGATCAACCATCTTCAGGCCGCTGGAAAGCGAAGAACGCCCGGCCGACAGACATGAGAGCGTGGTCAGGACCGCCTCGCTCGTGAGGTGCGACGAAGAATGAAAGTCTATCAAGCAGATCAGATACGCAACGTGGGCGTCATCGGCCACGGCGACAGCGGCAAGACATCCCTGGTTGCAGCCCTGCTCTACAGCACCGGCGCCGTCAACCGGCTGGGCAAGGTGGATGACGGCACCACGGTGACCGATTTCGACCAGGAAGAGGTCGACCGCAAGATCTCCGTCTCCTCCGCAATCTGCTACGCCGAGTGGAAGAAGAACAAGATCAACTTCATCGACACTCCCGGGTACGGGAACTTCATCTTCGACGCCAAGGGCTGCCTGAAAGTGGTGGAGTCCGCCCTGGTCACCATCTGCGCCGTCTCCGGCGTCGAGGTCCAGACCGAGAAGGGCTGGTCCTTCTGCGAAGAGTTCGGCCTCTCGCGGATGATCGTGCTGAACAAGCTCGACCGCGACCGGGCCGATTTCGACCGGGCGATGGAGAGTGTCAACAACACCTTCGGCCGCAACGCCGTGCCGGTCCAGTTGCCCATCGGCAAGGAGTCGTCGTTCAGCGGGGTCGTCGACCTGCTCACGATGAAGGCCCACATCTACCAGCAGGACGAGAGCGGCAAGTTCACCATCGGCGACATTCCCGACGACTTGCAGGAGAGAGCCGCGGCCGAGCGGGAAAAGCTGGTGGAAGTGATCGCCGAGATGGACGACGCCCTGCTGGAGAAGTTTTTTGATTCCGGCGAGCTGACCCTGGAGGAGCTGATCCAGGGCCTCAAGGCCGGCATCCGCGACCTGAAAATTTTCCCGGTCTTCTGCGCCTCGGCGGCCAGGAACATCGCCATGCACCCGCTGCTCAACGCCCTGATCGACCTGGGTCTCTCCCCTGCCGACCGGCCGACGGTCCCGGGAATCGACCGGGAGAGCGGCGAGCCGAGCGACCTCGCCACCGGCCCCGACGCGCCGCTGACGGCTTTCGTCTTCAAGACCCTCGCCGACCCCTACGCGGGCAAGATCACCCTCTTCCGGGTTTTCGGCGGCAAGGTGGCCTCGGATTCCACGCTGTTCAACACCACCCGGGACACACAGGAGCGGTTGGGGAGCATCTCGCTACTCCAGGGCAAGAACCCCGAACAGGTGGCCGAGGTGGCGGCCGGCGATATCGGCTCGGTGGCCAAGCTCAAGGTGACCCAGACCGGTGATACGTTCAGGGCCAAGGGGGAAAGAGTGGTGGTCGCCCCGGCAAAGTTGCCCTCGCCGGCCATGTCCTATGCCATCGAGCCCAAATCCCGCGGTGACGAGGACAAGATCTCTTCGGCCATGACCCGGATGATCGAGGAAGACCCGACCCTCAAATGGGGCCGGCACCCCCAGACCGGCGAACTGCTGATCTCCGGCATGGGCCAGACCCACGTGGAGGTCGCCGTTTCCAAACTGAAGAAACGCTTTGGCGTCGAGGTGATCCTCCACCCGCCCAAGGTGCCCTACCTGGAAACGATCAAGGGCAAGGCCGAGGTCCAGGGCCGGCACAAGAAACAGACCGGCGGCCGCGGCCAGTTCGCCGACTGCTGGATCCGTTTCGAGCCGCTGCCCCGGGGTGAGGATTTCCAGTTCGCCAACGAGATCTTCGGCGGATCGATCCCCCGCAACTACGTGCCGGCGGTGGAAAAGGGCGTCCAGGAAGCCCGGCAGCGCGGTTTCCTCGCCGGCTTCCCGATGATCGACATCAAGGCCACCGTTTTCGACGGCAGCTACCACAACGTCGACTCCTCGGAAATGGCGTTCAAGATCGCTGCCACGCTGGCCTTCAAAAAGGCCATGGCCATCGCCCAGCCCACCCTGCTGGAGCCGTTGATGGACGTGGAGGTCACCGCCCCGGAAGAGTGCATGGGTGACTTGATGGGCGACTTGAACTCCCGCCGCGGCAAGGTCCAGGGCATGACCCCCATGGGCGCCAACCAGATGATCCGGGCCCAGGTGCCGATGGCCGAGATGCTGACCTACATGCCGACACTGAACTCAATCACCGGCGGCCGGGGCAGCTACACCATGGCCATGTCGCACTACGAAGAGGTGCCGGCCCACCTGCTGCCCAAGATCATCGAAGAGCACAAGAAGAAAGTCGAGGAGGAGGAGGAGGGTTGATCGGCTCCTGACACGATCGAAAATTCCAAAAGTTCCGCCGATTGGCGGGGCTTTTCTTTTGTACAAACGAACGCCCGGAAGAGCAATGTCCCCCGGGCGTCGGTGCTGAAAATCAGCCCTTGAGCTTTTCCGCGGCCTTGCGCTCCGCGTCCCGGATCTTCTTCCGGTCCTTGGCCTTTTCAACAGCGGCCTTGTCGGCCTTGGCCTTGATCTCGGCGGGAGTGAGAGCCTTTTTCTTCTTCTTGTCGTCGTCTTTCCTCTTGCCGCTCACCACCTGGGCGTCCACCAGCTCGAGGATTGCCATTTCGGCGTTATCCCCCTGACGGGGTCCGAGCTTGTAAATCCGGGTGTAGCCACCCGGGCGTTCAGCATAGCGGGCAGAGATGGAGTCGAAAAGCTTGCTCACCACCGTCTTGTCCAGGATCGTTTTCAGCACCTGGCGCCGCGCATGCAGCGACTCACGCTTGGCCAGCGTGATCATACGCTCGGCGATGGGACGCACCTCCTTGGCCTTCATCAAGGTGGTGGTAATTCGCTCCCTCTCAATCAGCGCCGTCACCTGGTTGCGGAAAAGCGCCTTTCTATGGGCGGAGGTCCTGCCGAGTTTTCTTCCGTGCAGCCTGTGTCTCATGGTCCTTCTTCCTTACCGTGCCAACGGCCCGGTCATTCCTCTTCCGGCAGCCCCGAGC
Source organism: Acidobacteriota bacterium (assembly GCA_032127265.1). Lineage (GTDB taxonomy): Bacteria > Acidobacteriota > JAQAZP01 > JAQAZP01 > JAQAZP01 > JAQAZP01. The sequence continues at coordinate 22,987 of JAQAZP010000118.1, forward strand.
TCAGGTCCATGCCCAGGCCGAGACCCATCCCCATGAGGATTTCCTTGATTTCGTTGAGCGATTTCCGCCCAAAGTTCTTCGTCTTCAGCATCTCCGCTTCGGTTTTCTGGACCAGCTCGCGGATGGTGGTAATGTCGGCACTCTTCAAGCAGTTGTAGGAGCGGACCGAGAGTTCAAGCTCCTCGACGCTCTTGTCCAGGAACTCTTCCCGCAGATCTTCAACCTTCAGCGGCACCTCGTCCTCCTGAGGCGCCTGCTCATCGCAGCGCAGGAAGATGTTCAGGTGGTCCCGCAGCAGCATCGAACCCATGGAGAGGGCGTCCTGGGGGATGATCGTCCCGTTGGTCCACAGTTCCATGGTCAGGCTGTCGTAATCGGTGGTCTGCCCCAGGCGGGTGGCCTGCACTACGTAGCTGACCTTGCGCACCGGCGAGTGAGCCGAGTCGAGCGGAATGAAGCCGATGGGCAGATCGGGATCGAAGTTCTGGTCCGCGCTGATGTATCCCCGCCCCTGTTTGACAATCATCTCGGCCTCGAACTTCCCGCCGTCACTGATCGTGGCGATGTGGATGTCGCGATCGATGATTTCAATGTCCTGGTCGCACACGATGTCGCCGGAAGTGATCTCACGGCGCTTTTTCGACTCGGCCTTGATGGTGATCACCTTTGGCCCGTCGGTGTGCATCAGGATCGGGACCTGCTTCATATTGAGAATGATATTAGTGGTATCCTCCACGACGCCCGGGAGAGAGGAGAACTCATGGAGCACTCCCTCGATCTTCACCGCGGTGAGGGCAGCGCCCTCGATGGACGAAAGCAGCACCCGGCGCAGGGCATTGCCCACAGTGGTGCCGAATCCCCGTTCGAACGGTTGAGCACTGAACCGCCCATACGTCGGGGTAAGTGTCTCCTGGTCGAACTCCAGCCGTTTCGGCCGCTGAAACCCTTTCCATAACATCGATTCAAGCCCTCCCGAAGGTGAGGTAATACGGCCTTACTTGGAGTAAAGCTCCACGATAAGCTGTTCCTGGATCGGAATGGTGCTGATGTCTTCGCGCTGCGGCAGTTCCTTGACCGTGCTCTGGAGCTTGTCGCCGTCGAGTTCGAGCCACCTCGGACATCCGCGGCTCTTGGTGATATCCAGAGCTTCCAGGATGTAGGGGTTCTTGCGGCTCTTCTCGCGCACCGCCACCACATGCCCTCCCTTGACCAGGAACGAGGGGATGTCGACTTTGTGATCATCCACCCGGAGGTGACCGTGGCTGATCAACTGGCGGGCCTGGGCCCGGGACGAAGCGAACCCCGACCGGTAGACCACGTTGTCCAGACGACGCTCGAGCATGATCAGCAGATTGTCGCCGGTCTTGCCCTGCTGCCGTTCCGCCCGGCTGAAGTACAGCCGGAACTGCTTCTCCCCCAGACCGTAGATCCGTTTCACTTTCTGCTTCTCACGCAGCTGGATGCCGTATCCCTGAACTCGGCCACGGCGTCTGCCGTGCTGGCCCGGGGCATAAGAACGCCGCTCCACGGCGCACTTTTCGGTGAAGCACCGCTCGCCCTTCAAAAAGAGCTTGGTGTTTTCACGGCGGCACAGCCGACAGACTGACTCTGTATACCGTCCCAAACCATTCCTCCTCGTTCTTCAGTGTCGAAGAACCTGACCCTGTCCCGCACCTCGGCGATGCAGAACGGGTCGCGCATTATTCAGACTCTCCGCCGTTTCGGAGGCCGGCAGCCATTGTGCGGGATGGGAGTCACGTCCTTGATGGACTTGATGTCCAGCCCGATGGCCTGCAAGGCCCTGATGGCGGATTCTCTTCCCGAGCCCGGTCCCTTGACCCGCACCACCAACTGGGAAACCCCGTGTTCCTTGGCCGCGGTCCCCGCCGCCTGAGCGGCGAGCTGGGCGGCAAAAGGAGTGCCCTTGCGGGATCCCTTGAAACCCTGGCCGCCGGCGCTGGCCCAGCTGAGCACGTTGCCGTTGTTGTCGGTGATGCTGATGATTGTGTTGTTGAACGAGGCCTGAATGTGAGCCACGGCATTCGGGACATGCTTTTTTTCCTGCCGTTTTCCGCCCCGCCTTCGTGCTCCGACGCGTTTTCCTTTGGCCATTTCCCTCTTTCTCCCCGGCGTGAGCAGGCTCCAGCCCTCCCGCGCCTCTCCCTATTCTCCGGCACACAACCTGATTCCCGGGAATGCCGGGCCAACCGCCCGGCGGCCCGCCCGATGGCCGTGCACCGTCAAAACCTGTCCTGCTACTTCTTCCGGCCGGTGGCCGAACGCTTTGGTCCGCGGCGGCAGCGGGCGTTGTTGTGCGTGTTCTGTCCCCTCACCGGCATCGAACGGCGGTGGCGAATTCCGCGGTAGCAGCCGATCTCCATCAGCCGCTTGAGGTTCATCGAGACGTCCTTGCGCAGGTCGCCCTCGACCCGGCCCTCGTCCTGGATCACCTTGCGGATCCGGGTGGTCTCGTCCTCCGAGAGGTCCTTGACCTTGGTGTTCACCTCCACTCCGGCCTTTTCCAGGATTTTGCCCGAACGGGTGCGGCCAATGCCATGGATATAGGTCAGAGCGATTTCCACCCGCTTTGTCTGCGGCAAGTCAACTCCTGCGATACGGGCCACTTTTCATCCTCCACTCCCCCGGTCAACACCTTGTCCAACCTGCGACTTCCGCCGCCAGATCCGGCGTCTCTCCGGGGTGAATCCTCAACTCGTCCACCGGGGACCCACGGGTCAACCCTGGCGCTGCTTGTGCTTCGGGTTGCTGCAGATCACACGGACCACACCTTTCCGCCGCAGGACCTTGCAATTGTTGCACATTTTTTTTACCGATGCTCGAACTTTCACTGGACGTTCCTCCGCTCGTCCGGCCGCCCGTTGAATGACGATCGGACAAGGCGTCTCACCCCCGAATCAGGGCATTCCAATCAACGTACGATTTCCCCGGCCGCTGGCCGCTCACTGCTATTTGAACCGGTAAACGATTCTGCCTCTGGTCAGATCATACGGCGAAAGCTCCACCAGCACTGAGTCTCCGCGCAGGATACGAATGAAGTGCTTGCGCATCCGCCCGGAGATATGGGCCAGCACCTGGTGCTTGTTCTCCAGCTCGACCTTGAACATGGCGTTGGGCAGCGGTTCGAGAACCGTCGCTCTCACTTCGATTGCCTCTTCCTTGGGCACTTAACTCCCCTCCGGGGAAAGCTCCAACCCCAGAATTCTGGGGCCGTCATCGGTCACTGCGACCGAATATTCAAAATGGGCCGACGGCCGGCCATCCCTGGTCAGTGCCGTCCACCCGTCGCTGGCGATCCGAACCTCGTGCGAGCCGGCGTTGACCATCGGCTCCACGGCCAGCACCATTCCACTTTTCAGCATCAGGCCACCATGCGGGTCACCGTCCACATAGTTGGGAACCGCCGGTTCCTCGTGAGGCTGCCGGCCTATGCCGTGACCCACGAAATCCCGGACCACGGAAAAGCCGTGGCCCTCCGCGTGCCTCTGGATTTCCGACGACATCAGCTTCATCGGCATCCCGCTCTTCATCGCGCGGATACCGCGGATCAGCGCTTCCCGGGTCACCTCCATCAGCCGTGTCTTTTCCGCTGACACATGACCCACCGCTACCGTGATCGCCGAATCGCCGTAAAACCCTTCCAGCTTGACCCCCAGGTCGAGACTGACGATATCACCGGCCTCGAGAACCCGGTCTTTTGAGGGGATGCCGTGCACCACCTCATCGTTGATCGACACACAGAGCGACGCGGGATATCCCCGGTAGCCCTTGAAGGCCGGTTCACCGCCGCGGTCGCGTATCGACTGCTCGGCGTATTTGTCAAGCTCCCCGGTGCTGACCCCGGGAAGCGCCATGGTCTTCAACTCCTCGAGAATGGCCAGGACCATCCCGTTGGCGCGGTGCAGTATCTCAATCTCCCGTCCGGACTTCAACTCAATTCGATCAGACCCCGGTCCCATTATATCCTCGTCCGGCTCAGCTCCGGCGGCCCCGCAGGCGTCCCTTCTTCAGGAAGCCGTCATAATGGCGCATGATCAGCTGCGCCTCGATTTGCTGCACCGTGTCCATGGCCACGCCGACGACGATGAGCAACGATGTCCCGCCAAAGTAGAAGTTGATGCCGAAGCCCTGGGTGATGAACCCGGGCAGCCAGTTGTCCAGGGTTGGCCCGATCCACGGAATCGGCGCCACGTTGAAACCGGAAATCAGGAACGTGGGCAATATGGCCACCGCGGCCAGATAGAGCGCGCCGCCAAAGGTGATCCGGGAGAGAAGACGGTCGATATAGTCAGCCGTCCGCTTGCCTGGACGGATACCCGGGATATACCCGCCGTGCTTCTTCAGGTTGTCGGCGGTGTCCACCGGGTTGAAGATGATCGACGTGTAGAAGTAACAGAAGAAGACGATCGCCACCACGTAGAGCAGGTTGTAGAGCGGCATACCGAAGGCCAGTTGCCGCGAGATGGCCTGGATGAAGTCGATTTTGATGAACTGGGCGATGGTGGCCGGGATGGTGATGATCGAGGAGGCGAAGATCACCGGGATCACACCGCCGGTGTTGACCCGCAGCGGCAGATGGGTGCTCTGCCCGCCATACATCCGCCGGCCCACCACGCGTTTGGCGTATTGCACCGGGATCCGGCGCTGGCCGCGCTCGACAAAAACGATCACTGCCACCACCACCACCATCAGGATCAGCAACCCGAAAATGGTGAAGATCGACATTTCGTCGGCCATCAGGCTCTGGACCATGCCGATGATGGCGTTGGGAATACCGACCACGATACCGGCGAAGATGATCAGGGAAATTCCGTTGCCGATGCCCCGTTCGGAAATCTGCTCGCCGAGCCACATGATAAAGGCGGTGCCGGTGGTCAGGGTCAGCACGGTCATCAGCCGGAAACCCCAGCCGCCGCCGCCGGCCACGACCATCGCCCCGCTGGGCGCCTGCAGCCCCTCGAGCCCGAGGGAGATACCAAAGGACTGGATCACACTGAGCACCACCGTTCCGTAACGGGTGTACTGGGTGATCTTCTTCCGTCCCGCTTCGCCTTCCTTGGACAGCCGCTCAAGGTAGGGCCAGACCACGGTCAGCAGCTGCAGGATGATCGAGGCGCTGATATAGGGCATGATCCCCAGGGCGAAGATGGTCATCTGAGCCAGCGCACCGCCGGAGAACATGTTGAGAAACCCGAGAAATCCGCCCTGGGCCGCCGTGAAAAACTCGGAGAGGGCCATACCGTTGATACCGGGCGTGGGGATGAACGCCCCGATGCGGTATACGGCGAGCAGGCCGAACATGAACAGCACACGCCGCCTGAGATCGGGAATATGGAAGATGTTCCTCAGGCTATCGATCACTTGTCGATCTCCTCGATTGTTCCGCCGGCTTTCTTGATTTTCTCGACGGCCGTTTCACTGAAGCGGTGGGCCTTGATGGTCAGCGGGTGGTTCAACTCACCCCGGCCCAGAATTTTCACACCGGCCAGGAGCTTCCGGATCACACCGCTTTTCAACAGCTGAGCCGGGCTGATCTCCGTGCCTTCCTCGAAACGGTTCAGGGTCTCCAGGTTCACGCAGGCGTATTCCTTACGGAAGATATTGGTGAACCCCCGCTTTGGCACCCGCCGCACCAGCGGCATCTGCCCGCCCTCGAAGCCGCGTTTCCTCGAGTAGCCGGAGCGGGATTTCTGCCCCTTGTGTCCCCGGCCGGCGGTCTTACCGGTGCCGGAGCCCGGGCCGCGACCCAAACGCTTGCGATTTTTGGTCGAGCCTTCAGCCGGTTTGAGGTCGTGAAGCTTCATATTCTTTTCCAATCCCTGTCCGTGCCCGATCCGTCGGCGACGCCGCCGCGATCAGGTTACGCGTTATCATCCACGATCCGCACGAGGTGGGGAATCTTCGCCACCATACCGCGGATCTCGGGGGTGTCCTGCAACCGGATCACCTGGTTCATTTTTTTAAAACCCAGGCCAGCCAGCACCCGGCGCTGCTTTTCCGGTCTGCCGATACGACTGCGGTAATACTGCAGGACCAGCTCTTTCTTTTTTTCGGTCGCACTCATCGATTTCCGCCCTATTCGTTGATCGCCAGTTCAACACCGCGCAGCCGGCTCACCACGGCCGGATCCTTCAGACGGCGCAGGCCATCGAAGGTGGCTCGCACCACGTTGAACGGGTTAGCCGTACCCAGAGATTTGGTGAGGATATCGGTGATCCCGGCGGTTTCCAGCACCGCGCGCACCGGACCGCCGGCGATGACACCCGTGCCCTCGGGCGCCGGCTTGAGCAGCACCTGCCCGGAACCGAATCGTCCGACAATTTTATGGGTCACGGTGGTTCCCCTCATCGGAACCTGAATCATGTTCTTTTTCGCCGCTTCGATCCCCTTGCGGATGGCCAGCGGAACTTCCCGGGCCTTGCCCTTGCCGAAGCCCACCTTGCCCTTGCCGTTACCAACCACCACCAGGGCGCTGAAGCTGAAGTTCTTACCTCCCTTCACCACCTTGGTTACCCGGTTGATATAGACCACCTGGTCCTTGAACTCCGGGTCACCGGCATCTCCACGATCCCGGCCCCGGCCCCGTCCTTTGTTTCGATCTCTTTCCACGTTCTTTCCTCTTCCCCTCCCCGGAACCGCCCTCGATCGGGATCGAGACCCGCTACCGGCACCAGCCGGATTCAGATGGTGATCCCGCCTTCGCGAATCGCTTCAGCCAGGGCTTTGATGCGGCCGTGGTAGCGCCAGCCGCCGCGGTCGAAGACACACTTCTCGACGCCCATCTCCTTCAGCCGGGCTGCCGCCTGC
>JAQAZP010000119.1:0-5619 GCA_032127265.1 Acidobacteriota bacterium
GGAACCGGCGCGGACATGGGTTGCTCCCGCAGGGAGGGGATCACGGTGAGGGGATTCCGAGCGGCTGCGGCGCGTGCGCCGCGATGCCGTCCATGACCGGCGCGTCACCGGGAGGGAAGAAGCGCTCGAGGACCAGGCGCAGGCCGGCGGCGTCGAACGGCTTGGTGAGGTAGTCGTCCATGCCGGCGTCCAGGCAGCGCTCGCGGTCGCCCTTCATGGCGTGGGCGGTCATGGCGATGATCGGCATGTGCGCCCCGTTCCGCGCCTCGATCTCCCTGATCCTTAGCGCGGCGGTGATCCCGTCCATCACCGGCATCTGAATGTCCATCAGGATGCAGTCATATGTGTTGTGCCGCCAGTATTCCATGGCCATGGCACCATTGTCCGCCACGGTCACCGTGTCTCCACGGCGCTGGAGCAGCTTCACCGCCAGCTTCTGGTTGACCAGGTTATCCTCCACCACCAGAATGTTCAGTCCGGCGGACGGCCGGGCACTATCCGCCGGTTCCGTCATCTGGCTGGTCAGGGCCTGCTCAGCGGATCCACTGATCCTGAGACCCGTTGTCAATACCTCCACCAGCGGGGCCAGCTTCACCGGTTTAATCAGGTAGGCCTCGATCCCCCGGTCCTGGCACAGCTTGATGTCGCCTTTTCGGCCGAGGGAGGTGAGGAGAACGATGTCCGTGTCCAGCGCCCCATTCTCCTGGATTCGCCGGCCCACCTCGAAACCGTCTATTCCCGGCATGTTCACATCGATCACGGCCAGCCGGTATGGCTCGCCGGCGCCGGCGGCCCGCTCCAGCTCATCAAGAGCGGCTTCCCCGTTCTCCGCTTCACCGGACGGCATTCCGCAAAGGGTCAGCATGTCACAGAGAATGGTCCTGCTGACCCGGTTGTCGTCCACCACCAGCGCCCGAACGCCCTTCAGTTCATCCGGCAGCGTAATCCCACTGCCGACGGTCGGCTCCTCGATCCGGAAATCAGTGGTGAAGTGGAAGGTGCTGCCCTGGAATTTCTCGCTGGTGGCCCAGATGCGCCCGCCCATCATCCCCGTGAGCTGGCGGCAGATGGCCAGCCCCAGACCGGTACCGCCGTGTATCCGGCTCACCGAACCGTCCGCCTGCGTATAGCTGTTGAAAATCGACTCCAGCTGGTCGTCGGGGATACCGATGCCGCTGTCCGACACGGAGAAGTGGAGCAACACCGCGTCATCCGGTCGTGACTCCACCTGGCAGTTGATGGCAATGTCACCGGCCGTGGTGAACTTGATGGCGTTCACACCGAGATTCATCATGATCTGCCGCAAGCGGTTCGGATCGCCAACCAGGTTGAGCGGCACGTCATTATGGATCCGGCAATTCAGTTCCAGGGATTTCTTGTGTGCCCGTACCGCCAAAGAATCGGCGGTGGATTCCAGCAGCTGGCGCAGGTCGAAACCGATGGATTCCAGTTCCATCTGGCCGGCTTCGATCTTGGAGAAATCGAGAATGTCATTGAGCAGCTCGAGCATCGTCTCGGCCGAACTCCGGGAAAGATCGATATACTCCCGCTGTTCACGGGTCAGTTCGGTGCGCAGCACCAGTTCGGTCATCCCGATGATCCCGTTCATCGGCGTCCGGATCTCGTGCGACATGTTGGCCAGAAAGGCGCTCTTGGCCGTCTCGGATTCCCGGGCCGCGTCCCGCTCGGCCTTCAGTACCCGGTTGTCCTCTTCCAGCTCACGGATGCGCTGCTCCAGCTGCAACTGGAGTGAAACGTCCTCTCCGTCCAGTAAGGCAAAAACGGTATCGGAGTCCTTTTGGAATCCATCGCCTGCCGGGTCCAGCGTGCTGGATTCCACCGGATCGGGTGGGCCTTGGGGTTCGGGCACCGGCCGGTGCCAGTCTGGGAACAGGTCGTTAGCCATTGTTTCATCAGCCTCGTTACAACATCTCAAGGTCGGACACCCACTCTTTTCGGCATCTACGCCGCATTTCGTGAGTTTTTCCCCGTTCCGGCTGGAAACTGAACCCGCTGCGGACCCTTCCACCCAACCACTCGATGCTGGTATCCTTCACCCTCACCCGCGGACGCACGTGCCGCCGGATGGGTCAGAGCAACCAGGATCCATGGAACCCGATGATAAAAAGAGCGTTGGCAACCGCCGCAATCCTCAGCATGGCCAGTATTCTCTGGTTGGCCCCGGCCTGCGCACCCCACCCGCCAATCGAGGCGGAGCAGCCAGTGAACGTGCTGCTGGTGGTTGTGGACACCCTGAGGGCCGATAGACTGGGCTGTCAGGGGAACGATTCGGGGCTCACCCCGGCCCTGGACAGTGCCGCCGCAGGCGGTGTCCGGTTTTCCAGCACCAGCGCCCATTCCCCCTGGACCCTGCCTTCCGTGGCATCGCTGCTCACTTCCCGGCATCCGTCCAGTCACCGGGCCGGGGAGAAGCTCGGCCCGTTCCGGTTCAGCACCCTGCCCGATGAAGTGCCCACCCTGCAGGAGCAATTTGCCGGGGCGGGGTACAATACGGCAGCGGTAATCAATGTCGACTTCCTCTCCCAGGCCTTCGGCATGACCCGGGGTTTCGACGACGTGGATTTCGCGGCCAGCGCCTCGAACAGCGGGACCCGCATCGCCGCCCCCACCACCGACGCCGCCCTCCAGCGGCTGGAACAGTTGAGCGGAGCACCCTTCTTCCTGCTGGTCCACTACTTCGACCCGCACCTGGAGTACGACCCGCCGGCGGAGTTTCGGCAGCGGCACGCCCGGCCGAAGGACCAGTCCAGTTCAGATCACCTCTTCGGCTCGAAAGCGGAGATGGCCGTACTGCGCCAGGGCCGCGTCAGGCTCTCCGAGGCGATGCTCGGACGCCTCGAAGCGCTCTATGACGGCGAAGTGGCCTATACCGACCGGGAAGTGGGCAGGCTGCTGGACCATCTGACCAGCCTGGGGCTGGATTCAACCACACTGGTGGTGATCACCGCCGATCATGGTGAGGAGTTTGGTGATCACCAGGGGTTCGAGCATGGCCACACGCTCTACCAGGAATTGCTGCACGTGCCGCTGATCCTCCGTCTTCCCGGCCGGCTGCCCCGGGGCCATGTGGTGGAGAGCACGGTCCGCCTGATCGACCTGGCCCCAACCATTCTCGAGCTGACCGGGCTTCCCCCTCTGGAGGAAGGTTTCGCCGGGAAATCGCTGGTCCCGCTGATCGAGGGTGGTGAACAGGGCGACCGTCCGGTCTTTGCCGAGGGAAATTTCTGGGGTGCCGACCTCTATTCCTGGCGTGCGGAGAGTTTCAAGCTGATCCTGCGGCCCGGGGAGGGGAAAGATCCGACGGCTCGAGCCGAGCTTTACGACCTGCGGCAGGACCCGGGGGAACAGCACAACATGGCCGGCACGTCCATTGACCGCCGTGAACAGCTGCTGGCCGATTTGAACTGGGTCAGGGAGCAACTGTCCGAGGGGGCCACGGATCCCGTACCGCAAGCCGTGGATCTCGATCCGGAGCAGGTCCGGCGGCTCCGCCTGCTGGGATACCTGGAGTAACTTCCGCCTCACTCCCGGCCCGCCGCCCCCCGGCGGCTTACCGTGATCAACCCCAGAACGATGAGCACGAACCCCGCCAGTTCGCGCAGGCCGGCCCGCTCCCCGAGAAAGAGCATGGCCAGCCCGCCGGCCGCCACCGGCTGGAGAGTGATGTAGGCCGCCACCAGGGCCGGCGAGGACCGCTTCACTGCCCAGGTGGCCAGGGCATAGTTGATCACCGTGGGCACCAGCACCACATAGATCATTCCCACCAGTACCGGCGTCGGGAGCGAAACCGGATTGAGTTCCGGCAGCCGGCCCGCGGTGACCAGCAGCACGCCCGCGCCACCGAAGAGGAAGGACCAGGCGATGACGGTGAGCGGGGGCAGGCGCCCGAGCAGCGGTTTCTGCAGCACCAGGAAGGCGGCGTAACAGAGGCAGTTGCCGAGGATCAGCCCGTTGCCCAGCAGTTCGCCCCCACCGCCCAGGTGGAACCGGGTGACGTCGAGCATCACCAGCGCCCCGGCCACGGCAAGGCCGATGCCGGCCAGCCGCCGGCCCTCCAGCCGCTGGTAGCCGAACAGCGCCGACAGGGCCACGGCAAAGACCGGGATGGAGGGCATCAGGATGCCCGCGTTGGTGGCGGTGGTGTATTGCAGGCCGATGATGAACAGCAGCTGGTTGGCGAAAACGCCCAGCAGACCCAGCAGGGCCAGCCGCGGCATGTCCCGCCACGCGGGGATGGTCCGGTCCACCAGCCAGGCCAGCGCCATCAGCACCGGCATGGCCACCACCACCCGCGCGCCGGCCACGGCAAAGGGATGCAGGGTCCCCAGGACATACTTGCCCAGAACGTGAAATCCACCGAAGGTAACCTGGATGAACAGCAGTCCCAGGTGCACGCGGAGGTCGACAGGCTGTGCTCCATGTTTCATCAGCGTCTCGGGCAGTGGCCTGCCGGGAACATCGGATATAAACAGGTGACGGTCACCCTGGTTTCCAAGCAGCTAAAAAGATTGCGCTTAAAAATACAGGTGACGGTCACCTTTTTCAATCCGGCGCGTTCTTGCCAAGCTCCGCCGTCGGGCATTATGATTCAGCGGGAACGAACTTCAGGGAAACAGATACACCTATGATCCTGGGCAAGAAAATCGTGGTGGTGCTGCCGGCCTACAATGCCGAGAAAACACTGGCCCGCACCGTGGCGGAGATCCCCGCCGAGGTGGCGGACACGGTGATCCTGGTGGATGACGCCAGCTCGGACCGCACTGCCGCCATGGCCGAGGACCTGGGGGTGGAGGTCATCCGGCACCAGCGGAACCTGGGGTACGGCGGCAATCAGAAGACCTGCTACCGGGCGGCCCTGGAGCGCGGCGCGGACATCGTGGTGATGATCCACCCCGATTACCAGTACACGCCAAAGCTGGCGACCACCCTCTGCTCCGCCATCGCCTGCGGCGAATTCGACGTCGCCCTCGGGTCGCGTATCCTGGGTGTCGGTGCCCTGAGCGGCGGCATGCCGCTCTACAAGTATCTCTCCAACCGTCTGCTGACCCTGTTTCAGAACCTGATGCTGGGGCACAAACTGTCCGAATACCATACCGGATACCGGGCGTTCAGCCGGGAAGTACTGCTCTCGCTGCCGCTGAAAGACAATTCGGACGACTTCCTCTTCGACAACCAGATGCTGGCCCAGGTGATCCTCCGCGGGTATCGTATCGCCGAAGTCTCCTGCCCCTGCCGCTACATCGCGGAGTCGTCGTCGATCAACTTCCGCCGCAGCGTGGTCTACGGTATTGGTGTGATCTGGACCTCGGTTCTGGGTCTGGGCCGGCGGCTGGGCATCTGCCGGCCGGCGCTCTTCCGCGAGGACGGCCCGACACTGCTTTCCTGATCTTGGCGGATTGGATTTGCATCCTGCCCGTGTAATGAAATCAGAGAATGGCATGATGGGCTACGCTACCCACACGAATCCCTGAAGGTCCAAAATGGTATCACTTCGTCGAAAGGTTCTCCCTCATATTGCACTGATCGTTTTATATGCGATGCTGGCCATGGTGGTTTTATGGCCTTTGCCGCTACATATCCAAGACACGATCATCGGTT
>JAQAZP010000120.1:0-3014 GCA_032127265.1 Acidobacteriota bacterium
TCGATGGTGATTCCCCGGATGAAGCCGAACCCCCGGTGATGCCGCACCCGTCCCTTGTGCAGGCCCTTCAATTGGCCGTCGTAGAGCATCGGGTCGCTGGCCGCGGCGGCCCCGGCACTGCTCCCGGCCACCGTGGCGCCCTGCCGCCACCTCTGCCTGGTCTCCTCGATCACCCGGCTGTTTCCCAACAACCGCACCAGGCGCACCTGATCGCCGCCGGTAAAAAAAATCAGGTCCGACTCACTGATCCACTCAGCGTAACGGTTCCGGTCGGCCTCGATTCGGCTGCAGATATCCAGGGTGTGGACCTTGCTGACGCCCAGCGAGTGGAAAGCCCGGGTATATTGCCGGGCCAGTTCTTGTGGACTGCGGCTGGCGCTGGGGATCAACGAGACAATGCCCGCACCATTGAGCTCCACTGTCCGCCGGAGGATTTCCTTCGTTCCGCTGCGGTCCTCGGCACCGCCGATGAGGACAAGATACCCCCGCCGGCCCCCGGTCGTATCAATTTGCTCCACTGTTTCACCTAATGCTGGCCGCCTGCCCAGCAGCAGTGCGTAAGCCACTTATCTATGTATGAATTAGGGGGCGCAGTCTAGCATGGCAAAAGCGGTCTGGTCAACCTCGCCGCCGGCCGCCTTCACGGCCCAGGATCAGCCGGGGCGAACATGATCCGTCTCACCTCCATCCCCCGGTTCCAGTGTGCCCGGCCGGGATTTCCTGCTATGCTCTTTTACTTCAAAAACCGGAACAGGCGATCTCCCGCCCAGGGGGATCAGCGGCGGAAGTAGGCCATGAAAAAAGCGCGCAGCAATGCGGGGGCAAGGAGGGCGGGGCAGGAGGTGATCCGCGTCCGGGGGGCCCGGCAGCACAACCTCAAGGGGCTGGACGTGGACCTGCCGCTGAAGCAGATCACCGTGATCTCCGGCGTCAGCGGTTCGGGCAAGTCTTCCCTGGCTTTCGACACGCTTTACGCCGAAGGTCAACGGCGCTATGTGGAGACCTTCTCCCCCTACGCCCGGCAGTTCCTCGACCGGATGAACCCGCCGGATGTGCGGCGTATCGTCAGCATTCCCCCGGCCATTGCCATTCAGGGCACCGACCCGCTGAAGAGCTCGCGCTCGACTGTGGGCACCATGACCGAACTGCAGGATCACCTCAAGCTGCTCTTCGCCCGTACGGCCACCCTGCACTGCCGGTCCTGCCGCGAGCCGGTGCATCCTGACACGCCGGAGTCGAGTTGCCGAGTGCTGCTGGAGGAGGCTCGGGGACAAAAAGCAGTGGTGGCCATGCCGCTGAGCGTGCCCCGCAGGCTTCCGGCCAAAGACGTTCGCCGGGCCCTGGAGAGCCAGGGCCTGCTGCGGGTGATCGTTGGCGGACAGGTTGCGGGCCTCGACCGCGTCCCCGCGCAGCGGCGCAGCAAGGTGCTCGAGGTGGTGCTCGACCGGCTGGTCATCGATCCCGCGGAAACCTCGCGTATCACCGGGTCGCTGGAAACGGCCTTCGACCTGGGTCGCGGCCGGGCCCTGGTCTTTCTGCCCGAAGAGAATCGCCGGATCCACTTTTCAACCGGCCGCCACTGCGCCCGTTGTGACATCGGCTACGATCCGCCATCCCCCAATCTCTTCTCTTTCAATGACCCGGTGGGCGCCTGCCCGCAGTGCAAGGGGTTCGGACGGATCATCGAGATCGACCCCGAGCTGGTGATCCCGGATAAGGGGAAGACCATCAGCCAGGGTCCGGTGAAACCATGGACCAGCGGTTCTTTCACCGAGGGCCAGCAGGAACTGGCCGCTTTCTGCCGCCGGCAGGGCATACCGCTGAACGTGCCCTGGCGCCAGCTGGACCAGCAAGCGCGCCGTCTGATCTGGAACGGCACCGACGACTTCCCCGGTGTGGCCGGGTATTTTGATTGGCTGGAAACAAAGTCATACAAGATGCACGTGCGGGTGAAGCTTTCACGCTACCGGCGCTACCGAACCTGCTCCGCCTGCAATGGCTCGCGGCTGAGACCCGAAGCCCTGCTCTACCGGCTGGGCGGGCTGACCCTGGCGGATTTCAACGCCCTGCCGGTGGACGGCGCCCACGGCTGGCTGCACCACATCGAGGGTGAGTTGCCGGCAGACCAGGCCACGCGGATGATCCTTGACGAGGTGGGCAACCGCCTCGATTATCTCTGCCGGGTGGGCCTGGGCTACATCACCCTGGCCCGCCAGTCACGAACCCTCTCCGGTGGAGAGGTGGAACGGATCGGACTGACCACCGCCCTGGGCACCGCGCTGGTCAACACCCTCTTCGTGCTGGACGAGCCGAGTATCGGCCTGCACCCCCGGGACGTGGGCCGGCTGGTGGACGTGCTTCACGGGCTGCGTGACGCGGGCAATACGGTTGTGGTGGTGGAGCACGACCCGGAGATGATGCGGGCCGCGGACTACGCGGTGGACCTGGGGCCCGGCGCCGGGGAACAGGGAGGCCGCGTGGTCTACCAGGGCCCGGCTTCCGAGCTGCCGGCCTGTGCCGAGTCCAAGACCGGCCGCTACTTGGCGGGCATCGAGCGGATCAGACCGCCGGACCGGCGGCGGCGGCCGAAGCGCGGGCGGAATGTTCGCCTGCTGGGCGCCGCGGAGCACAATCTCAAGGGGGTGGACGCCGAGTTCCACTTCGGCCTGCTGACCTGTGTCACCGGCGTCTCCGGCTCGGGCAAGAGCACCCTGGTGGAGGAGGAGCTCTACCGCAACCTGCGCCGGGAGCTGGGCATGCCGCAACTGCCCCACGGCGCACCGGGCCGCTGCCGGGGAATCCGCGGCGCCGGACGGCTGGCCGAGGTTGTGCTGGTGGACCAGGCGCCGGTGGGCTCCAGTCCCCGGGCCAACGCCGCCACCTATCTCAAGGCCTTTGCCCCGATCAGGAGCCAGTTCGCCGCCACCGAGCTGGCCGAGCGGCGTGGCTTCAATGCCGGAACCTTCTCGTTCAACGTGGACGACGGCCGCTGCCCCACCTGCCGCGGAAGCGGT
>JAQAZP010000121.1:0-2949 GCA_032127265.1 Acidobacteriota bacterium
CAGAACACCTTGTCGGCGTGCCAGACGATCATGTGCATGTGCTGGGCGCAGGACTCGCAGAACTCCCTGATGCTCTCCGCCAGCTGGACCGCTGCAACGTCACCGAGCACGGTAAAGATCACGCTGGAGGTCTTGGGAAAGGCCCGGGAGCCCATGCGGGCGCCGGTGGCGCCGCTGCCGAAAACCTGGGGGATTTCGGTGTAGCCCACGATCTCGTGGCTGTTCAGCAGCACTTCCAGCTGCTCCTTGTAACCCGACTCCACGATCATCATCAGCATCTTCATTCTGGTATCTCCTCAGTCCTCACGCAGGCCGAGCTTGCGGAAGATGGTCATCGCCGGGCACCAGTTGGTGAAAGCGGACTGCAAGAGGTTCAGCCCCACAAAGGCGGTGAACAGATACCACAACGGGTTGTGCCAGTGGCCCAGGGCCAGGGTCAACAAAATAAAGAATCCGGCCATTGCCCTCAGTGCCTTGTTGACGGTCATCGACTTGCTCCTTTAAGTTGCGGGCCGCTACCTGGAGACCCGCCTGCTGTTGTCACTCTTGTCAGGCTTCCTGTTCGCTGCCGATCTGCACCACGTTCTCCGGCCCGGCCGCTCTGAGGTACATGTAGTAGAGCACCGGGATCACCCCCAGGGTGAGAAAGGTGGAGACGGTGATGCCCGAGATCAGCGCCAGGGCCAGGCCCTGGAAGATCGGGTCGGAGAGCATGAACACCCCGCCGACGATGGTCGAGGCCTGGGTCAGTACGATGGGCAGCAGGCGCACCGCGCCGGCCTTGACCACCGCTTCGTTCAGCGGTTCACCGGCCTGCAGTTCAAGGTTGATGAAATCCACCAGCAGGATCGAGTTGCGGACGATGATGCCGGCCAGGGCGATGAACCCGATCATCGAGGTGGCGGTGAAAAAGATGCCGAACATGCCGTGGGCCGGCAGGATCCCCACCAGGGTCAGCGGGATCGGCACCATGATGATCAGCGGCGTGACGAAGGACTTGAACCAGCCCACCATCAGCACGTAGATCAGCACCATCACCACGGCGAAGGCGATGCCCATGTCGCGGAACACCTCGTAGGTGATGTGCCACTCCCCGTCCCACTTCATGATGTAGCGGGTGGTGTCCTCGGGGAGGGTGGTGGCGATCACCTCCAGCGGCTTGCCGTCCGGAGTGCGGATTTCGCCGATCCGCTCTTCCATCTCGAGGATCGCGTAGACCGGTGCTTCCAGGGCGCCGGCCACCTCGCCGTAGACGTAGGTCACCGGCTGGAGGTGCTTGTGATAGCGGCTCAGTTCGCGGGTCCGCTCAACCACCGTCGTCAGTTCAGCCAGCGGCACCATTCCGCCCTGGCCGTTGTGCACGCTGAGCTGAAGCAGCTCGTCGATGTGCGAGCGCTGGGCCCGGTCCAGCCGCAGCAGGATCGGCACCTCGGTGCGCGCCGCCGGCTGGTGGGACACGCCGGCCTCGCCGCCGCTCAAGGCCAGGCGCAGGGTGCGCACCACTTGCTCCGGGGTCACCCCGGCACGGATCGCCTTCTCGCGGTCCACCAGGATCTCGGTGCGCGGCGCGGCGTGCTCCACTTCCCAGTCCACGTCAACCACGCCATCGGTTGCCTCCAGCTCCTGCTTGACCTTGCCGGCCACGTCGAGGCGCCCCTCCATGGTTGGGCCGTAGATCTCGGCCACCAGGGTGGACAAGACCGGCGGGCCGGGCGGGATCTCGGCCACCTTGACCAGCACCCCCAGCCGTTGGGCGATGGGCGCGATCATCTCCCGCACCTGGCCCGCCAGCTGGTGGGACTGCAGGTCACGCTTGTCGCGGTGGACGAAGTTGATCTGGATGTCGGCCATGTTGCTCTGGTCACGCATGAAGTAGTGGCGCACCAGGCCGTTGAAATTGTATGGCGAGGACGTGCCGCTGTACACCTGGTAGTCCACCACTTCCGGCATCTGACGGAAGACGCCGGCGATCTCGCGGGCCGCGGCGTCGGTCTTCTCCAGGGTGAAGCCCTCCGGGGCGTCGATGATCACCTGCAGTTCGGACTTGTTGTCGTGGGGCAGCATCTTCACCATGGTGAACTTGACGTAAACCGTGCTCATCGCGCCGACCAGCAGCACGACAACCAGGGCGAGGAACGTGTAACGGTAGATGGACGAGCGGATCATCGGCTGCATCAACCGGGTATAGGTCCGGGCGAGGAGGCCCTCCCGGGGCGGCCCCAGCGGGTCGGGGCCCTTGCTGATGATTTTTGCCTCGCTTTTGAACAGCCGCTTGGTCAGCCAGGGCGAAATGACGAAGGCCGCGCCGAGGGAGATCAACATCGCCGCCGAGGCGTTGATCGGTATCGGCCGCATGTAGGGGCCCATCAGACCGCGGACAAAGGCTAGCGGCAGCAGGGCGGAGATGATGGCAAAAGTGGCCAGGATCGTCGGGTTGCCCACCTCGTCCACGGCGTAGACCGTGGTCAGCCGGCGGCCGGCCCAGCCGAGCTTCATGTGACGGTGCACGTTCTCCACCACCACGATGGCATCATCCACCAGTATTCCTATGGAGAAGATCAGGGCGAAGAGGGTCACGCGGTTGAGGGTGTAGCCGAAGAAATAGGAGGCGGCCAGAGTCAGGGCCAGGGTCACCGGGATGACCACCGCCACCACCGCCGACTCGCGCCAGCTCATGGTGAGCCAGATGAGGAGGATCACCGCGATGGTGGCTTCGAAGAGGTGCTTGAGCAATTCGTCCGACTTCTCCTTGGCGGTGAAGCCGTAATCGCGGGTTTTCAGAATCTCCACATCGGAGGGGATCACCGTCCCCCGCATCCCCTCGATCCGCCGGTCCAGGTCGTTGACCATGTCGGTGGCGTTGGTCCCCGGCTTCTTGGCCACGGCCAGGGTCACCGCCGGCCGGTCGAGACCGCCCGGCAGCCCCTTGGTGTCGCCCGCCGGTCCGGC
>JAQAZP010000122.1:0-3605 GCA_032127265.1 Acidobacteriota bacterium
TACCACCGCCAAGGGATTCATAGTAGTAATAATACGTTCCTGAGGCCCAATTGCCGTCGATGATGTTGCCCGTGATAACCGCTGCTGAATTTGATGCGAAGATCCCACCTCCTGAACCAATGCTATACCGATCGTAGGCACTGTTGCTCTCAATCAGGTTATCCGTGATCGTTGGCGCGCCTTCCTGGCAGTAGATCCCCCCCCCAACATTCCAGCCCTGGTTATCACGTATGGTGTTTCCGGAGATGGTTGGCGATCCACGAATAACGCCGATTCCGCCGCCTAGCACCGAGCCAGGCCATACACCCTGGTGGCCGTTGTGGACGAGGATATTGCCGGTGATGACGGGCGAGGATTCGAAGCACCAAATGCCGCCTTCACTGGCATTGGTAATCTTGAACCCATCGAGTACCGCACCGGGCCCCTCACCACTGGCGAAGGTCACCGCCCGTTCGTAGTGGTTCGTCCCATCAATGATCGTCTGTGCAGCGCTGGCCGTGCTGCGAACGATGATCTCCTTCCCCATGAAGTCGATAGGGTCGTAATACGTGCCGGGGCCCACCAGCACGGTGTCGCCATCCACGGCTGCGTTGATCCCGGCCTGGATGGTTGGCTGGTCGCCGGGGACGTGGATGATATCGGCGGAAAGGGGAGCGGCCATCAGGCAGAGCAGCAAAGGTGTCAAGGCGAGGACTGCGGATCTGGTCATGGCGGCCTCCCGGATCGTTTTGCGGAATCGTGATGGAGCCTGACGCAATACTACTCCACAATTGATTGTCCATGAAAAAGTCTGGCGAAAAAGAACCGGCGGGCAGGGTGTGTGTGATGGTCAGAGGGATGGCGCCGGGAGGTGAGAGCGGTTCACCCGTGCACGTGGTCCCCGATGCGGCGGATGCGGGCCAGTTCATCCGGGGAGAGCGGGCCCTGGCTGAGGGCCTGGAGTCCCTGGTCCATCTGCTCCTCGCTGCGGGGGCCGGCGAGACAGACGTTCACCGCCGGGTGGGAGAGGGCGAAGCGGTAGCACTCGGCGGCGGTGAGGGGCTTTTCTCCGGGCGGCATTTTTCTTTGCTTGAGCAACTGACCCCAGCGGGTGGCGGTGTAAGTGACGATCCCGGGGGGCTGGTCGGGCAGGCTGTTAAAGATGTCGGTTTCTGCGCCACGGTGGGCCGCGTTGTAGCGGATCATCTGCAGGTCAAAGGGTGAATCGGGGTCGCGGGCGGTCTTGCCGTGGAACAGCCTGTTGTGGCCGGAGATGCCGAGGAAACGGATCTTGCCCAGTTCCTTGAGCTTGAGGGCCATGTCGAGCAGCCGTTGCGAGGGACTGAAGTTGAACCAGCCGAGAAAGAGGATCTCCACCTGCTCGATGTTCAGCTCCCGGAGTGCGCTCTCCACCGAGCGGTTGAGCCAGAGCCCCAGGTGGTCGTAACTCTGGATGGCCACCACCAGTTCGTCCCGCTTCGATTTGAGCAGCGGCAGGAGCGCCTCGCGCATGCCCGGCTTGCGGGCCACCCAGTAGAAGAAGTTGATCCCGTATTCGTGGAACGCCCGTTCCACCGCCCGGGCCGGCGGTTTGTATCCCGCGGCCAGACCGATCCGGCTGACGCTCAGACCGGTCCGGCCGAGGGTGGTTTTCTGCTGGAATGTGGTGTCAGCCATCAGTGCGCGGGCTCAGCCTCCGCGGTGTCGCCGAGCGCCATGTCGGCCTTGATTTTATCGATTCGTTCGATGTAGTCATTGTTCTTGCCGCCGCTCATTTCCAGGGCCTTCTGCTCGGTGGCGATGGCGGCCAGGTGGTCGCCCATGATCCACTGCACCATGCTCATGGTGTCCAGCAGGTTGTCGTCCGCCGGGTCGATTTCCCTCGCCCGCTGGATAACCTCGAGAGCGCTCTCCAGGTTCTTCTCCTCCAGGGCCCAGAACCAGGCGTAGCCGTTCAGTTCGTGGGTGTCGTCGGCCATGAACGGTGCGATATAGGTCTCGCCGTAGACGGCAAGGGCCTTCTCATCCAGGCCGGCCTTCACATAGAGCCTGGCCAGTTCAGGATTGAGGTGTGAATCCGGCTCATAGGCCTCCAGCGAAATAAGGTGGTCGGCCAGTTCCACGGCCCGCTCGGTATTGATTCCGATCTGGGTGCTGGCCCTGATGTAGGTGGTGAGCAGGGGAATCTCGTCGGGGTACTGTTCCAGCAGCATCTCCGCCACACCGAAGCTTTCATCCCGCGTGGCTTCCTTGCGCATTTCACGCCAGAGGCGGTCGAAGGCCATGGGGCGAAGACTGCTCTCCTTGTAGTCGGCCAGCGTTTCGGGGATTCGCTCCGGTTTCTCGAAGAGCTCCATGAAGCGGGCATATTCCAGGGCATTGATCTCTTCGTCGTTCTCACCCAGGGGCAGGGTCAGAACGGCCGACTCTTCCGCCCGCTGGAGCAGTGTCCGGATGAAGGGGGCCATGGCGTCGAAATTGTAGTTGCCCTGGTGCTTGCGGGCCAGGCGGGCCACGGTGGTCAGGTTCTCGGGGTTCTCCTCGTGGGCCCGGCGCAGGGCCAGCATGGTGTACGGGCCGGTGTAGGCGGTCTCCAGGCGGGTGCGGAACCCGGAGGCTGGCGGTCCGTAGCCGGTCACCCGGTCGATCTCCTCCCCCTGGTCATTGAGCACCATCACCGCGGGGGTGCCCCGGATACCGAACTTTTCGAAGAGCGACTGGCCGAAGTCCTCGGCGGAGTCGGCGTGAATCAGGACAAATGTGCTGCTGAGATAGTCGGCGAACTCGCTGTTGTTGAAGAATTGCTGATCCAGCAATTTGCAGGGGCCTCACGTAGGTGAGTAAAAATCGATGAGGATCATCTTCCCTTCGGTCCGGGCCTGCACCTGGGCGGCATCGAAAGTGGTTCCCTCAAACCAGAACGGGGGCGGTTCCTGCTGACAGGCCGCGGCGGCCATCAGCATCAGGACAGCCAGAAGGGTGAGACCTTTTTTCATCTTGTTGCTACTCCTGTGTTAATGATTGCAGTATATCCTCACGAGCGCGGCGAATTTACCTCCCCGGCAGCAGTGCTGATTCCGGGGGGATTGCTGTGAAAATAAAATGGTGCCTGACCCCATTCTGTTTCATTCTGCCCTGCTCAAGCTTCCCGCAGTCTTGACTTGACGGGGCAACGGTATGCATGCACAGCCAACAGTCTATTGACGGTGCGACCACCAGATAAGTTTACAATGTCCCGGGCCGAATCTCGAACAGATACCCGAACCCGTCCTTCGAGCGAGCGGCAAAGCGCAGCAGCTCGGGGTGCGTCTGATCGGGCCGGCCCCGCAGGAACCAGCCGGCATTGGCGTAGAGGGCGGCCTCGTCCAGCGACGCGGGGTCCCTGGTGATCAGCAGCCACTTCACCCCCGTCTTTCTGGCATAGGTCACGGTTTGTTCCAGGGAATCGTTGGGCAGGTAGCGGAAACGGCCCCCCACGTACCAGGCGAATCGCGGCACCACGCTGATCACCGGGTCGCCCGGCGAGGTGAACTCCCGGAATTCCACCAGCGGCGCCGACGATTCTGAAAGCCAGGGCCTCGACATCAATTTGTGGTAGAGCTGCGGGGTGGCCACCAGGCCGCCGG
>JAQAZP010000123.1:0-6666 GCA_032127265.1 Acidobacteriota bacterium
TCGGCTAGCGAAAGCACGAAGCAGAGCTGCTGATCTAATCTCCCGGCGCTATTTTTCGCTCCCTGGGTGTCCACCAGGCCGGCGAGACAGAGCCATTTGGGCAGCAGCAGACCTGAGCCGGTCATGAAAAAACCGGCAAAAACCCTCAGCCCGTGGGTCAGCAGACCGGGTGACGCGGTGATTCCGGCGTATCGCGGGGCAAAGACAAAGAGGGTTTCCACCATAGGGGCCCAGGCGCCGCGGGCGGCGAACCAGCTGGCGATCATCGCCAGCGGCAGCAGGGAACCGGCCGCGAACCAGGCCAGCGCTGGCCAAAGCATGGAGAGCCGGGGCCGCTTGTCCGTGCCTGTGCCGCCGGCTAACGGCAGGATGGCCAGCGGCAGGACGCAGGCGAAGGGGAGAATGTTCGGGAACTTGAATACGAAAACCAGTCCCATACAGAGGCCGGCGAGAGCCGCGGCTGCAACCGCACGGCGCGGACGCCGCCCGGTCAGGGCCTGAACCGCCAGGTCGAGACCCAGCACCAGGGGCAGCAGGAGAAAGCTCTCGGCCTGGGCCGTGTGCCAGTAATTGAGGTTGTGGCCGGCAAAGAGCAGGAAAAAGGCGGCGCCCAGTGGGCCGGCCGCGGGTATTTCCAGAAGAAGGCGGCGGCCCAGACGGGCCAGCACCAGGGCGGTGGTGGCCAGGGCCAGCAGTTCCAGCACCCGCACCCCCCACATCACTCTGCCGAACAGCCCCAGTGCTGCGCGAAAGACGAAGAAGATCCCGGGGGTCTTCAGGTCCCAGGCATCAGCATAGGGCATGCCCCCCCGGGCCATGGTCTCAGCCACCACCATGTACATGCCGTGGTCCCTGGCAAAGGGGTAGTAGAGCAGGGGCGAGAGGATCAGCAGCGCCAGAAGGGTCAGGGCCGCTGCGCAAAGCAGGCCGGTGGTCCTGGAGCTGCTGGTCGGCATGGAGTTCCCCGAAAGTGGAGATGATACAGTTGATCCGCTCGCTGCATTCTAGTGAGGCCCCGCGGCAAGGTCAACGGATGGAAGGTGGAAAGTCCTCATTCCGTATTGCACCGCTCGGGTGCCCCAAGTATGATGCGCGGGGGGCTGAACCGGCCCTCCATGGTGATCATTGCGCCGAACCAGGGAAGGTGCCCTGTTTATGAGAATCGTATTTGCATGCTCGGCTTTTGAACTGCTGGGGGTGGGCTACATGTCCGCCCTGCTCAAGCAGAAGGGGCACGATGTGCGCCTGGTTTTCGACCCCGGGCTGTTCGACGACACCTTCAGCTACAACCCACGGATGGCCAGGCTCTTCAGCTATCAGCAGAACACCATTAAGCGGATTCTGGAACTGGAGCCGGATCTTCTGGCCTTTTCAGTGGTCCGGGCCACCAGCCAGTGGGCCATCGAGGTGGCCACCGAGGTGAAGAAGCACCTGGAAGTGCCCACCGTTTTCGGCAACATCCACGCCACTTCGGTGCCCGAGGAACTGCTGGCCCATCCCTGCGTGGACTTCGTCGTCCGTGGTGAAGGTGAATTTGCCATGGTTGACCTGGTGGAGTCGCTGGACCGCGGCGACTTCGACCCCACGATCCAGAACCTCTCCTTCCGCGAAAATGGCGGAATCCGTGACAACCCGCTGCGGCCGCTGATCGACGACCTTGATTCGCTGCCCTTCCCGGACAAGGACCTTTTTCTCAGTGCCGGTATCCCGTTCAACTACGGCCACCTTCTGATCAGCGAGCGGGGCTGCCCCAACGCCTGCACCTTCTGCTACAACAACGTAGTCAAACGGGCCTACGGCTTTCCGAAGAACTACCTCCGCCGGCGCAGTCCGGCCAACGTGGTGGCCGAGCTGAAGTGGGCCAAGGAAAAATACGGCATCCAGGTGGTGCGCATGGCGGCCAACAATTTCACCTCCAGCGAGGAGTGGGTGGAGGAGTTCGCTGAGCGCTACGCCGCGGAAAAGGTGCTGGTGCCGTACTGGTGCTACACCCACGTTCGCAATCTCAACGAGCGGACGGTGCGCGCACTGGAGAAATCAAACTGCTACCAGGTGGAGTTCGGCATCCAGTCCCTCGACCCGGAGGTGCGGCTGAAGGTGCTGCACCGCACCGAGACCGACGAGATGGTTGAACAGGCCTGCCAGCAGATGATGAAGTCGAAGATCTTCACCGTGGGGGACTACATCCTCGGCCTTCCGCGGCAGACCACCGCCGAGCTGGACAAGCTCTGCCGCTTCTACAACAGGAACCGCATCGAACGCATCCACGTGCTCTGGCTGCACACCTTCCCCGATCTCGAGATTACAAAGATCGCCGAGCAGGAGGGGATGCTGGACACCCGGCCCACCCCGGAGAAGCTGAAGGAGATCGAGCGCAAGTCGTATCTGACCCCGGACCTGATCTTCAGCCCGATGTTCAACCGCTACCGCACCGTGCTGATCCTGATCCGCTACCTGCCCCGCAGCTGGATCACCTGGATCCTCGATCACCCCCGGGCCATGCGGATGATGCCCTCCATCCCGCCGATCATCGGCAGCTTCCTGGTCTACCAGTTCGGCGGGGAGAAGAAGTTTGAGCTGATCCGCAAGCGGCTCTACCGCCGCTACCGGCACTACACAATGAAGAAGATCATCGGGGTGCTGCGCGGCAAGCGTGTCCGCCTGCCCGAAGCTCCGGCAACCCCGAAGAACAAGTGGACCGGCTCCCTGTCCGCCATGTTCCCCGTCCCGGTATCCGAGGGTGTGACCCCGGCCGAACCGTCTCCCCGCACCGGTCCTGACGGTTGCGGGGTTGCCCTGGCCGTGGGCGAGAGCGTGGAAACGTCCGGACCGCCAGCGCCATGAAGATTCTGTTCATCGTCCCCCCCGCGGCACTCGAGGAGCGCTACGGCGCGCTGACCAGCGCCGGAGCGGTCTACCCGTCCCTCGGCCTGGCCTATCTTGCTGCCGTGGCCGAGGATCTGGGACACCAGGTACGAATCATCGACGCCGAGGCCGAGGACCTGTCCATGGCCGCCCTGGAGGAGGAACTGCGCCTCGAGCAGCCGCAGCTGATCGGCCTGCAGACCTTCTGCACCACCATCCGCAAGTGTGTGGCCATCTGCGAAAAGGCAAAAGCCAGCGTGCCCGGTGTGGCCACGGTGCTCGGCGGTGTTCATGCCACCCTGTTCCCCGAGGACTGTATCAATCACCCCGAGGTGGACTACCTGGTTTCCGGGGAAGGGGAACAGACCTTTGCCGAACTGCTGCAGCTGATCGATGACCGTGGCGACCCGGCAGCTGTTGACGGACTGGTCTGGAAGCCTGCGCCGGACGGGGAAGCGGTCTACAATCAGCCGCGGTCGCTGATCAAGGACCTGGACCAGCTGCCGTTTCCGGCGCGACACCTGCTGCCCATGGAAAAATACCGCTCCGGGGCCCAGCTGCGGGGACGGCGCACGGTGCACCTGATGACCTCCCGGGGCTGCCCGTTCAATTGCGGTTTCTGCTCGAGCCACGAGGTCTTTGGCCGGACGCACCGTTTCCAGTCCACCCAGCGGGTGCTGGCCGAGATCGCCAGGGTGGTGGATGAGCAGCGGGCCGACGAGATTCAGTTCTACGACGAGTCTTTCACCGCCAACCGCAAGCGGGTTCTCGATCTGTGCGAGGGGATCAGGAAGAGGTTCCCCCGGCTGAAGTGGGCCTGCTTCACCCGCACCGACCTGGTGAAACCGGATGTGCTGAAAGAGATGAAGCGGGCCGGTTGCTACCAGATCTTTTACGGTGTGGAGTCCGGGGTTCCGCGGCTGCTGGAATTGGTGAACAAGCGCATCCCGCTGGAAAAGACCGTCCAGGCCTTTCGCTGGACCAAACAGGCCGGCATCCAGATCACCGCCTCCTTCATCCTCACCCTGCCCACCGAGACCGTCGAGGAAACCGAGCAGTCGATCCGCTTCGGCCTGGACCTGAATCCCGAGTTTGTCTACTGGTTGACCTTTGTGCCCTACCCGGGCACCAGGCTTTCGGAATATGCTCTCCAGGTGGGGACCATGACTCACAACGACCTGGAGCGATACAATGTGTTCGAGGATGTATGCTACCTGCCCGCCGGCAGGGACCCGGCGGAGATCGAGAGGACCGTCCGCCGGGCCTATCGGCGGTTTTACCTCCGGCCCTCGTATCTGCTGCGTCACGGCTGGAAGTACCTGCGTCTTCCGCCGGGCAAGATCATGGGGCTGGCCCAGGGCGGACTGAAGACCCTGGCCGCCGGTATCGGTCTCGGCGGAGACAGTTGAATTGATCATCGAATGACCCGGCGCGCTGTCGGGTATGAGGAGTCCGGTTGTGGCCCAGAAACGGAATTTCAGCATCATCGCCCACATCGACCACGGCAAGTCCACCCTGGCCGACCGGCTGATCCAGGCCTCGGGCCTGGTGGAGCTGCGGGAGTTCAGGGACCAAATCCTGGACAGCATGGACATCGAGCGGGAACGGGGCATCACCATCAAGAGCCAGGCGGTGACCCTGCCGCACATCGCCCCCGACGGCACACGCTACGACCTGAACCTCATCGACACACCCGGGCACGTGGACTTCTCCTACGAAGTCTCCCGGGCCCTGGCCTCCTGCGAGGGGGTGCTGCTCCTGGTGGATGCCGCCCAGGGCGTGGAGGCCCAGACGGTGGCCAACCTCTACCTGGCCCTGGAGCACGATCTGGAGATCATCCCGGTGATCAACAAGATCGACCTCCCATCGGCCGACATTGAAAGGGTCAAGGAACAGATCGAGGCTGACCTGGGTCTCGACTCCGATGGCGCCGTGCTCTGTTCGGCCAAGACCGGGGAGGGGATCGACGACGTCTTCCGGGCCATCATCGACCTGGTGCCGCCGCCAAAGGAGGAGCCGGATAAAGCGCTCCGCGCCCTGATCTTCGACGCCCACTACGACCCCTTCCGCGGCACGGTGGTCAGCTGCCGGGTCTTCGAGGGCCAGCTGAAGGCCGGTGATACGATCCGGATGATGTACAACGGGACCGTCCACCGGGTGGAGGAGGTGGGTATTCACCGACTGAGCCGCGAACCGGCAAAAACGCTCAGCGCAGGAGAGGTGGGCTACATCATCGCCGGGATCAAGCGGGTGGGGGACACCCGCATCGGCGACACCATCACCCTGGACAAGGCCCCGGCCTCCGTACCCCTGCCGGGGTTCAAGGAGGTCAAGCCGGTGGTCTTCTCCTCGCTCTACCCGGTGGCTTCGGACGAGTACCCGTCGCTGATCGACGCGCTGGAGAAGTACACCCTCAACGATGCCGCGCTGATCTACGAGAAGGACAGTTCGGCTGCGCTGGGCATGGGTTTTCGCTGCGGCTTCCTCGGCCTGCTGCACCTGGAGATCGTCCAGGAGCGGCTTGAACGGGAGTTCGACCAGTCGATCATCATGACCGCCCCCACCGTGCGCTACCGCTTCCAGTTGAACAACGGGAAAGAGGTCACCGTGGACAACCCGGCCCACTATCCCGATCCCATAGCCATCAAACGCTCCCTGGAACCCTTCTACCGGGCGATCATCCTCCTCCCCGAACGCTACATGGGGGTGGTGATGGACCTCTGCCGGGACCGGCGGGGAGTGAACCCGCAGTTCAACTATCCCACCCCGGGACGGCTGGAGATCCGCTGCGACATGCCGCTGGCCGAGATCATCTACGACTTCTACGACCGGCTGAAGACGGTGACCCAGGGCTACGGGTCTTTTGACTACGAAGAGTTGGACTACCGGGAAAGCGACCTGGTGAAGCTGGACATCCTGCTTAATGGCGACAAGGTGGACGCACTGAGCCAGATCGTGCACCGGGACGGGGCGCGGTCCCGGGCGGTGCGGGCCTGCGACCGGCTGAAGGACGAGATCCCCCGGCACATGTTCAAGATCGCCGTCCAAGGGGCCATCGGCGGGAATATCATCGCCCGTTCCAATGTCGCCGCCTTTCGCAAGGACGTGACGGCCAAGTGCTACGGCGGTGACATCAGCCGCAAGCGGAAACTGCTGGAAAAACAGAAGAAGGGCAAGAAGCGGATGAAGATGGTGGGTAACGTCTCCATTCCCCAGGGCGCCTTCATTGCGGTGCTCAAGACGGAGAAGAACTGAGCTGGGAGGAAGCCCATGGCCGCCCCTGGTCTCTATGTCCACGTGCCCTTCTGCCGCAGCCGCTGTGTCTACTGCGACTTCTGTTCCACAACCCGGGGAGGTGAAGCGGACCGCTGGCTGGCGGCCCTGGCCCGGGATGCCGAAACCGCGGCAGGGCAGTGGGGCGAATTCGACACCCTCTATGTCGGCGGCGGCACGCCGTCCTCCCTGGCGCTTGAACAGCTGGAATCGCTGTTTGGCACCCTGTTCGACAATTTCCGCTTCGACCCTGATGCCGAGATCACCCTCGAGGCCAACCCGGCGGATCTGGATCGTGAGACCGCCGCACAACTGGCCGCCCTGGGCGTGAACCGTGTGAGTCTCGGGGGGCAGTCGTTCAATGAAGAGGTGCTGGCCTTTCTGGGGCGACGGCACCGGGCGGATGAAATCGGGCGGTCCTGCGGACTGCTGAGGGACGCCGGGATCAGTCGTCTGAGCATCGACCTGATCTCCGCCATTCCCGGTCAGCCGCTCGGGAGCTGGCAGGAGACTCTGCGGCAGGCCGTG
>JAQAZP010000124.1:0-2669 GCA_032127265.1 Acidobacteriota bacterium
TCGGTGCTCCTGGGTAATGGGGATCGCTCTTTCCAGGCTGCCGTGAATTACGTGGTCGGAAGCAATCCTTATTCTGTGGCTATTGGCGACCTGGATGGAGACAGCTACCCGGACCTGACCGTGGCGAATGGAGCCAGCGACAATGTCTCGGTGCTCTTGGGTAATGGGGATGGCTCTTTCCAGGCCGCCGTGAATTACGTAGCCGGCGACGGGCCGTCCTCCGTCGCCATCGGCGACCTGGATGGGGACAGCCACCTGGACCTGGCCGTGGGGAATGTTGTCAGCGACGATGTCTCGGTGCTGATCAATACCTCGATTTTGGTAAGGCTTGTGATCGGCCCCGGTCCCGCTGATACCAACAGTCCGCTGGTGAGAGTGTTCCCTGCAGCTCAGGATGCATCGCATATATACGAATTCAGCGCTTACGGCGCATCGCAGTACGGCGTGAACGTCGCTTGCGGGGATGTGACGGGTGACGGGTACGACCAGATCCTCACCGGTGCCGGCCCAGGGGCGATCTACGGCCCCCACGTGCGCGGTTTTGCCGCGGACGGCACGCCGATGTCCGGACTGAATTTTCTGGCCTACGGCACCAACAAGTACGGGGTGAATGTCGCGGCCGGCGACATCGACGCTGACGGATACGACGAGATCATCACCGGTGCCGGGCCGGGAGCGGTTTTCGGCCCCCATGTGCGGGCCTTTGACTACGACGGCACATCGCAGGTGACCCCGGTACCCGGGGTGAGCTACTTCGCCTACGGCACACCCAACTGGGGGGTCAACGTCACCTGCGGGGACATCGACGGTGACGGCTATGACGAGATCGTCACCGGCGCGGGTCCCGGGGCGGTCTATGGGCCGCACGTCAGAGGATGGAACGTGGACGGCGGGACCGCGTCAGCGATGCCGGAGGTTAGCTTCCTGGCCTACGGCACGAACAAGTTCGGGGTGAACGTGAGTTGCGGGGACGTCGACGGCGACGGGATGGACGAGATCATCACCGGGGCCGGTCCCGGTGCCGTGTTCGGCGCCCACGTGCGCGGCTGGAACTACGACGGGGCAACGTTGACCGCGTTGGCCGGGATCAACTTCTTTGCCTGGCCGCCGGAAGACGTACGCTACGGGGCGAAGGTCTTTGCCGGGGCCGATCTGGACGGTGACGGGCGGACTGATCTGGTGGTGGGCCAGGGTCCGGACCCGTCCGCGGCCACGTCAGTGAAGGTCTACCGCTTCGACGGAGTACAGCTGATCCAGTGGTTCGACCTGGAGGCATACAACGGCCTGACCCACGGAACCACCGTGGCGGCCGGGAAGTTCTAAAATGTTTCGACCGTTGCCCCACCCTCTCAGCAGGGTGGGGCAATGTGAACACTTCCCGGAAAGTTCTATCGAGGAGCCGGGCCGGACTCGAACCTGATTTTTCGGTCCCGACTCCGGCCCAGTGAGTCATGTCTGGTTAACTCCACGTATCGGCCACGATCACGCTGGGACGGCCACCTCAACCATCGTAATAATCCCAGCCGTCATTGCTTCTGGTAGATCATTCCACCTCTATCACCAGTCTCAGATCGGGCGGTATTTGGTGCATACATAGTGCATACTTTTTGTGTGGAATCGGGCCTTCCTTCTGTTCGGTTGGTGCTCGTTTCTGTTCATCGGCGGTCCAACCGTCCCCGGACAAAGCTTTGTCGTGTCTCGGCTTGGTATGATTCTGTGCGCTAGGTGTGCCACAAGTGCGATTATTGCAATAGAATACGAGCCAGGTTCGATCCCCCTCAGCTCCACCAGCATTATCAAGGGGTTACGGTGATGAGTCGTGACTCCTTTTTCTTTTGGTCCGGGAGTTGATTCGATGTGTGGCCTCATGGACTTAACCGCTTGGCCTCGTCGGTGATGGCGGCCTTGATCCGGGACCAGGATGCCTCCCTGATCATCCGCGGCATCGGTTCAGCCTCGGCGTCGGTGAACCAGGTCAGGCTTTTCAGGATGTGATAGCGGTTGTAATCGATATCGACGAACCGTTTTTCGAGCCACAGCAGGGCCTGGGCAAAGTCACCGCCGGACTGGAGATAGAAATAGAGATCGACGAAATCCTTCCGGCTGCCCCGTCCGGCCACGGCCACCAGTTTCATCACCACGATATCGCGCGGATCCGCCAGGGTGAGGCCACGGTAGGGGAGGCCGGGGAAGAGGAAGGGCGCCTGGGCTGCCAGAAAACTGACCCTCATCTTCCCGACCAGGGTGTGAAGTGTGCTCCGACCCCGGTCGAGGATGGTGACCTGGCCAGTTGAGGACAAGCGGCCCAAAAGGTCTTCGGGATCAAACGGTTCGGTCGTGAAGAGATCCAGATCCTCTGAAATTCTGTGTCCCAGTTGAAGAGCCAGGCCGGTGCCGCCGGCAAGATACCAACCGTCGAGCAGTCCCAGGCGGGCCAGCGACTTCACCACCTTCCAGGCTTCAGGATCGAGGACTTTGGGGTGCATCGAACTTCTCTCCCAGGACAACGGCCCAGTATGTTCTTGTCCGGCTGTCGATACCGCGAGTTGACAAGGCTGTTTTCAGGAGTCCGTCACCGTAGAAACGTCGAATGGCCCGAACCTGCGTGAAATTCCCGTACATCAGCACCCGGCCGATAACCCAGTTCGACCAGCTGTTCAGGTCGTCAG
>JAQAZP010000125.1:0-3492 GCA_032127265.1 Acidobacteriota bacterium
GTCGCCCTCGTAGACAGTGAAGCACTGATCGCGCAGATCGGCCTTCAAGGTCGCCGTGGACGTCGGGTGCCGCCAGGTGATGTGCAACAGATGCGGCTCGGTCTCAAAGACTTGCATCTCGCCCTGGAATGCCGGCGACAGGTTGCGCAGACGGATGAGTGCGATCTGATCGCGCACCACAGGCAGTTTCAGGTGTTCTTCGGCATCTTCGAGGCTCAACGTGGTCCGGTTGATCTCCTTGTGTCCCGCGACACCCCCACTGTCCGCCGCCACGTAATCGTTCCTGCCGGCGAAAAGATCCAGGTACCACACCTGGGGGATGCCGGGCATGAACATCTGGATGGCACGGGCCAGGAGCAGCTTGCGCTCGTCCTCCCCAAGGGCGCTGAAAAAGGTCGCGTTCACCTGGTAATAGGCGATCTGCTTGCCGTCATGGCCGAACAGGTTCTTGACCCTCCCGCCCCGGCTGATGATGCGCTCCATGGTGGCCTCGATCTGCTGTTCCTCCAGCAACCCAGGGTTGAACGACCCGTTCCCGCCTTTGCCCCTGAGGTCGAGCACCGGGATCCCGTCGTGGCAACCCAGCATGTTGATGGTCTTGAGTCCCTTGGCCTGGATCTCCGCGATCCAGCGCAGCAGCGGCTGGTTGGTTCCGCGGTCCAGGGCATCGATCACCAGCCCGGGGAAGAAGAAGTCGTAGATCGGGAACCCCTGCCCCGCCACTTCCTCGTGCATGCCGCTCCCGTATTCGGCGTGGACCTCGGGGAAGATGATGAGGTCGTACTTCCGCGCGATCCCCCTCAACCGCTCCAGATAGTTCCAGGTGCCGGGCCGGTTGAAGAAGTTGGCCCTGCCCGGCTCCTTGTGCAGATAGGCGAAGGCGTCGAGTCGGATGATCTTGGCGCCGTGGTCCTTGAGCTTCCGCAGGGTCTCGTCGTAGAACTCCCAAACCAGCTCCGAACGCGCATTCAGGTCCATCTGCCCCAGGTACTCGCGCTTGCGGCAAATCACCGCCAGCACCGGGTCCCTATATTGAGCGAGCAGCCCCAAATCCAGCTCCTCCAGATCGGAGCTCGAATCGATCGCCTCCCGCACGGCCGCCGCAATCGCGTTCGCCTGTTCCAGATGAATCCCGTCGATGCCCACGAAATCGTGGGCCGCAATCTCGACGAACTTCACTTCCTGGTAGAAGGTGTTCCAGTAGAGCCGGTGCGAGCCGTCCGGGAAACAGACCCGGAGGATCGGCAGGCCGGGCTTCCTCATGAAGAGCTTCTCGAGATGCTCCTCCTTGGGCATGACCATCCCGTTGGGCCCCAAGGTGCCGTGCTCCAGCCAGAAAGCGTTCCAGTCCAGGAAGAAGTCCTTGTAGACAGAATCGTCACCGTTGAGTAGCAGATCCTGGAACTGAGGGGAGCGCACGGACAGATGATTGAGCACCAGGTCGAGCTTGAGGGTGATACCGAGCGCGTCAAGCGCCGCCAGATCCTCGGCGCTCACCAGCTCTTCATTGATGTTGTAATCGATGATGGAGAAGCCGCGGTCGAGGTCGCTATTAAAAAAGGTCGGCAGGATATAGAAGAGCGAGAAGGCATCTTTGAGCTCCGGGCGCTCGAGGAGCGCCACCGTATCCGCAAGCCGCTTGCCAATGCTGTCGGGATAGGCGTTGAGCATCACGCCGGAGGGAAGGGTCGGCGCGTCGGATTCTGATGAGTTCTTCATCGTTGATGCCTCTTGGGCCTTGACCCTTTGCTGTGCGGCGCATCGCGCTGACGCGCGCCCGGAGGGATTCGGGCTCGGAGCGCACAACATCAGTCTGGTGACGAAACGCCTTGGAGCCGCAACTCCGACGGCCAAGGGAGGCGCCAGAACGGCCCCATTGATCCGCCTTGGTGCACGCCGATTGAATTCGTATGGCCTCGGGCGAAGATCGAGACAGGTACCAAGCGGACCAGGTGATGTCAAGGCAGCAAGGGATGGGCTGGCTGCAGTTCTTGCGCGAGGCCGGGGAATTTAGCGGATTCGATCGAGGAAAAACGAGAGACCTGGCCCTTGGGTCGCTTGGGCGGTGTGCCGAAACTTGCGGCCCCGGTTCTTGGGGTTTGTTACCCCTGGCCGTTCACCGAAAGTGTGATCCAACGCGGGCAGCACCAGACGGGACTTGGCAGCTAGGCGTGGCACGACGCGTGAGCGAGGCGGCCGTCGCTTTCCTGCGGCTGACGATAGTTCGCGGGCGAATCGGCTATGCTTGATTTAGCGCTCGAAACGCCCGGGGCTCACCGACTTCCGGGTTGAATAGGTGAAACCGCTGGCATGTATAGGCACTTACAGCCAAATGTTGTTCTCGCCATGAAACATCAAACTCGGTTCTGGTCGCTGGTTCTGGCGACCGCCGTCGCGGTTGGTTTCACCAGCCAAACCGCTGCGCAGACCACCGCGCTGGATGACTATGTCGCTGCGCCAGACCCCAATTACAGCCATGCCCGAATAGACACACGGGTTCGTGAGGGCTATACGATCTTCGTTGTTTCGATGACTTCCCAGAAATGGCGGACTCCCGAGGAGGTCGATCGAGTATTGTGGACGCACGAAGTGCTGATTTCCGTTCCGTGGGTATTGCACTCCGGAAATCAACATACCGCCTTTTTGATCGTGAATGGCGGCAGCAATACGGCGGCACCGACCACGAAGAACGATGACCTGCTGGGTTTGCTCTCCGTTGTGACGGGGTCGGTGGCAGCTATGGTCAGTCAAATTCCGAACGAACCACTGCGCTTCTCGGACGAATTCGAGTTCAGATCCGAGGACGCGCTGCTCGCATACGGAATGGACAAAAACCTGCGGACCGGCGATCCGAAATGGCTGGTGCAATTTCCCATGACCAAGGCGGTGGTGCGGGCCATGGACACCGTGCAGGCAATCGCGGCCGAGGCCTCCGGATGGCCTGATCCGCCCCGAATTGACGACTTCATCGTTGTCGGGGGTTCAAAGCGCGGCTGGGCAACCTGGCTCACCGCCGCGGTGGAAGCCCAGAAGGGCGATGCCTCCCGGGTCAGGGCGATCCTCCCGGCCTCCGTCGATCTGCTGAACCTCGGCGAGCAATTTACGCACCATTGGGAGGCCTATGGGTTCTATGCTCCGGCCATCCAGGATTACGTGGATTTCGACCTGCCGTGCCGCTCGAAAACGCTGGCAGGACGGGCGATGTTGGAATTGATCGATCCGTACGCGTACCGCGACCGTCTGACGATGCCCAAGCTGGTGCTCAACTCGGCGGGCGACCAGTTCTTCCTGCCGGATTCGTCCCACTTCTATTTCGCGGACATACCGGGCCCCAAGCGGCTGCGCTATACGCTCAACACGGATCACTCGCAGGGGCAGGACCTACCGAGCATCATCCTCCCCACCCTATCCTGGCTCAGCGATGTCCTGGACGGCGAGCCGGGCCCACAGTTTTCGTGGACTCTCGAACCCAGCGGTTCGATCCGGGTGCAG
>JAQAZP010000126.1:0-22540 GCA_032127265.1 Acidobacteriota bacterium
AATCAGCCATCCTCTCTGAAGTGATGATAATAGTAGGTGGATCGATTCCCCCGCACCACGACCACACCGGACCACTCCATCCCGCCGGCGCTGGACAAGCTCAGCCGGTGCTCGCCCTCCGCCAGCCCGTCGATGCGCAGCGGTGTTTCACCCTTGACCGAACCATCGACGGTCACCCGGGCCCAGGGCAGCGAAGCCACCTCCAGCACCCCAGTGGGAGGCGGCGGCGCAGCAACGGCCTTCTCCGGCGGCTGGCCGGAATCGCCGGACTCACCGGGATCTCCGCCACTGCGGGTGGAGTCCCCGGCGCTCTCATCCGCCGGCGGCTCGGAGATCGTTAGAAGTTCCGCCGGGGCCTGTTCCGGTGGTTCCGCTTCATGGCCCGGCAGAAGTTGCCCTTCAACGCCGGAAACGGTCCCGGTTGCGGCGTCAACCGCATCCACCATCTCGACTGCCGTCGTGAGCAACTCCTCCTGACCGCCGGTTGCCCGTTCGCCGGATCCGGAACCAAACCAGCCAAACTGCCAGGCCGCCAGAAGAGACACCAGCATCACCGCTGCCGCGGCCGCAATGACCGGCACCGATTTCCGCCGCTCTCTGTGTGGCGCCGGGCCAGTGGTCACGGGTGCCGCGGGCACCGACGAGCGGGCCCCTTTTTCAGCTCCGGCAGAGCCCTCCGCTACCATGGCTTGCGGCGCAGAGGCGGTTTGATCTGTCACAACAGGCCTGGGGATCCCGATCACGCCCTTTGATTCCGGCTCCGGATCGGCTGCCGTTACTGGCTCCGGTGCGGGCCCTTCCGGCGCCACGGTCATGCCGGGGTCCGGCACCGGCAGTTGACCGCCATGGTCCACCGCAAGGGGGCTGAGTTCGGTAAGGATTTCGTCGGTGTCGGCCAGCAGATCCGGCATCCCCGCTTCGGGCTTCAACCATGCATCCAGCTCCATCCGGAGTTCGCCCATGGTCTGCGGGCGCTGATCCGGGGATTTGGCCAGGGCCCGCAGCAGCAGACGGTCGTGCCGCTGATCAAGACCCGGGACCAGTGAGGAGGGCGGTTCGGGATCGGCATGGGCGATGCGATACAAGGTTTCGGCCATGTTTCTGCCCACAAAGGCCTGGCAACCGGTGAGCGCTTCATAGATCACCGCACCGAGAGAGAAGATATCCCCGCGCAGGTCGGTGTTGCCGCCGGTGACCAGTTCCGGAGAGGCATAACCAGGCGTGCCCACGGCCAGGCCCTGCCTGGTGACCGCCGAGACCACGTCGGCCATCTTGGCCATCACAAAGCCGGTGAGCGCCGGCTGGTCTCCGGAAAGAACGATGATGGCGCCGGGTCTGACATCACGGTGGATCACACCTTCGCCATGAGCATATTCCAGCGCGTCCGCCACCGGCCCGATCAGACGGACCGTCCGTTCCACCGGGAGCGGTCCGCTCTCGGCCAGCACCAGATCGAGGCTCGGCCCATCAAGATTCTCAAGCACAACGAACGGTTGGGGATCTTCGGTGTGAATACCGAAGACCTTGATGATGTTGGGGTGGGATAGCCGGGCCGCGGTCCGTGCTTCCTGCAGGAAATGCTCGCGCACCAAGCCTGCGGTGTCTTCGCTGGAGGGGTCGAGCGTCCTCAGGACCACCTGGCGGTTGATCTGGGGATCAAAGGCCAGGTAGCGGGATCCGATAAAATCGGCGCCCAACGGCTCCAGAATCCTGAATCGCCCCAGTGTATCCGGCATCGAAACCCGGTCCATTGGTTACCTGCCGAGATCCGCACCACTCCGTGGCCCGGCGGCAGTGACGGGAACGCACCGCTGATGGAAAATGGGCAGGTGCCCGCCGATAGAGTCACACCATTGATGATTACGAATCTCTTGTTTGTCAGGATAGCAAAAAGCTCCCAACGGTTCAATTTGGACCGGGGATTCCCACAAAAAACGGGAGAGGCCGGAAGGGCTGTTCAGCCCTCCAGCGTCTCCCGCTGTAACACGAAGCGTCTCGATACCGGAGCGGCCGGTGTGAAGCTCAGCGATTTCGAACCGTCACATCGCCGCTGCCGGTATCCACCATGATGACCGTGCCGCCGTCACCCCGGTCGAAACCGATCACTTCGTTATCCTCCAGTACCGGCCGGGCACCGTCCGGAGCACCACTCACGTCACCGCTGCCGGTATCGGCACGCAATGAGAAGGGCGCATCCAGGGGCAGGGCCACCACCACGTCTCCGCTTCCGGTGTCCACCACAATTTTGCGGCAGTTGACCAGGTCGCAGTCCACGGCCACATCACCGCTGCCGGTATCCACTACGCACTCTCCGCCGGAGAATGATTGCAGCTTCACATCCCCGCTGCCGGTGTCGGCCACAAGTTTCTCCGATGATGATCCGGCCACAAGGATGTCACCCGAGCCGGTGTCCATGGCCAGCCTGCTGCCGGTAAAGTCGTGTACCTTCACGTCCCCACTTCCGGTGTCCACGACCAGTGCCCCGTGAACCGCCGCGGCCGAGACGTCTCCGCTGCCCGTATCCAGCTTGAAGGTGCCGTCAGCGTCACGAATCCTGAGCACGCCGACAAAATTGTTCATGGTGACCTCACGCCCCGCCGGCACCACCAGTTGATAGTCGGCCCACAGGATCAGCGTCCCCGCTCCACCCTTGGTGGTCACCTTCACCCTCTTGCCGTCAAAGGTCCCGCTGGAACTGCTGAAACCGCCGAACCACGAACCGATGGTCTCGGCGAGCCCGCTGCCCCCGTCACTTTCGCCGGCCGCATTCTCGGGGTAGGCATAGTTGGTGAAGCGGTCCAGCGGAAGCACCGTGGTGACGGTAAAACTGTCAGCAGCCTGTTCCGCCCTTACATCCACCAGTTCCAGGATCTGACTCACCGAAAGGCCTCCGCTGGCCTCGGCATGAACGGTGACCTTAAGCGACGGCCCTCCGCCCCCGGACAATTCCATTCGCCCTGCCAGATTGTTGATGTCCAACCGCTGGTCCGGCGCCCAGCCATCAAGCGGCACATTGATCACTTTCATATCGCCGATATCGCCCACAGCCGCCAGGATCGGCCCAGTTCCCAGGCCCAGAACCACCAGAATCGTAAACGCCAGCGTGCACAGCGCCGCCGGCCCGGTAAAAAAAATGCTCCTGCGGGTCTCCATCCGGAACCCTCCTTGTGCTGTTCGCCCGCGGGCGGCAGGGAAAGATCAATGGGTCGGTACTGAATACTGAATGATCAACGATCCGGGCAAGCGGAAAGTTCCCGGTTTGGACGTTTGGAAGGGTTGGAAGGGAAAAAAGGGTGCGGGGGGAAGGAGGGGGATATACCTCCCCCCCGCGGGATGGGTTCATTCAACTTCTCTTACCGGACTTCCCCTTGTCCTTGCCCTTGGACGAGCCGCTGGAGGGCTTTCCGGAAGTCTTGCCTGCCGGTTTGCCCGAGGGCTTGCTCGAGGCTTTGCTCGTGGAGTCTGCGGTCCTGGCCTTGGAAGTGCCGGCCGGCTTCGCAGGCTTGCCCTGGGGCGGCCTGGACACGGTTCGGGTGGCCGCGGGCGGCTTGCCCCGGTTCACCGAACGGCCGCCGGCGGCCGGCGGCTTGGCCACCGACCGGGTTTTCCCCGTGGACTCCGAAGAACCGCGAGTCGCCGCCTGGCCCTTGCCCGAAGACGAGCTGCCGCGATCCACCCCCTGGCTTTTGCCGGAAGAAGAACCGCCACTGCCGGCCATTGCACCGGTGCGCGGTTTAGACCCGTTACCCCTGCCGCTGGTCACCGTCGTACTTTTGGCCGAACCGGCCGATGAAGAACGGTTGGCGGTTGCCGACGATGCCTTGCCCGCCCCGGAGGACGCTTTGGCCGACGCACCGGAATTCGAAGTTCGGGTCCGGGACAGATTGTCCAGCGTCCCTTTCTGCTTCTGGTAGTATTCGTCGCCGGCCATCCCTTTGGATACCGCGGACTGCGTGAAAGCAGTGGTCCGGGGCGCCTTCGCCTCCTGCTTGAACAGGGTGTTCACCTTTTCCGCGCTCTGCGCCGCGGAACCCTTGAAGCTGACCCCGTGCTTCTGGAACCCGGGGGCCAGGGCCCTGTTCACCGTGGGCAGAGCCGCCTGACGCACCAGCTCTTCCTGGCCGCGGGGCTGATAGTGCACTACCTCGCTGCCGTTGACCCTGTACACCTGGCGGTCGAGGGCTACCGGCGTGATCGGACGCCCGGTGACCCGCTTGACATAGTCCAATTGGAGGTCGTCACCCAGCGGCATTACCTGCCCCGCGCGGAACATCTCGGCACCTCTCCCGGGGAGCAGGACGTGCTCCTGGATGCCGGTGCCGTAAAAGTTCCGGTTGTCCACAAAGACATAGGCGCTGTAATCGATACCGCTGTAATCGTGGCGCCGGTTCCCGTTGTGCCAGCCGGAGTAGTAGCCGCCGTCGCCGTGGTAGCGGTAGCCGCGGTTGTGGCTGTAACGGTGCCAGGGCGGGGCCACGGGTGCCCAACCGATATAGCCGTTGACCAGGGCGAAGCTCACGCAGTGGGGCCTCCAGGTATACCCGGGGACCCAGGCCCAGCCGTACTGGTCCACATAGGTCCAGTTCCCATAGTGGTGCGGGATCCAGCCCCAGGGCTCATAGGAGACCCAGGTCCAGCCGTAGGGCGAGTAGGTCCAGTGGCCGTAGGTGTAGGGCCGCCAGCCGTAGTCCACGTAGGGGATCCAGACCTCCACGCCCATCTCGGGTGCATATTGCCAGTACCCGTAATCATTCAGTGTGTTGCGGAAGCTGAACTCGGTGGCGCCGTATCCGCCGCCATAAGGAGACTGCCCGCCGTAGTAGGGGTAGTAGTCGTGGTGGCCGACGGCGAAGTAGAAACCGCCTGTGCCAACGGAGAGCCTGAAACTGGCTTTCGCTTCGGGGGCTGCCGCAACCAGGGCCAGAATGACCCCGGCGGCCAGCAGCATCCTCACCACCCATTGTCTCGCTTTCATGGAAGTCATTTTCCTTCCTCCCTGGTGGCGCGTCCGGCCGACGCTTTCCCGGCCTTCCGCTTGTGATGCCCGCGCTCGGGGGCTTGCATGCCGTTTTAGTGGACCGCTCTTGCGGCGCACACCACCCTAGAGAGCAACTCCCGTGCCAGTGTGCACCAGTGTCGAAAACCGTCCCGGCCAATCTGTTGATTAATCGTGACTTATTGAAATAGCAAGATGGCCTGGGCAGACGGATGGCACCCGTGGCCAAATATTTACATCCTCTATTGAGGACAGATTGCGGGCCGCGCCGGAACAGGCGGTGAACTCGAATACACGAGGGATGATTCTCTACACGAAGCGGATACCCATTTT
Source organism: Acidobacteriota bacterium (assembly GCA_032127265.1). Taxonomy (GTDB): domain Bacteria; phylum Acidobacteriota; class JAQAZP01; order JAQAZP01; family JAQAZP01; genus JAQAZP01. The sequence goes on from JAQAZP010000126.1 coordinate 5,330, forward strand.
TTCGAGACGGTCCAGCATGGCGCTGACGTGGGTCGAGTTCCAGTAGATCTTGCTGCAGTTGGGACAGGTGGAGAAGTCGCGCTGGGTGGCCTGGACGTAGTCGGGTATTCGCCCCTTTGCCTCTTCCGCCGGAAGGCTCCGTATCGGGCCGCCGCACTCGATACAGCGGCTGAACAGCCTCTCCCGGCTGAGCTGAAGATCGAGGTCGCCGATAACCTGGCGCAGCTGGTTCTCCAGCCGTTCCTCGTCCACCAGGAGGAGATTCCCCTCCCCTGCCGAGGCAGCCATTCCCCGGTCCCGGGTCAGCACCAGTCGGTCCTCGGCACGTGCCCGCTCCAGCAATTGCCGGTCATCGATGTTGTGGAAATAGCTGGTGTCGAAGCCGAGAATCCGAAGCCAGCGGGCAAGTGTGCCCAGCATGCAGTCGGCGGCGAAACGCAGATGTACCGGGCCTCCAGGATTCATGTCCAATCCCTGCAGCTGGATGTGGATGCCGGCAACAGGCCTCCCGCGATGATTGCCTCAGGGGAATTATTACCATATATTAAGGACAGGTGTGCCCTGATGGAAGGATTTCTTCCGTCGGGGCCTTCCAAAGTTTCACACTGTCTTTCCGCAATTATGGCCAAGTCCATGCTGTTGCATCTCGCACCTTTCACCTGACATGAGAGGTTAGTCAAACATGAGGGTAATTATATCCATCCTGCTGTCTTCTCTGGTCATCCTGATATCAATGCCGGCAGCCGCCGATTGGCCGATGCTGCAGAACGGACCAGCGCATACCGGGTACACCGCCGAACCCGGCCCGCTGACCGACAATCTCCTCTGGCAGTGGAACCCGGAAGGGCCGTTCGGAAGTGAATATTTCCGCAGCATGCCACCGGTGGTCGGGGGGCGAGTGTACAGCGTCATCAATCCATATAGGAGTGATTACCTCACCGTTGACGGTCAGGTGGTCTGCCTCGATGCCTACACCGGCGCGGAGGTCTGGCGATACCACCGTTGGGGAAATCGAATGATCGAGAAACATCCGGCGGTCAGTGGCGGACGCATCTATTTCGCCTGTACGACCAGACCCGGCATTCCCTATTACGGAAGCAGCGACCTCAATTGTCACGACGCAGAAACGGGTATTGGGGTCTGGACGGCTAACGTGAACGGTAGAGCGGATTCACTGGTCGTGGACGACGGCATCGCTTTCACCACCAGCACTGTACAATATTCTTATTACTACGGTACCTACTATTACTATCTATCTGCCTATGACGCCGAGGAGGGTACCCTGCTCTGGGGCATTTACCACTCTAACGATGATGGACATGCGTTCTCCCATCCCTGCGTTCACCTGGGCCGGGTCTACAGCGGCTGGGCTGACGGAAACCTGATCTGCCTCGATGCCCTGAACGGTGCCACGGTCTGGGAGCGCGCCCTCGAACCAGCGAACATCGCGGCCCCCACCTTCTCCGAGGGGAGAATTTATTACTTTGTCACCGGTGTTGGACTGATGGCCCTCGACCCGGAGAATGGAGAAACCATCTGGTCGCGACCGGGACTGTTCAGTGCCGCGTCCATCGCCGCCGCCGGGGGACAGTTGTTCGTTGTCCAGTCGGACGGCTCGGTGACAGCCCTCGACTCGGCGACCGGTACCGTCAACTGGTCACGAATCACGCATGATGGCTCCCTATACATGGAGCCGGTGGTTGCTGGGGACAAACTCTATTTCGCTTCACGCGATGTCGCTTCTACCGACGTTATTCTGCGCTGCCTGGACTGTGCAACCGGTGACTCCATCTGGTCGGCCGACACGGGAGCCTATGGACTTTCCTCTCCGGCTGTTTCAAACGGAAATCTCTACCTCACCAACAGGATTGGTGATCTCTATTGCTACGGCACTCAGAGCATCATGGCTGCCGGTCTGACCTGCTCTCCTCCGCCCGGTCAACAGTCAATAGACACCACGGTGGAAATGTCGCTGACCAACCTGCTGGCCGACGAGCCCCGGCAGTTCTTCTACCGTATCAACCTCACCGAACCTGACGGCTCGTTCAATACGCCCTGGCGGCAAGGCTGGCAGAACGTGATGGCCGGCGAGACCTGGTCCACGTCCTGGACCCACAACATCCCCGGCCTGGAAGGGAACTGGGGCACCGTCCTTTTCGAGCTGGAGGCCCAGGACGTCACTCCGGCACCCTGGAACCAGCCGCCCTACGCACCCAGCGGCTTTGTGGTCAACGATGCCTGCAGCGCGGAAATCGGGGTGGTGGATGCCGCCCTGACCTGCGAACCCTCCAGCGGGACTTTGCCCTTCGATTCTCAGTTCGAGGTCAGCTTGACCAATACCTACACCGGCCTCACCCGCCGCCTGTTCTACGACATCACCGTTACCCTGGCCAACGGACAGCACTTCCCCCACTGGCGCCAGGGATGGCAAAATGTGGGGGCTGGCCAGACGTTCAACAAGAACTGGTGGCAAACCATTCCCGGGTACGTTTCGCTGATCGGAACAAACCAGTTCGACCTGTTCGTTCTCGACGTCACCCCCCCGCCCTACAACCTGCCGCCCTATCCGCCGGCCGGGGACACGGATGTGGACCAGTGCACTATCAACGCCAGCGAGGCGCCGTGATCAGGACTTGTCCGGTGACGCGAATAACAGCCGGTGGAGCGGCGATCAGGCCCCGCGGTGCAGACCGGCATGACGGGCGGCGGCCAATGCCGCCTGGAACTCTTCGATGGTAAGCGGGCGGCCAAGGTCTGGGTCTCCCACGGCATCGAAGCAGGGGCGATACTGGGCCATCACGTTGACATAGCTGTCGGGAGACAGCTCCCGGGCGATAAAGCGGAATACCCGCTCGCTGCCGGCCAGCCCGCCGGGCAGCACCAGGTGGCGGATCAGAACACCGCGCACCGCCACTCCCCTGTCATCGGTGGCCAGCACCCCCACCTGGCGGTGCATCTCGGTCAAAGCCGCCCGGGACCTTTCGGGGTAGTCTGGCACATCGCAGCAGGTGCGGCCAATAGCAGCCGAAGCGAACTTGATGTCCGGCATGTAGATGTCCACCACCCCGTCCAGCAGGCGCAGGGTTTCCAGCGACTCATACCCCCCGCAGTTGTAGACCAGCGGGATGGTCAGACCACCGGCCACGGCCTGCCTCAGGGCTTGCAGCAATGGAGCCACGAAGTGCGTCGGGGTGACGATGTTGATATTGTGGCAACCCTGCTGCTGGAGGGCCAGCATGGCGGCGGCCAGCTGGGGCACGGTGTAGTGCTCCCCCCTCCGGTGGTGGCTGATATCATGATTCTGACAGAAGGAGCAGAGCAGGTTGCAGCCGGCGAAGAAGATCGTCCCCGAGCCGCCGCGTCCCACAAGTTCCGGCTCTTCGCCGAAATGCGGGCCGGCACTGGAAACCAGCAGATCGGCGGTGACGCCGCAGTGTCCGGTCTCACCTTCGGCACGGAGCGCCCCGCACTCCCGGGGGCAAAGACGGCAGGGACTGATCAGTTCCCGGGCAGCGGCAACGCGTTGATCCAGCCGGTCAAGGGAGATACGCACGAATTGACCTCCGACGAGGTCTATTTTATGCTCTCCACATCATCGGATTCCAGTGGCCCTTCCCTTTCGTGAGGAGAATGCCAGGTGACCGCGACCATAGCGAAGGCAGTGATTCCGGCCGGTGGTCTGGGCACACGCCTGCTCCCGGCCACGCTGACCGTGCCCAAGGAGATGCTGCCGGTGGCAGGCATCCCGATGATCCACTATGCCGTTGCCGAGGCGTTCAACTCGGGAGTCAGGCAGATCTGCGTGATCACTGCGCCGGGGAAACGGGCCATTGTGGAGTATTTCCTGTATGCGCAGAGGGAGGGCAACACTGTTGAGGACCACCGGGCTGCCGAAGCCCGGGCCTTCCTATCCCTGGTGCGGGAGGAGGCCCGTTTCCTCTTCCTCGAGCAACCGGTGCCACTGGGGCTCGGAGATGCCATCTGGCAGGCCCGGGCCTTCGTCGACGGCGACCCCTTTGCCCTGCTCCTGCCGGACAACCTGTTCACCGACCGCACCCCGGTGACCTCACGGCTGATCGAGGCCTGGAAGACCCACGGCCTGGACACCATTGCCCTCTCCAGGGTGACGGCGGAACAGGCCCCGTTCATCGACAATTGCGGCGGTGTGCGCTGCCGGCCGATGAATGACGGGGATGACCGGCCGGGACGCTGCTTCCGCATCGAGGAACTGCAGGACAAGGGTGAAGGACCGTACCCGCTGGACAAGGCACTCTCGCCCTACCGCACATCGCCGAGGCACGTGCTCAACGAACACTTCTTCTACTACCTTGCCCGTAAGCGCCGGGAGCATGGGGGTACTGGCGAGTTGGATGATGTGCCGGTGCTGCAGGACATCATTCGCCGGCATGGGATGACCGGTGTGCTCTTTGACGGTGAATTGTACGACACCGGCAACCCCGCCGGATACGCGCACGCCAACCGAGTCCTCCACTTACAAGCGAAATAGCATTGGAAAAACCTCGTCAGTGGTTCAAGGGCAAGGCGCACACCGATGAGAAAGCGGAGCCTACTCTTGTCGTAGGCAAGCATTTCTCATCGGTGCGCAACGCCGCCATGGGCCTCAGGCGAGGTTTTCCTACCGGCTGCGTTTGAGATAGCGCAAAAACTCCGAGTCCGGGGTCAGCACCAGGGTGGTGCCGGGCTTGATCGACCTGCGGTAGGCCTCCAGGCTGCGGGTGAAACGGTAGAACTCCTCGTCCCGGCCGTAGGCCGCGGCGTAGATCGCGGCAGCCTGGGCGTCACCGTCGCCGCGCAATTCCTCGGACTGGCGGTAGGCCTCGGCGAGAATGATCGTCCGTTCCTTCTCCGCCGTGGCGCGGATTTTCTGCGCCTCCTCCTCACCCTCCGAGCGGTAGCGCTTGGCCTCCCGCTCACGCTCGGCGGTCATCCGGGCATAGACCGCCCGCTCGTTCTCCGGCGGCAGGTCGGCGCGCTTGATCCGCACGTCGCGAATCTCGATGCCGTAGTCGGCTTTGGCCGCCTCGTTGCAGCGGGCGGTGATGTTCTGCATCAGCTCCGAACGCAATTCGTTGACGATTTCCTCCAGGGTGTGTGTGCCCAGGGATACCCGCACCTCGGCGAAGATGATGTCGTCCAGGCGGCTCTGGGCCTGACGCTCGCTGCGCAGGGCCTGGTAGAACTTCAGCGAATCGACGATGCGCCACTTGGCAAAGTTGTCCACCACCAGGGTCTTCTTGTCCTTGGTGACGATCTCCTCCGGGGCGGCATCGTAATCGAGCAGCCGGTTATCGAAGAAGGTCACCTGCTGGGCAAAGGGAATCTTGAACTTGAGGCCGGGGGTCTCATGAACCACCACCGGTTTCCCCAGTTGGAGGACCACCGCGCTCTGGGTCTGGTCCACGGTGAAAACGGTCCCCCCGCCGACGATGAGGATCGCGACGACGAGGATCAGTATAAGTAGCAGGCTTTTGTTCATTTTCTACGCTCCGTGGCGAAGGCCCCGCCGCCGAGCGGCACGGGCCGAAGGTCGCTGATCACTGTCCGGACGTCCCGGCGGCCGGTGCCGGGGTTCCCTGCCGTCCCAGGGGGAGGAAGGGCAGCGTCCCGGCGGCGGCCTTGGAGTCGAGGATGATCCGGTCAGCGTTGCCGACCACCTCTTCCATGGCTTCGATATACAGCCGGTCGCGGGTCACGTCCCGGGCCTTGAGATATTCCGTCACCACCTGGTTGAACCGCTCGGCGTCACCCTGGGCACGGCTCACCCGGGCCGCGGCATAGGCCTCGGACTGGGCCACCATCTGTGCCGCCTCGCCCTGGGCCTTTGGCAGGATATCGTTGCGGTAGCCCTCTGACTGGTTGATCAGCTTCACCCGGTCCTCCCGGGCACTGGCCACGTCCTTGAATGCCGGGATCACCTGCGAGGGGGCCTCAACCGTCTGCAGTTTCACCTGCTCGATGACGATCCCCGACTCGTAGCTGTCCATGATCTCCTGCAGCAGTATCTGGGACTTGTTCTCCACCTCGGCCTTGCCGGTGGTCAGGGCGGACTCGATGTCGTTGCTGCCGATCACCTCGCGCATCGCCGCTTCGGCCGCGGCGCGAAGCGTCTTCTCCACGTCGCGCACGTTGAACAGGTAACTCATCGAGTCACTGACCTTGAACTGCACCGCGAACCAGATGACGATGATGTTCTCGTCACCGGTGAGCATCCGCGCCTCCTTGACGATGGATTCATATTTCGCCGGCGGCCCCTGGCTGATGGTGCGGAAACCGATCTCGACGCGGAAGACCTTGGTCACCTTCGGTTTGAGCACACTCTCCATCGGGGCGGGCAGGTGGTAGTGGGGCCCGGGGCCGGTGGTCCGCACGACCTTGCCGAATCGCCGCACCACGCCCTCCTCGTCGGCGCCCACGATATAGATACCGGTGGCCAGCCAGAGTACCAGAACGATACCCAGCACCCCAAAAACCATCGGCCCGACCTTGCCCGAGGAGGGCTTGAATTTACGCATATACTGCAGCAGATCGTCAGGGGTGAATTCCCTGCCCGGCCCGCTGCCTCCCGGCGTGCTGTCCCATTGCATGGCCTGCGCTCCTTTCGAATGTAATGCGGGTCTCCGATCCCCTCATGATACCAGTTGAAAACTACCGATCATGGCGTGAATAAACCGCATTGTAACACAGCAGCCGCACCAAGGCTCCGTGAGTTGCCCTTCACTCTGTAATACGATTCTGGATACGGAAAAGGACGGGATAATATTCGCCGGAACCGGGCACAACGCACAAAACACCGTCACGATGACCCGGCAATGCATTGGGAAACGGTTTGCGAGATACCCGGGCTAGCCGATACTGCTCTCCAGGGCATCGACGATGGACTGGGCCTGCCGCTGGATCATCTCTTCGGTGGGGCCTTCCACCATGACCCGGGCCAGGTTCTCGGTACCGGAGTAGCGGACCACAACCCGGCCTTCGCTGGCCAGCTCCGATTCCACCCGGGCGATGGTGTCGGTCACCTGGGTCAGGCTTTCGATGGCCGGTTTGGAAGCCACCTCGAGGTTGAGCAGGACCTGGGGATACTTGACCACCGGCCCGGCCAGTTCAGCCAGGCTTTTGCCGGTGGCCGTCATCACCTCGATGACCTTCAACCCGGTAAGCATACCGTCCCCGGTGGTGGCGCGGTGGAGAAAGATGATGTGCCCGGATTGTTCACCACCCAGCATGGCATCGGTCTGCACCATCCGTTCCAGGACATACTTGTCCCCGACCTGGGTCCGTTCCATGGTGATCTGCTCCCGGTCCAGAGCAAGTTGCAGGCCGATGTTGGCCATCACCGTGGTGATGATGTGCGAGTCCTTGAGAATGCCGCGGTTTCTCAGGTGAACACCGCAGAGGAACAGAATGTGGTCACCGTCCACCAGCCGCCCCTGGCCGTCGATGAACAACGCCCGGTCTGCGTCTCCGTCAAAGGCGATCCCCAGGTCCGCCCCCTCGTCAACCACCCGCCGCGCCAGGTGCCCAGTGTGAAGCGATCCGCAATCAAGGTTGATATTGACACCGTTGGGGCTGTCGGAGATGGAGGTCACCCTGGCCCCGAGGGAACGGAAGAGTTCCGCGGCCAGCCCGGAGGCTGCCCCGTTGGCGCAATCCAGCACCACGTGGATGCCCTCGAATGTAACATCATCGATCAACGCTCCGCGCAGGGAATCGAGGTAATAGCGGCGGTATTCATCCTCCTGGCCGGTACCGTTGGTGCCGGCGCCGGATGATGGGAATGCACCTTCCTGGTCCAGCAACCGCTCCAGAGCGGCCTCCTCATCATCGGGCAGTTTGAATCCGTTGGAGGAAAACACCTTGATGCCGTTGTCCTGAAAGGGGTTGTGCGAAGCGGAGATCACCACCCCACCCTGAAACCCCCGGGTGCGCACCAAACCGGCCACAGCTGGAGTGGGAATGACACCGGCCAGCGATACCTTGCCGCCGGCGGCGCGGAAGCCCCGGGAGAGCGATTCCTCGATCCAGCCCCCGGACTCCCGGGTGTCCCGGCCAATCAGCAGGCCGGGCCGGTCGACGAATTCTGAAAACTTGCGGCCCAGGGCCAGCCCGAGTCTCGCGACTGTCTCCTCGTCCAGAGGAGGTTCACCGGCTTTGCCCCGTATGCCATCTGTGCCGAACAGTTTCCTCACGCCGCTTCCTTTCAGACATCTTTTTCGCTTCCGATGTATAGATCGGCATACCTGACTGCAAGCGAAACAAAAAAAGTGTGTTGAGCGCTGTCCCCAGTAAATCAGCCGCTTGTTGGGAGTCCGTTCCCTTTGGCCTTGTCCAGCAATCTGACTTTCACCCCCGACGGATAGAAGGAGACGTCGATCTGGTCCTTCTCGGCCAGCGGCGGCGTGAAGCGGATGGTGGGCTCCAGTTCGTATCCTTCGGCGCGGGGGGTCAAACCGCTCATATCCAGAACAGCAGAGAGCCGCTCGGCCCTGATCTTGTCCAGCAGAAGTCGCGGCCCTCCCAGCCAGACATCCACACTGTCCTGCCCCAGCTCCATCACGTGCCGCTGGTTTTCAGCCACCACCGGCACGCTCTCGAAGTAGCGTTCCACTATCTCCGGGACGATCACCACCTGGACGATATGCTCCTCCACCGACTCGATGATAATGCCCGGCCGGTCTGCCCGGACCGCTACCGTCTGCTGGAACGATTCGGTCATCCCGTCGATAACCAGCGCGTCGGTCCAGATCTCCCGCACCCCCTCGATGATCGATTCCGGCCCGGAAATGGTCACCCGTGACGGGTTAACCACGTAATCCTTGAAGACATAGCCGTCGGCCACGCTGCCCATCACCTTGGGCAGCACCGGGATGATCTTCGATGCCCTGTTGTCGAGAGTGAATGTGAACTGCTGGGGTTCCACTCGCACCACCTCGGCCCAGTAGGGCACGATTACGTCATCCGTCGTCATCAGCCAGCGGATTTCACCCTCAGTCTCAGCCCGCAGGTCCACCGTGGCGGTGAGGCTTCCCTCGCGCAACCGGGGCAGCAGCGCCTCCGGACCGCGGATCACCGCGGTGACCGCTTCGCGACTCTCGGGCATCAGCACCAGCGTTGCCGGAGTATTGGTGTAATCCAGGGTCACCTCCACGCTCTTGAGGCCGGTTTTCTCGTTCTCCACGAACAGCCAGAGCAGGCCGGCCAGCAGAACCGAAATCAGCTTCAAACCCGTGTTGCGGAAGAGGTTGAATCTCAGCATTTCCCGACGGCCCCGGTCACGCTAATCGGCCGGAGCTTCCTCCTTTTTTTTCGGCGTCATTTTGGGGCCTGAACCGTCTCCCTTGCCCCGTTTATCGGCGCTGGTGATTCCCTTGAAAAGATTGAGCAGCAGGCGGCGCAGTTCCTCCTTGCCAAGTTCCTCGGTGATCTTGCCGTCCCGGGCCACCGACACGCCACCGGTCTCTTCGGAGACAACCACCGCCACCGCGTCGGTGACCTCGGTGATCCCCAGGGCCGCCCGGTGCCGCGATCCGAACCGTTCGTCCGAAAGCAGCCGCTGGGTCAGGGGCAGGAACACACGCGCCGCCGCGATGCGGCGGCCCTGCACCACCACGGCCCCGTCGTGGAGCGGCGAGGTGACATTGAAAATTGAGACCAGCAGTTCGTAGGAGAATATGGCGTCCAGCTTGACGCCCTTTTCGATATAGTCCCGCAGCCCGGTCTCCCGCTCGATAACGATCAACGCCCCGGTCTTGCCGGCAGACAGGGTCGTGGCGGCAAGCACGATCTCAGCGAAGGTCTCCTCCAGGGAATCGGTGTAGAAACGGCGGAAGAGCGGGTTGCGCCCGAAGTTGGCAAGCACCTTGCGGATCTCGCTCTGAAACAGGATCACCACGATGATCACGATGTTGGCGAAGAGATAATCGAGCATGTAGTGCACGGTGCGCAGCTTGAATATCTGGGCCAGATAGAAGGCGAGAAAGAGGAAAAAGATACCGAAAGCTATCTGCACCGCCCGGGTACCGCGGACCAGCAGGAAAAGCTGGTAGATCAGCACGGCCACCAGCAGAATTTCCGCCGCATCTATCACGGTGAACGTGCCGAACAGCTGTAACTGTCTGAAGAATTCGATCATCGTTCCCCTGCACCATATACGTCGCCGGCCGAGATGGCGTCAACAATTTTCAACGCACCCACCGAGTCTTTCACGTCGTGCACCCGGAGAATGTGTGCGCCGCGAAGGGCGGCGGCCACCGCCGCTCCGAGACTGCCCGCCAGGCGCTGCTCCGGTTCAACCCCCAAAACAGCGCCGATAAAGCTCTTCCGCGAGAGCCCCACCAGCACGGGACGCCCCAGACCGTGAAAACGGTCCAGCCGGTTGAGCAGGGCCAGGTTGTGGTCCAGCGTCTTGCCGAACCCGATCCCCGGATCCAGGGCGATCTTCTCCAGCGCCACCCCGGCCGCCCGTGCCCGGGAGAGTGCATCCTCGAGAAAATCGAAGACCTCCTGCACCACGTCGTCGTATTCCGGTTTCTCCTGCATATCCAGGGGCCGGTTCTGGATGTGCATCAGCACCAGCCCCGCGTCATGACCGGCCACGGTTTCGGCCATAAGCGGGTCAAAGGTCAGCCCGCTGATGTCGTTGACCACCGCGGCGCCGGCTCCGAGGGCCCGTGCCGCCACCGAGGCTTTGCAGGTGTCGACGGAGATCAGCGCCTCCGGCGCCCGGCGGCGAAGTTCCTCGATCACCGGCACCACGCGGTCTATCTCTTCACCGGCATCCACCGCTGCGGATCCGGGCCGGGTGGACTCACCCCCCACATCAATTATATCGGCCCCGGCAGCCAGCATCTCCAGCCCGCGTTGCACCGCCGCCAGGGAGTCGAGGTAGCGGCCGCCGTCATAGAACGAATCGGGGGTGATGTTGAGCACGCCCATCACCAGGGTACGCCTTCCGGTTTCCAGCCCCCGGGCGCCCCACTTCAGGGGAATGCGGGGCCGGGCCTCCACGGCACATCCGTTTCCCGCACTCTGCTGGCCGGACCTGAACATCCACGGACTCCTGGCGCAGACCTCGGATCGGGAAACGGTTACAACCCGTCTCCTCAATCAGCCCGACAATCACCGGGCAGGTGAACTCGCATGGGGTTTACAGTATCGGGGCGTTGGAAATGAAGACGGGGTTCGCATTCGCCGTGGGCGGCCGGGCTCAGACCCGGTCGTCCTCCGCCGATTCCATCCCGCCTTCGGGCACTATCGGCTCGTCCGGGGAAGCCTCGCCAGTACCGCCGGATTCACTGGTATCAGGTGTGACGTTACCGTTCTCCGTCGCAACCGTCTCCATGTCATCTGCGGCGCCGACGTCGGCCGGGCTGTCTCCGGCTTCCGAAAACACCAGGTCTTCCAACGTCTTGCCTTCGACCAGGGCCGTAACTTCTGCCCCGTCGAGGACCTCTTTCACCAACAGCGCTTCAGCCACCCGAACCAGCTCGTCCTTGTGCTGCTCGAGTAATTCCCAGGCCTTTTTATAATTCCTGATGATAATCTCGTGGATTTCCTCGTCGATCTGCATCGCCGTGGATTCGCTGTAGTTCTTCGCCTGCACGAAATCGCGGCCGAGGAAGATCTCCTCGTCCTTGCGTCCGAAGGTCAGCGGCCCCAACTCGCTCATTCCCAGCTCACAAACCATCTTGCGTGCCAGGTCGGTGGCCCGGTTCAGATCGTCGCCGGCCCCGGTGGTCACGTGGTCGAGGAACATCTCCTCCGACACCCGCCCCCCCATCAGGATGGAGATGCGGTTCTCCAGGTACTGCTTGGTGTAGGTGTGCCGGTCATCCAGCGGCAACTGCTGGGTGGCCCCCATGGCCCGGCCCCGCGGAATGATGGTCACCTTGTGGATCGGGTCCGACTCCACGAGGAAGACGGCCACCAGGGTGTGCCCCGCCTCGTGATAGGCGGTGTTCTTCTTTTCTTCCTCGCTGATCACCAGGCTCTTCCGCTCGGTGCCCATCAGCACCTTGTCCTTGGCTTTCTCGAAGTCATCCATTTCCACGGCCGGCCGGTCGAGCCGTGCGGCGAGCAGCGCCGCCTCGTTGACCAGGTTCTCCAGGTCGGCACCTGAGAAACCCGGGGTACCCCGGGCCAGCACGTCCAGCTCCACGTCTTCAGCCAGCGGGATCTTCCGTGTGTGCACCTTGAGGATCCCTTCCCGGCCCTTGACGTCGGGGCGGTCCACCACAACCAACCGGTCGAAACGGCCCGGCCGCATCAGAGCCGGGTCGAGCACGTCGGGCCGGTTGGTGGCCGCAATGAGGATTACCCCTTCGCTGGACTCGAAACCGTCCATCTCCACCAGCAGCTGGTTCAGGGTCTGTTCCCGCTCGTCGTGCCCGCCGCCCATCCCGGCCCCGCGGTGACGGCCCACCGCGTCGATTTCGTCGATGAAGATCAGGCAGGGAGCGTTCTTCTTGCCCTGATCAAAGAGGTCGCGGACACGGGAAGCGCCCACGCCGACGAACATCTCAACGAAGTCGCTGCCGCTGATCGAGAAAAAGGGCACATTGGCCTCGCCGGCGATGGCCCGGGCCATCAAGGTCTTGCCGGTACCGGGGGCGCCGGTGAGCAGCACGCCCTTGGGAATCCGGCCGCCAAGCTTCTGAAATTTCTGCGGCTCCTTGAGAAACTCGATGATCTCCTGCAACTCGTTCTTGGCCTCGTCCACCCCGGCCACGTCGGCAAAGGTCACCTTTTTCTGCTGGCTCGAGAGCAGTTTGGCCTTGCTCTTGCCAAAGGAGAGGGCCTTGTTGCCGCCGCTCTGCATCTGGCGCATGAAGAAGATCCAGATACCGATGAGGATGACCATCGGCCCCCACTGGACCAGGACGAGGAGGAAGGTGCTTTCCTTCTCCTCTTTGGCCTGGATCCGGACCTCGTTTTCACGGAGGAAATCCACCAGGCCATCGTATTTGGGTGAAAAAGTGCGGAAGGTGTTGAACCCGTTTTCCTTGGGCGTGGTGTATTTTCCTTCGATCTTCTGTCCGGTAATCAGGACTTCGCGAATCTCACCGGTTTTCACCTGCTCGATGAACGAGCTGAATGTGATCTCTTCTTCAGTCTGCTGGGTGCTCTTCAGCACCTGCCACAGCATGATTGCGATGATGAAAATCACCAGCCAGAGGGTGATCTGTCTGATATGTGTAGACGACACCATGGGGCCTCCAGTGACCCGAAATGAAAAGCGGATCAACTATGTTTAAACAGTGCATACATTATAAATTAGATCGATGACTTTGTAAAACGCACCATCGGTTTTCTGGTTCAGACAATCATTTTTTTTCAAGCGGCCGCAATTCCAGCCGGAGACAGGTCCCGCTGCTTCCCGGCTGCCAGCACCATTGGTGGGCCGGGCGCCGGCCGGGGAGCCAGATCGGCTCCTCACCGGCCGTCAGTACCGGCACCAGGGGGCGCCGGTGACGCGGCACCAGGTCGTCTATCAGCATCCGGCTGATCTTGCGGCTGCCCGGTGCCCCCGCTGGACAATACCGGTCACCGGGCCTTGACGGGCGCAGGATCAGACCCATCTCCCGAGCCGCTGTCTCATCCAGAAGCACCGTGTGCCGGACATCCGGCCACTGAAGACCGCGTTCCGAGCAAATCTCCGGCCCCGGCCCCATGGTGATCACGGCTTCCAGGCCGCACTCCTTCACCAGTGTCCGGCCCGGAATTTCAAGGGACCGGCTCCATCCGGCCTGTTCATCCACGCCGGCATCGGCCTGCACCACCAACAGGTCATAGGCGACCCGCGCCTGGATATTCCCCGGCAGGTCCAGGCGCTTCTCGCCGCCGCCCCCCGGAGCGGCCAGGCCAAGAACCGCTTCCACGTGCCCCCGGTCGATACCGCGAAGGTCACCCCGACACTGACGAAGAGCCCGGCGGACCACCCGGCGGGCCAGGGCTGCGGGCAGGCTGCAGAGCAGGCTGCGGGAAAGTTCCAACGGACCGCCCACCACCGTGGCCCGGGACACCCGGTCCAGTTCCCTGCCCGCCGCCAGTTCCAGTTGATCTTCATCGTCCAGCACCAGGGCCGCGGTATCCGCCAGGCGCTCGAAGACCCGGGGATTGTAATTACGTTCGAGGAGCGGCAGGAGTTCGTGCCGCACGCGATTTCGCAGCCGCCCGAGGTCCAGGTTGCTTGAATCCTCGCGATACGGTTCGCCCTGTTCCGCGAGGAAAGCCAGCGCGTCCGCACGCGAAAGTCCGATCATCGGCCGGATCAAACCGCCCTCCCGCACCGGTCTCAGGCAGGCCAGGCCGCTCAGACCGCTGCCACGGATCAAACGCATCAAAAAAGTCTCCACCAGGTCGTCCCGGGTATGCCCCAAGGCAATCTTCTGGAAGCACTGCTCCGCACGGACCTGCTCGAGAAACCGGTAGCGGGCCTCCCGCGCCCACTGCTCAACGTTCTCCCCCTTCTCCGGGGGCGAGTCGGGCTTGGCTACGGTACAGGGCACCGCCAACCGCCGGCACTGTTGGCGGACAAAATCTTCGTCCTCGTCCGCCTCCGCACCGCGCAGGCCGTGATTGAAGTGCGCCCCGTGGATTTGAAGGTGAAAGCGCTGGGCAGCGTCCTTCAGCAAAAAGAGCAGTGCGGTGGAATCCGGGCCGCCCGAGAGGGCTGCCACCACTCCGTCCCCATCGCACAACATGTCATGCTTAAGGAACGTGGCCTGAAAGATGCCGCGTGCCATGGGAGCCTCGCCGGAAAGAATCCAGTGGTTGAAACCGCATGGAGAAGTGGTGGCGGTTCAGGGAGTCGAACCCCGGACACCACGGATATGAGCCGTGTGCTCTAACCACCTGAGCTAAACCGCCATCCTTTGGGCTCCCCGTGAAGGGTGGGCAAATATAGCCTTGCCGGAAAGCGCTGTCAAGAGTTTGCTCCCGCGCCGTCCCCCACCATCACCGGAGGTAGCCCAGAGCCCGCAGATGCTCGGTGGTCTCTTCATCCAGGGTCACCGGCGGCGCTTCCGCTCCGCCCCGGGCGGCGGCGCGAAGCTGGTCCATCCGGCGGGACATGGCCGCGGCCTGACGGGGATGCACTTGCACCAGATTGACCTCCTCGGCAGGGTCGGCTGTCATATCGTAGAGCGCCTCACGTGGCAGGCCGCGGGGATTGGAGGGATTGGCCCGTACATACTTCCACTGCCCCTCGGTCAGACTGGCCAGGATATTGCCGTCCAGCGTCTCGTCCGCCTGGAAGGCTCGAACCGTCTCTTCGTCCCCGGCTGCCCCGCTGCCGAAACCATGGGCCATGCTCCGGCCGGTCATGGCGTCCGGAATGCTCGCGTGGAGACCGGCCAGGTCCAGCACCCCCGGCGCCACATCGATCAAACCGACCGCACCCCGGGCCCGGCTCCCGCCGGAATCGCCACCGGGAAGCCTGACCAGGAGCGGCACACGGATCTGCTCTTCGTAAAGGGTCAGCCCGTGCCACCAGCCGCCGTGATCGAGGAACTCCTCCCCATGGTCTGACGTGACCACGATCACCGACCGTTCATAGAGACCCAGCCGGCGCAGGTGGGCGAAGAGCCGCCCCAGGTGGTGATCGAGAAAGGCCACCTCGCCGTCGTATAGCGCCGCCATCTCATCCCGCACCCGAAGGGATGGAGCCTTGCCGTCCACCGCACCGAGAGCGCGGCCATCATAGGGATGGCGGAAGTAGGGATCGTGCGGGTCAACGTAATTGACAAAGAGGAAGAATGCCTCGCGCTCCGCCGGGGCCAGTCGGTCAAGCCAGTCCAGCACCGCTTCGTTGACCTCGGCGGCATCGCGCTTGAAATGCCGGTGATCCCGGTGCCCGCGGGCCGCCAGTTGCCATGCTGCCGAAGCGATACGGTACGAGCCCAGCCCCAGTGCCCGACCGCCGGCCCCCAGGGCGAATTCAGGACGCAGATAGCGGTACTCGTCAAATCCGCGAGCAAAACCAAAGGCCGGAGAAAGGTTGCCATTGGCCACCACGGCGCCGGTGCGGTATCCGGCCCGGCGGAAAAGGCGGGCCAGGGCGGGGGTGGAGGGCCTGATCCGGTCCGCCCTGCCCCGGGCTCCGTGGTGCTTTGGGTCCGTGGAGGTGAGCAGGGTAGCGATGGAGGGCTTGGTCCACGACGCCTGGGCCCGGGCCACCTCGAACTGCACCGCCTCGCGGCAGAAGCGGTCGATGTGCGGGGTGAGGCCATCACCGTTGCCGTAGCAGGAGAGTGCATCCCAGCGCAAGGTATCCAGCAGGAGCACCACCACCGGTGGTCCAATCGGCCGCCCTCCCCCGCTGCCGGAATCCACCCGGTTGACCTCAGCGACTTTCGGCGCTGTCCACTCCGCGGCGGAAGCATCGCCGCCGGACCCGGCCAGCCGCCAGTTCACCGCAGCCCCGGCCAGCAGAAAGACGAGGCAGATCAACAGGGCAACCGTCCAGCGCCCCCGGCGGGGCGCCCCTGCGCTTTCGCCGCCCCGCCGCAGCAGTCGCCAGGCACCCACCAGGACCAGGAACGCCAGCAGTGCCGTGATCCAGAGCCCCATGGACCCGGGCGGGTCGATCCCGGAGCGTTTCCAGTGCGGCATCCAGCCGAAACGGACCAGAAATACTGCGCCGAAGACCAAACAGACGGCACACGCAATCAGGACGAACCGGTCGGGTTTCCTAAGCCGTCCGTTACGGTTGCGGGCAAGGAGCCTTTCCCCCGCCGCAGCCGCCAGGGCGAGGCCCACCCCCGCGCATTCCCCCGCCGGGCCCAGAAGCAGGTAGGCATAACAAAGGGCGGCCACGGATTCGCCGCCCATCCACCGGCCGCCCTGATGGAGCAACAACCACCAGTCCAGCAGTGAAAGCAACAGGCCGGCGGACAGCCCCCCGGCCGAGCCGGCGATCAAGCGCCGGGCCATGGACCGATTTGGGAGATGTGGTGATGCTGAAGCTGGGGACACGTTCAATTCCTCTTGTCAGGAAACCTTAGCAGAACCAATCGGGAGTATCAACGATATCGAAATTTGTCCGTTGCTGAAAACAACCTGTCTGATATCAGGTCAATCCAGCCCACAAAGGTTTTCCTCACAACAAATTCCAGCAGAAGAATCCGCTTAGTAGTTCTTACCATTATTCATCATTCTTAACAATATCAACTGTTCATTTCCGGTATAGTAATC
>JAQAZP010000127.1:0-15855 GCA_032127265.1 Acidobacteriota bacterium
GTCCCCGGGCAGGTTCCGGTCCAGGGTCACCAGTTGCTCGGGCAGCCGTGAGTCATCAGGCGGGTAGACGATGCTGAGAATCACGGCCCTGGCATCACTCTGAATGACCGCATTGGCAATCTCCTCCGCCGGCAGGTTGGCGCCGAGAAAAACCACCCGCCAGTCGTCGGCCAGCGCCAGCAGTGCTGCCACCTGGGCGCTGACCTCGTGCCACTGCCCGGCCGGCGTGGTGACCACCACTTTCGGCGCCCGGGGCGAGACCGCCACCGCACGCATCAGGCTGCTGAGAAAGGAGCGGATGGCGGCGGTGGCCAGGTGCTCCTGGGACTGGCGAAGCGATCCGCTGTGCCAGCTGTCGCCGATGTGGCGGAGCAGCGGGAGGACCACGTCGAGCAGAAGTACCGGCTGGGTCAGGGCGATGGCCGCCCCCTCCAGGGCCAGGGTGAGCGATTCGCTGTCCATCCGTTCCATGGCTTCGATGCAGGCCTCGAGGTGCGGCCCGGGGGTGCCGGTGGGCGAGTGCTCCACCGTGGCGAGGCGCACACCGTGGTCGAACGTGACGCCGATGGCATTGCTCTCGGTGAGCAGGGCCTCCAGCTCGTCGGTACTCAGGCCGGCCACCGCACCGATGTTGTACCCGCCCTGTTTCAGGCGGGACAGCAGCAGCAACCGTTCGAGATCCTCTTCGGAGTATCGCCGGCGGTTGGTCTCGGTTCTCGCCGGCCGCACCGCGCCGTAGCGTTTTTCCCAGGCCCTGATGGCGTGGAGCGTCAGGCCGGTGCGTTGTGCGACCACCTTTATCGGATATGTTCGTTCCCTGTTCATGTTGATAATATAAAATAACGTCTATGATTTGTCAATATAATAATTGAATATACATTGGCAAGATGTATATCTTGAATCTCGCTGGTTTTATTGTAGAAAGTTAATGAATTCATTGGACTGATTAAAAGGTTGCCGTTTTGAGCTCAAAAAATATATAGACAAAGTCTTGACATTTGTCTTCCTCCCGCAGTACACTTCTTTTGTAGATTAAACGTATCGACCATTTTCACCGACAGACTGGAGATGGGAAGCGTGGGCAGGAAAACGGACAGATCATTGCTGGGGCGGATCGGCCGAAACAGGCTGGTGCAGACCCTGGTGCGCTGGGTGGACGACGAGGCGGTGGACGAGAGCTATACCGCCCGGACCACCGACCGACCCGACTTGTTCAGGGTATTGCCGTTCCTCGTCCTGCACCTGGCCTGCCTCGGAGTGATCTGGGTCGGCTGGAGCTGGACCGCGGTGGCCGTGGCCGCTGCGCTCTACGTGGTCAGGATGTTCGCCATCACCGCTTTCTACCACCGATATTTCTCCCACCGCACGTTTCGCACTTCCCGTTTCTGGCAGTTTCTGTTCGCGGTGCTCGGCACCTCGGCGGTCCAGCGCGGGCCGCTCTGGTGGGCGGCGCACCACCGGCACCATCACAAGTGTGCGGACAAGGAGGACGATGTCCACTCACCCCTGGAGAAGGGGTTTCTCTGGAGCCATGTGACCTGGCTCACCACACCGGCGGCATTCCGCACCCGGCACGCCCTGGTCAAGGACCTGGCCGCCTATCCGGAACTGCGCTTCCTCAACCGTTTCAGCGTGCTTGTGCCGGTACTGCTGGCCGCGGCGCTCTTCGGCGCCGGCGAGCTGCTCCGGCGGTTCGCCCCCGCGGCCGGGACCAGCGGGCCCCAGCTGCTGGTCTGGGGGTTCTTCATCTCCACCGTGGTGCTGTTCCATGCCACCAGCACCATCAACTCGCTGGACCACCTGGTGGGCCGGCGGCGTTACGCCACTGCGGACAACAGCCGCAACAACCTGTTGCTGGCGCTGCTCACCTTTGGCGAGGGCTGGCACAACAACCACCACCACTATGCGGCCTCGGCGCGCCAGGGTTTTTTCTGGTGGGAAATCGACCTGACCTACTACGGCCTCTGGCTGATGTCCTGTCTGGGTATTGTCCGGGACCTGTCGCCGGTGCCCGCGAGGGTACTTCACTCGAACCTCGTGCAGGGCCGGGTTTCCGGCGATACCGGCAGCTGAACAGGAGAACATGGCCATGCGCATCGCTGTCATCGGATCGGGAATATCGGGGCTCACCGCGGCCTGGCTGCTGCAGCGGTCGAACGACATCACGCTGTTCGAGGCCGACGGCCGGCTGGGCGGGCACACCAGCACGGTGGATGTCGAGGTTGGCGGTCGGAACTGGTCGGTGGACACCGGTTTCATCGTATTCAACGAAACCACCTATCCAAATTTCATCAAGCTGCTCGGGGAACTTGACGTCCCCTGGCAGGTGAGCGAAATGAGCTTCAGCGTGCAGTGTGCGGCCAGCGGTCTCGAATACCGGCCGTCCACAGCCGGTACGCTCTTCGCCCAGCGGCGCAACCTGTTCAGCCTGCCCTTCTGGGGCATGCTCATCGATATCTTTCGGCTGCAGCGGGCGGCCGAGGGGTTTCCCGACCTGGGGCCCGACCTGACCCTGGGCGAGTTTCTCGACCGGAACCGCTACTCCACATTCTTCCGGGAGAAGTTCCTGGTCCCGCTCTATGCCGCGCTCTGGTCAGCTGATCCGAAGTCATTCGACGAATTTCCGGCGCGCACCTTTGCTCTCTTTCTCGGCAATCACGGTTTTCTCCGGGTCCATGGCCAGCCGCAGTGGCTGGTGGTCCGGGGAGGCTCCAACCGCTATGTCGATGCGTTCAGGGACGGGTTCCGCGGCCGGATCCGGTTGAACACACCGGTGCAGGGATTGCGGAGAACGGCGGAGGGTGTGGAAATTCGAACTGCGGACGGCGGGCCCGAGGCCTTTGACCACGCGGTGGTGGCGGTGCACAGCGACCAGGCGCTGGTCCTGCTCGATGCCCCCACCGACACCGAGCAGGAGGTGCTGTGCGCCATCCCCTACCAGGACAACTCGGTGGTGCTGCACACCGACCAGCGGCTGCTGCCCAGCCGGCACAAGGTGCGGGCCAGCTGGAACTACCACCTCCCGGCATCCCCGGGGAAGCTGGCCTCGGTCACCTACTCGATGAACCGGCTTCAGGGCCTCGACGCGCCGGTGGAATTCTGTGTGACCCTCAACCGGGACGAAGAGATCGACCCGGACACCGTGCTGGCGCGGTTCAAATACGCCCACCCGGTGTTCACCACCGCCGGCTCGGCAGCCCAGCGCCGGCACCACGAGATCAGCGGCGCCGGCGGCATCCACTACTGCGGCGCTTACTGGGGTTTTGGCTTTCACGAGGACGGTGTGAACAGCGCCCTCGACGTCTGCCGGCACTTCGGCGAGAGGCTCTGACCATGGAAAGCGCCATCTACCAGGGCTGGATCCGGCACCGTCGTCAAACGCCGGTGGAGCGCACCTTCCGCTACCCGCTGTTCATGACCTATCTCGACCTGGGTGAGACGGAACAGGTCTTCGGGCAGCACCCGCTCTGGTCCGCCGGGCGGGCCAACGCGGTGAGCTTTCGCCGGGCCGACTACCTCGGGGACCCGGCCCAACCGCTCGATGAAGCGGTGAGGGACGCGGTGGCCGGGCAGATCGGCCGCCGCCCGGACGGGGCGGTGCGGATGCTGACCCACCTGCGGACGTTTGGCCACTGCTTCAACCCGGTGACCTTCTACTACTGTTTCGACAACGGTGGCCGTCTCGATGCCATCGCGGCTGAAATCGAAAATACCCCCTGGCGTGAACGTCATTGCTACGTGCTCGACACCTCCGACCCGGCCAACAGCATCGGTGACGGCTGGACCCGCCACCAGTTCCAGAAGTCGTTCCACGTATCGCCCTTCATGGACATGGACCAGCAGTATGACTGGCGCTTCCAGCTCCCCGGCGAAACGCTCGGTGTCCACATGCACTCCACCGAGGCGGGCCGGGCGATGTTCGACGCCACGCTGAGCCTGGAGAGACGCGAGATCACACGGAAGCGGATGGGACGGGTCATCATCCGCTTCCCGCTGCTGACCGTGAAGGTGGTGGCGGCCATCTACTGGCAGGCGCTGCGCCTCTGGCTGCGGCGCTTGCCCTTTTACACCCACCCGGCAAAACGCCGGGCCGCGGCAAAGGAGGAATCATGAACAGCAATGAGATCTCCCTGGCCGGACCCGCCGTCCGGCCGGGACGTGCCACGCGCTTTCAGCGCTGGGCCAGAACACAACTGATGGACCGCCTGGGCCAGGCGGCCTGGGGCGGGCTCACCGTGGCCGATGCCGCGGGACGCCGGGTTCTGGGGACCCCTTCGGCGGCTGAACCGCACCCCGAGGTCACCGTGCACGACCCGCGGCTTTACACCGCCCTGTTGTTGCGGGGAACGCTTGGCGCGGCTGAGTCTTTCATGGACGGCCACTGGGATACCGATGACCTGCCCGGCGTCATCCGGGTGCTGGTGCGCAACCTCAGCCTGATGGAGGACATGGACAGCGGCTGGTTCCGGGTCACCGGACTGCTGGACAAGCTCTACCACCGCGGCCGCCGCAACACCCGCAGCGGCAGCCGGCAAAACATCGCCGAGCACTACGACCTGGGCAACGACTTTTACAGCCTGTGGCTCGACGAGACCATGACTTACTCCTCGGCGGTGTTCGAGCGGCCGGGGATGACCCTGGCCGAGGCGTCCACCGCCAAGTATGACCGGCTCTGCCGCAAGCTGGGGCTGGACGAGACGCACCACGTGCTGGAGATCGGCACCGGGTGGGGCGGCTTCGCGCTCCATGCCGCCGGCACCTACGGCTGCCGGGTCACCACCACCACCATCTCCCGCGAGCAGCACCGACTGGCCGTGGAGCGGGTGCGCGCCGCCGGTCTGGAGGACCGGGTGGAGCTGCTGACCGAGGATTACCGCGACCTGCGCGGCCAGTATGACCGGCTGGTCTCCATCGAGATGATCGAGGCGGTGGGCCACGACCACCTCGACCTCTTCTTCGAGCGCTGCGGCGAGCTCTTGAAGCCGGACGGGCTGCTGGCCCTGCAGGCGATCACCATCGCCGACCGCTTCCACGCCGGCCAGGTGAAAAGTGTCGACTTCATCAAGCGCTACATCTTCCCCGGCTCGTGCCTGGTGTCGCCCACCGTGATGTGCGCCGCCGCCACCCGCACCACCGACCTGGGGCTGGTGCACCTGGAGGACATCACCCCGCACTATGCCGAGACCCTCCGCCAGTGGCGGGTGAGGTTTCTGGATAACCGGGACCGGGTCGAAGCCCTCGGTTACCCGGAACGGTTCCTGCGCATGTGGGAGTTCTACCTGGCCTACTGCGAGGGCGCCTTTGCCGAGCGTTACATCGGCGACGTGCAGGCGGTCTTTGCCAAGCCGCTGTTCCGTGAAGTGACGGTGGCGCCGCCCTTACCGGCGGGTGGCCCGGTGGAGGAACACCTGTGATCAAAACCCTGGTCAACGTGTTGACGGTCAACGCCGGCTGGTTCGTCTGTGTCATGGCCGCCGCCGCCGGGTACTACTGGCTCGGGCCGGTCACCATCCTGGTCTTCTTCCTGGTCCACCTGGCGCTGGTCAAGCCTCGCCGGCCCGAGATCATGCTCGCCGGCATCATGCTGGCCACCGGGTTCGCGGTGGACACGCTGCTGGCCGTTGCCGGCTCCATCGACCCGGTGCGGAGCACGCTCTACCCCGGGCCATGGAGCACGCCCTGGATGGTGGCGCTGTGGGTCAACCTCGGCACCGCGCTGGGCACGTCGCTGCGCTGGCTGGAAGGCCGGCCGCTGGTGTCGGCCCTGCTGGGGGCTGTGAGCGGCCCGTCGGCCTATGCCGCCGGGGCCGCTCTCGATGCGGTGACCCTCGGCGAACCACGACTTCTCTCGCTGGTGATGATCGGGATTGCCTGGGCATTGGCCCTGCCCCTGACGGTGAGCCTGGCGGCCCGCTTGCGGAAGGCCGCTACCGTTTGATGAAACGGTAGTGGCACACACCCCATTCCGACCCGTCTCTAAAGCCCCACAGCTCGGCGCAGGCCATGTAGAACACCCGCCAGCGCTGGAACCAGCGCTTTGCCTCACCCCCGTAGGCCTCCTCGAACACCGGCATGATGTCCGCCCGGTTGCGGTCCATGGCCTCGAGCCAGGCTTCGGCCGTCTTCTGGTAGTGCACACCGCTGAGCCGCCACTGGTCCTCGATGGCCAGGTGGTCCTGGAACTGCAGCAGCAGATCGTCCGACGGCATCAGCCCGCCGGTGAAGAAATAGCGGCCCATCCAGTTGTCCTCACCCTCGGTTTCGAAGCGGTAGGCGAACTCGCGGTGGGTGAAGACGTGGATGAAGAGCTTGCCGCCCGGTTTCAACCAGGAGGCGACGCGGCCCATCAGGGTCTGGTAATTCCGCATGTGCTCGAACATCTCGATGGAAACCGCGCGGTCAAAGGTCCGCTCCAGCTCCAGGCCGGTGACGTCGGCGGTGAGCACTTCGAGGTTGGTCAGCCCGAGCTCGTCCCGGCGGGCCTCGATGAAGGCCCGCTGTGTGGCGGAGTTGGAGACCGAAAGGATCCGGCTCTTCGGGTAGTGTTCAGCCATCCAGAGTGAAAGCGAGCCCCAGCCGCACCCCAGCTCGAGAATCGCCATGCCGTCGGCCAGTTCTGCCCGGCGGCAGACCTGCTCGAGAGAGGACTCCTCGGCCGCGGCCAGGGTGTCCACGCCCTCGGGCCACCAGCAGCAACTGTACTTCAGCCGCGGGCCCAGGGAGAGACGGAAGAATTCGGCCGGCACCTCGTAGTGCTGCTCGTTGGCCGCGTCGGTGTGCACCGCCACCGGCTCGCTGCGCAGGGCCTCCACAAAGGCCTCCTTTGCCGCGCGGTTCGCTCCGGGCGACCCCTGCTCCTCGTCGCGCAGGCGCAGGCGGCAGAGCCGGCGGATGCCGTTGCGGACCAGCACGTCGGGCAGCAGGCCCCGTTCCATGAGATCGATGGCGATGTTCACCGTTTCTCCTCCTTGGGGAACCAGGGGATGAAGGCGCTGGTGGTGCGCTGGTAGTCGCGGTAGTCGTCGCCGCGGGACTCCAGTGCCCGTTTCTCGGTGTAGGGGATGCCGGTGATCTGCAGCAGGAAGACCAGCATCACTACCGGCCCGGCCAGGCAGACCCACCACCAGGGCGCCCCGAAGGCCAGCAGGGGATAGGCGAACCAGTGGATCCACTCGAAGAAATAGTTGGGGTGGCGGCTGTAGCGCCAGAGCCCCACCCGGCAGGTGCGGCCGGCGCTGGACGGGTCCTGGCGAAAGCGGGCCAGCTGGCGGTCGGCGGTCCATTCGCCCCCCACGGCCACGGCCCAGACCACGGCGCCGGCGATGTCGAGCCAGGAGAAGTAGGCCCGGGAGAAGACCACCGGCAGGAATGGGATGGAGAAGAGCACCGCCCAGAAAGCCTGGACCTGGAAGAACAGGGCCAGGTTCCTCTCGGCATTGTCGCCCCACTGGGAGCGCAGCATCGAGTAGCGTCCGTCCTCGGGGCGGCCGATGAAGCGGTCGGTCAGCAGGTACCAGGCCAGACGCAGGCCCCACCCGCCGGCCAGAACGGCCAGCAGCCCCCGGCGGGCCGGGTCCCCGCTGCCCAGGGCGGCATAGAGCAGGGCCAGGGCGCCCACCCCGGCGGCCCAGCCCACGTCGACGATGCCGGCATTGCCGGTGCGCCGGGATACGAGGTAGAGGGCGAGCATCACCAGCGCCATGCCGGCCCAGCCCGCCAGTGCAAGCGTCACGGGGGTCATCGGTATTCCTCCGGGCCGGGGGCGGTCAGCGCCTGCGGCGTGGTTTTCGAAAGCTGTGGGGCCGGCAGGCCCAGCTGTGTTGCCAGCCAGCTGCCGGCGCTGAGGCCGGAGGTCCAGGCGCCTTCCACGCGCGGGCCGCCGAAGCCGTCGCCGGCCAGGGCCAGCGGGGGCTCGGTCCCGAGCACGGCAAAGGGGATGTCGGGGGTGGAGACCGGCCGGCTGTAGCGCCAGCGGTGAACGGTCACCAGCTCCGGGCCGGCGCCGATCCAGGGTTCGGCCGCGGCCAGCAGGACCCGGGCCACGTCCTGGTCGCTGTCCGGCCAGAGCCGCTCGCTGGTGCGGGGCCCGGCGTGGAGGGTCACCGCGTTGGCGTCGGGCGAGATGCCCTTGACCCGGTTGTTGGCGGCCCAGATCAGCGGCTCGCCCGGAAGGCGGACGGCGCCGGGATCGGGTATGGTGTGCCGGTCATCGGCAACGGTCAGCACCGCGATACACGGCTCGTAGGTGATGCCGCGCAGGAGGTCCCCGTGCGCCGGAGAGAGGCTGACCCCGGAGCCGTCGAACAGGTCCAGCGCCTGGGGCACCGGGGCGGTGACCAGCAGAGCCGGCGCCTCGAAGAGCCGCCCGTCACCGGTTTCCGCGATCCACCCGCCGCCCGTGGGGGTCACCCTGGCCACCCGGGTCCTCAAGTGGATGTCGATCCCGCGGGCCAGGTCCAGGGCCAGGCTGCGCACACCGGCGGTTCCCCGGTAGCGGGGCGTCCGGTCATCGGTTTCGGGTTCCCCGGGGGCGGGCAGCCAACGGCACCACTCCGCGGCAATACCCGCATCGATCCACCGTGCCATCTGCCGCCGGAACTCCGTCCCCCGGGCGCTGATCTGCTGTGCGCCGTAGTCGAACACGGCAGTGCCCCCGCCGGCCGCCTCAACGTCCAGGGTGGCCAGACGGCCGCCCGGGCCGCGGCCCTTGTCCAGCACCACCGGGAGCAGGCCGCCGCGGCGCAGGACACCTGCGGCGGTCAGCCCGGCGATCCCGCCGCCCACCACGATGACGTCGGCGCGAGTCATACCATCCCCCCTTCACCGGCGGGAATCCCGCTGTCCCCCTGGGCTTGCCCCGAGGCCCACAGCTTTTCCGCCGCCCCGGCCAGCCGGTGGAGCATCCGGCTGAAGACGATGCCGTGGAAGGGCAGCACGGCATACCAGTAGAGCAGGCCCAAGAGGCCCCGCGGCTTGAACCGCGCCACCTGGGCCAGCCGGTTTGCTCCGCCGTCCCCGGCCGGGTCGATCTCGAAGCTCAGCGTGGCCTCGCCGGGCAGCTTCATCTCCGCGCGCAGTTCCAGCCGCCGGTCCTGCTCCACGCCGGTCACCCGCCAGAAGTCCACCGCGTCGCCGTACGCCACCTTGTCCGGGTGTCGCCGGCCGCGGCGCAGCCCCGGACCGCCCACCAGGCGGTCGAGGATCCCGCGCAGCCGCCACAGCGTGTTGGCCGCCGGGTAGCCGTGTTCGCCGCCGATGGCGCTGACCACCTGGAACACCGCTGCCGGCGGAGCGTTCACGGTGACCTCGCGCCGGTCGGTGAAGACCTTGCCCCCGGCCCAATCGGGGTCGCCGGGCATCACCCCGGCGTCGGACCAGCAGGTCTCCACGGCCTGGGAGTCCACCCGGCCCAGCGCCGCCTCCATCGACTCCCGGGCGCCGAGCAGCCGCTGCGGCATCAGCCGGGCAGCCTTGTCATCCCGGCAGATCATGGGATTGCGCAGCCCGTCGGCCAGCGGTAGAGCCAGGCTGGAGGGCACCGGGGTGACCAGGTGGATCCAGAGCGCACTGAGCCTCGGCGTGAGCACCGGCACCGGGATAATCAGCCGGTGCCTGATACCCATGGCGGCGGCCATCTCCTGCATCAGTTCACGGTAGGTCATGACGTCCGGCCCGCCGATGTCCAGGGTTTTCCCGGCAGCCTCGGGCACCTCGAGGCAGGCCACCAGGTAGTGCAGGACATTGCGCACCGCGATGGGCTGGCTCATGGTGCTGACCCAGCGGGGGGTCACCATCACCGGCAGCCGCTCCACCAGGTAGCGCAGGATCTCGAACGACCCGGACCCCGAACCGATGATCATCGCCGCCCGCAGCACGGTCACCGGCACCGGGCCGGTGCGCAGGTCCGACTCCACTTCCCGGCGGGAGGAGAGGTGCTCGCTGAGGCCGGAGTCGCTGTCCCCGAGGCCGGCAAGGTAGACGATCCGGCCCACGCCCGCATCGGCCATTGCCGCGGCAAAGATGCGGGCCAGCCGCCGGTCGGTGTCGGCGTAGTCGGAACCTGCCGCCACCATGGAGTGGACCAGGTAGTACGCGGCGCTGCATCCCGCAGCGGCCCGGCGCACGTCCTCGGCGTTGCCGGCGTCGCCGGCCAGTATCGTGATCCCGGGGTGGCCGGCCCACGGCCGGTGGTCCACTTTCCGCGGGTCACGCACCAGGCAGTGGACGCCGTACCCGGCCTCGAGCAGGCGGGGGACCAGCCGCCCGCCGATATACCCGGTCGCTCCGGTCACCAGTACCGTGGCCCGGGTCTCTGTCGCGGCACTCATTTTCTGCTGTTCCATGACCCGTTCTCCAACTGGCAAATCAGCCCTTGAAATTATCGCCCTGGAAAGTGTATAGTTAATCTATAATATTTGTCAATCATTTGTTTAACAGTTGCTCCGGTGTCCGGCTTTCCCGCTCACCGGTCAAGGACGGGGGAGGAATCGCCAGTGAGCATAATCCTGGAAATCTGCTTGATCTTTTTCGGCCTGGCGGTATGTTCCGCCGGTACAGGTTGTTCGGCGGATGACGCGTCCGGAGGTTCGGCCCCGCAGACCGTGGCCTCGGTGGACCTGGAGCGCTACGCCGGGCTGTGGTACGAGATGGCAAAGATCCCCAACCGCTTCCAGCGCAAGTGTGCCGGCGGGACCACCGCCGAATACACCCTGCGGGAGGACGGGCGGATCGGGGTGGTGAATCGCTGCCGCCGGGCCGACGGCAGCATGATGGAGGCGGCAGGCGTGGCCCGGGTGGTGGACAGTGCCACCGGGGCGAAACTGCAGGTCAGCTTTGTCAGCCTCTTTGGGCTCCAGCTCTTTTGGGGCGACTACTGGGTTCTGGGTCTCGGTTCGGAATACGAATACGCGGTGGTTGGGCACCCCGACCGCCGGTACGGATGGGTCCTGGCCCGATCCACGGCGCTGAGCCCGGAGCAGTGGGCTGAAGTGTATGCCATTCTGCGGAACCAGGGCTACGACCCGGTCGATTTTGAGAAGACGTCGCACGCGGCAGCCGGTGGTTCCGCTGCTGCCGGAGAGCGATCCCGATGACCAGCGACACCGAATCGAGAGAAACGCTGCACGACCTGTTCCGGTCGCAAAAACTCGCGGTGCTGGCCACGGGCGGCAGCGCGCATCCCCACACCAGCCTGGTGTTCTTCACCGCCACGGCGGACCTCGGGCAACTGGTCTTTGTCACCAGCCGGAACACGAGGAAGTTCACCAACCTGGAGACCGACGGCCGGGTGTCGGTGCTCATCGACAACAGGCGAAACCTGCCGGCCGATTTCGCGGAGGGGGTCGCCGTCTCAGCCGCCGGCACATGTCGGGTTGTCGAGGGCGCCGAACGTGACCGGTTGGCCCACCTTCACCTGCGGCAGCACCCCACGCTCGAAAACTTCCTCGCCGAGCCGGCAACGGCAGTGATCGCGGTGGATGTGGAAACATACGGCCTCGTCAGCCGATTCCAGGATGTGGCTGAATTCCGGCCCTGAATCTCGACAGTGGCCGGCCGTTTTTGAAATCCCCGGAACTCTGATACCCTTTTCCAAATAGGCAGTAGATATATGATTCGCCTGAAGCGGCGATCTGCGCAGGGAGGAAACGGATGAGCGGCAGTGACCATGCCGCCAGGTATCGCGAGGTGCGCCAGGCCACCATGGGGCTTTGCGATCCCCTGGCCGTGGAAGACCACGTGCCCCAGTCGATGACCACGGCCAGCCCGGCCAAGTGGCACCTGGCGCACACCAGCTGGTTCTTCGAGGAGTTCATCCTCCGGCACCACCTGCCGGGGTACGATCATTTTCATCCGCGCTACTCCTACCTCTTCAACTCCTATTACAACGCGGTGGGTGACCGGGTGGCCCGGCCCGAGCGCGGCCTGATGACCCGGCCCACACTGAATGAGGTGCGCCGCTACCGCGAGCACGTGGACCGGCGGATGCTCGACCTGCTCGCCGGGCCGGCTGTGGAAGCGGACCACCGGTTGAGCTTCCTCTTCACCCTCGGCCTGAACCACGAGCAACAGCACCAGGAACTGATCCTCACCGACATCAAGCACCTGCTGTCGCTCAACCCGCTGCAACCGGTTTACGGTGAGGCGGCGGCTCCGGGGGGACCGGCAACGGCGCCCGGTCCTGCGGGATGGTTGTCGGTTGCCGAGGGCCTGCAGCAGATCGGCCACAAGGGTGATGGGTTCGCCTTCGACAACGAGTCGCCGCGGCACACGCGTTTCGTCGCTGCCTTCGGCATCGCCGACCGGCTGGTGACCTGCGGCGAGTACATGGGATTCATCGACGACGGCGGGTACCGGCGGCCCGAGCTGTGGCTCGACGAGGGCTGGGCCGTGGTCCGTGAGCGGGGCTGGGCGGCGCCGCTCTACTGGACGGCCGAGAATGACCACTGGCAACTGTTTACGCTCAATGGTCCGCGCCAGGTGGAGGCGGCGGAGCCGGTGTGCCACGTCAGCTTTTTCGAAGCCGATGCCTTCGCCCGCTGGGCCGGGGCGCGGCTTCCCGGCGAGGCCGAATGGGAGGTGGCCTGTGGCGACCTGCCCCTCGAGGGCCATTTCGCCGGCAGCGGCCTCTTCCACCCCGCGCGCTGCGAACCGGCCGGTTCGGCCCCGGTGCGCCAGGCTTACGGCGACCTCTGGGAGTGGACCCAGAGCCCGTACCGCCCCTACCCCGGATTTACACCCGCCGAGGGGGCGGTGGGGGAATACAACGGCAAGTTCATGTGCAGCCAGTTCGTGCTCCGCGGCGGATCCTGTGCCACGCCGGCGGGCCACATCAGGCCGACCTACCGCAATTTCTTCCACCCCGATGCCCGCTGGCAGTTCAGCGGCATCCGCCTGGCAAGGGACGAGTGATGGAGGTGAACGCCCGGGACAGCGGGAGCCCCGACCAGCCTGCTCCAGGCTTCCGCGAGGACGTGATCGCCGGCCTGATCGCCACACCGAAACGGATCTCGCCGAAATACTTCTACGACGAGCGGGGGGCGGTGCTCTTCGAACAGATCTGCGACCTGCCGGAGTACTATCCCACCAGGACCGAACTGACCATCATGCGGCGCCATTGCCCGGAGATGGCCGGGCTGATCGGGCCCCGGGTCCAGGTCATCGAGCTGGGCAGCGGCAGCGGCCTGAAGACCCGGCTGCTGCTCAAGCACCTCGACCTGCCGGTCTCTTACGTGCCGGTGGATATCTCCGGCGAGATGCTGCAACTGACCGCGGCCGAGCTCGGTCGGCTCTACCCCCAGATCACCGTGCAGCCGGTCCACGCCGACTTTTTCGGCGAGTTCGAGATCCCCGACCCGCCGCGGCCGGCGCGCAGCCGCCTGGTCTACTTCCCCGGATCCACCATCGGCAACTTCACCCACCGGGAGAGTGTCGGGCTGATGGCCAGCGTCGCCGGAATCTGCCGTCCGCCCGGCCACCTGCTCATCGGTGTCGACCTGAAGAAGGACAAGACCGTTCTCGAAGCGGCCTACGACGACAGCGCCGGGGTCACGGCCGAGTTCAACCTCAACCTGCTCCACCGTATCCGGCGCGAGCTGGGCGCCGATCTCGAAATCGACGACTTCGAGCACCTCGCCTTCTACAACGAGACCGACGGCCGCATCGAGATGCACCTGCGCAGCCGGCGCCGCCAGTCGTTCACCATTGACGGCGTGCCCATCTCTTTCGAAGAGGGGGAGACCGTTCACACCGAGAACTCGCACAAGTACACCCCCGATGAGTTTGCAGCCCTGGCCGGCGAAGCCGGGTTCGAACGGGTGGAGATCTGGACCGACCACCGCTCCCTGTTCAGCGTCCAGCTCTTCCGCGTGACCAACAGCTGAACCGGCCGAACCGGCCGTACTCCCATCCCCATCGATTTCATTTCTTTGTAGCGTTGTTTGGATAATACTTGACAAAAACTAGACAAATATAATACAATTAATAAGTTCTCAATCGGGAGGGCCGGCCGGAAGACATCGCCCGTTGGGCCTGCGGCCTGCTCGACGAGGAGAACGGCTGGATGACCGGCCAGGTGCTGCGGTGGACGGCGGCATGGGAGCGCTGCGGCAGCTCAAACAGCAAACTGACGAACGGGACAGGATGATGCCATGAACATAACAACGGGTAAGAGAAAGAAACAGCAGCGGGCCTCGCTCATCGAATCGGTGTGGGATTACCCCCGGCCACCGCGGGTGGAGCCGTTCGCAGGGCACATCAGGGTGATATTCAACAACGAGGTGGTCGCCGATACAAGCCGGGCCATGCGGGTGCTGGAGACCAGCCACCCGCCTGTCTATTACATCCCGCCGGACGACATCCGCATGTCGCTGCTCAGCGCGGCCGGCGGGTCGTCCTATTGCGAGTGGAAGGGGTCGGCCGATTACCTCGACGTCTGTGCGGGCGGGAGAACCGCCCCCCGGGCGGCGTGGCGCTACGGGACACCCCACGAGGCGTTCAGCGCCATCAGGGGCTGCGTGGCCTTTTACGCGGAGTTGATGGGCGCCTGCTTGGTCGACGGCGAAGTGGTGCGGCCGCAGCCCGGCGTCTTTTACGGCGGGTGGATCACCAGCAACCTCAAGGGGCCGTTCAAGGGTCAGCCGGGCTCCGTGGGCTGGTGAGCTTGCGGTGGCCCACGGAAAAGGGGCATGATCATGAACCGAATACTCAACAGCAGGCAGTTCGAGGTTTTCCAGCGGGGCGGGCTTGTCGTGCTGCTGTCGCTGACGGTGGCCGGGCAGGCTTCCGGGGAAGGCGGGATGGAGATGCGGGAACAGGTTGTCATCGATTTCAGTGCCGGGGGCGAACGCGGCGAGTGGCGGGTGATCAACGACGGCGTGATGGGCGGCCTGTCACGGAGCGAGTTCCTCGACGATGGCGGCGGGGAGGGGGTCTTTCGCGGAACCGTCTCGCTGGAGAACAACGGCGGCTTTGCCTCGGTGCGCACGGTGCCGACCGATTTCGGCCTCGAGGGGCTGGACGGAGTGCTGCTCCGGGTGCGCGGGGACGGCCAGCGCTACAGCTTCCGGCTGCGCACCGACGACCGCTTCGACGGCATTTCCTGGCAGTCCCCCTTTGAAACCCGGGCCGGCGAATGGGTGACGGTACGGTTGCCCTTCTCCGCTTTCCAGCCCACCTGGCGCGGCCGGCTGGTCCCGGACACGCCGCCGCTTGACCCGGGACAGGTCCGCCAGCTCGGTTTCCTGATTGCCGACAAGCAGGACGGGCCGTTCCGCATCGATGTCGGCCACATCGCCGGCTATGTTGCCGAAAAGGAGGTAGACCGATGAAGCGTTACGGAATGGTTGCCATCATCATTGTGGCGGTGGCGGCGCTGGGCGTCTCGAACTGCAGTTACTCCACGGAGGAAGAGACCTCGATGAGCAAAAATCTGGAAATCGGCGCTGCGGCGCCATCCTTCAGCCTGCCCGGATCGGACGGGAAGACCTACCGGCTGGAAGACTTTGCCGGGAAGCAGGCGGTGGTCATCGCCTGGTTCCCCAAGGCCTTCACCGGCGGGTGAACGTCCGAGTGCCGGTCGCTCCGTGAGAGCGGCGACAGCATCCGGAAGTTCGACGTGGCCTACTTTGCCGCCAGCATCGACAATGCCGAAACCAACAAAAAATTCGCCGAGAGCCTCGAACTGGACTACCCGATCCTCAGCGATCCGGGCAAGGACGTGGCCCGGGCCTACGGTGTCCTCCGGGGCATGGGCCTCTATGCCGCCCGGCAGACGATCTACATCGGCGCCGACGGCAAGGTCCTGTTCATCGACAGCGACGTGAACACCGGGACCGCCGGTGAAGACCTGGCCGCGAG
>JAQAZP010000128.1:0-5577 GCA_032127265.1 Acidobacteriota bacterium
CCTTTCGATGGAGGTCTGTTGCCAGTGTACGCTCACCTGAGCGGACCGGTGGCGGTGCGGAAAAGTCACACGGGCGCGGCGGGGCGGCATCCCTGAGGGATGCCGCCCGAGAACGGTGAAAGGGATTCTACCGGGTATAGAGCTGACCAACGGCCAGGTTGGCGCCGAAGGCATTGTCGGTGGTGTCGGCAAAGGCATCGAGCTGTCCGCGGCAGACGGCGCTGCCGCCGGCGAGGCTGAACCAGCGGATCACCCCGGGGTAGTTGGGGCTGGGGCCGGGTGCGGTGAGTACCTCTTCGAAGCAGTCATTGTCCACGTCCGCGGCGGCCACGTTGACGCCGTAATGGGGCATGGGATAAGCCTGGAACGTCGGTCCGGCCAGCGGGGTTGTGCTGCCGTCCACATCGAAAATCCGCACGTCGGAATCACAGTTAAGTGCTGGACCCGGGCCGGTGATGATCTCGTCGTATCCATCGCCGTCCACGTCGCCGCTGGCCACGTTGACTCCCCGGGTATTGGGACGATAGGCCACAAAATCCAGATCCGGCCCGGGTTTGATGGTGCCGCCCTCCAGGCGGAACACACGGACCCGCGCACAGAGCATTGGTCCGGGGCCGCAGCCGGCGATGATCTCGTCCCTCCCGTCCCCGTCCAGGTCGCCGCAGGCCACATTGACTCCGTAGCCCTGGTCCTCGGGGAAGGCCAGAAAGTCGAGCTCGCTGACCGCGTTGAAGTTTCCGCTCTGGTAGCTGAACACTCTCACCCCGGACTGATACCGGGAAGCCGGTCCGGCGCCAACGATGATTTCGTCCACACCGTCACCGTTCAGGTCGCCGCAACAGATCGATGCCCCGAATGTATTGTAGGAAAAAGCCCGGAGCGTGCCATTCTCCACCAGGCTGCCGTCGGCATGGAAAATCCTGATCTCCGGTCCATAATAACCAGGTCCTGCGGCGATCACGATCTGGTCGTTGCCCTGCCCCAGCACGTCACCGCAAGCCAGTTGCAGGCCCCGTGTCCCTTCCGCGTGCTCGAAAGCGGCGAAGCTGCACAACTCGGGAGCCAGGTCGTTGAAGTCGTACACCCGGGCCGTGTCCGAGTTGGACCAACCGGGCCCCGGCCCGGCGGCGAGACGGGGCTGCCGCGGCGAGGCCAGAGTGCTGCTGTTTCCGCTGGCATCAACTGACTGAACGGCGAAGTAGTAGGTGGTCTCAGCCTCGCAGGGAACGTCGATCACCACGCTTTCTCCATCGTCGATGAAGTAGCGGTTGTCCTCGTCGAACGAACCGGGAACGGTGGAGACATAGACATAGTAGTCGAGGGTCCCGGGAGGAGCAGAGGATGGAGGGTCCCAGCTGACCAGGAACGAGGACGCATGAACGGGCCCGGTCACAAGAAATAACACTGATATGAGAACCGGTGCGAATACGCTCGCCGTCACTTTGTGGGTTTGGAGGAACTGCATGAATCTCTCCCCGCTGTGTCATTTCCCTCCCCTGTGCCGGGTGAATCGGGCCGTTGCCCGCCGGCGCTGGAAAACGACATGGCAAATTGTTATAACGGCACTGATCACTACGAACACCCTTCTTTATGGCAATAGTCGTGCCAGAACCCTACCTGCTGATCCAGAGAATATCTTTAACTATTGCAACGCTTGAATGGTTTCCCATGATGCGGCAACCAATTGCCCGACAGGGGTTACAATAAGTGTCCAGCTCAATTACGAAAGTGAAATGCCGAGCCCGCACGATGCCGGTGCACAGGCCCGTTCTTGGCCCGTCCCGGGCTTCGTGGTACAGGTAATTTGCCGTTTGTAATCAGCATGGATGCCGTGGTACCGGACATCATCAACCGCGGGATTGGAAGGGAGAAGTGATGACGGGTCGCCCCGGAACGGATTTACTCCCACAGGCCATTCTCATCGACCTCGATGGGACGCTCTATGTCGGCAATGATTCGGTCCCCGGGACGCAGCAGGCGGTTCAGTCCTTGCGCCAGGGAGGGATCTCCCTCCGTGTGCTGACCAACACCACCAGGTCTTCGAGCCGCCGGACAGGGACCGGTCTACTGTCTGGATGGTGGGCGACGACCTGCCGGCGGCCCTGGGGCTTTTATGAGCTACATCTACGGCGCCACCCCGGTTATGGTGCAGTTGTCCACATCCGTATCCCCGGCCGGCGGATAGGGCGGCAGGTTGTACGGCGGCGGCGTAACATCCGTGGCGGTCAATTCGAACCGGTTCAGTCCCTCGAGGGTGGGCAGGGCGGGAATGGTCTGTGACCACTGCCTGGTATAGACCGCTCCAGCCTGGACGTTTTGCCACACCTGACGCCAGGAGGTGTGGTGCTGCCCCCCGGCCAGGGTGACATCGACGATGTAGTGGAAACGGCGGGTCTGACCCTGGTGGCCGTCACTGTCGAGGTCACAGGTGAAGACCAGGTATGGGTCACTACCCCCTGCGTAATCCAATCTTGTAAGAAACAAACGCGCTTCCACAGGCAGGGGATTAAGGAAACCGAGGACCAGAATGGCGATACAGCAGAAGCCGGCGGTGCGTGTTTTCATCAGGATCCTCCATGTGGAACCACTAGTCAGGGAAGACTGGACGGAATGGAATTTCGATATGTTTCCTGGTAAGAAACGAAATCCAAGTGGATGGGAACGGGGTGTTTCCCATTCGGATGCTCAATTTATATTAATGTAATATTAGGTTTGCCTACCGGGCGAGTCAAGAATCGCTGGCTTTTCTGGCAAAAAAACGGCCCGGCAGGGGCCGCCGGGCCGTCAGGTATTCATTACACTATTAGTGTCTGCTTCAAGTGGCCGTGGTGCCGTTCTCCGAGCTGAAGATCTTGCCTCCCAGCCAGCGGAAGGGCCTGCTGGTGAAGAAGCCGTCGAGCAGCGAGTAGACCACCGGGATCACCACCAGGGTCAGGAACGTGGAGGTGGTCATCCCGCCGATGACGCAGATCGCCATCGGCGCCCGGGTCTCGGCGCCGGAGCCGCCGAAGAAGGCCACCGGGATGGCGGCGGCGATGGTGGAGATGGCGGTCATCATGATCGGGCGGAAGCGGATCGGACCGGCCTTCATCAGTGCCGCTTCGCGCTCCAGCCCTTCCCGCCGGCACTGGTTGGTGAAGTCCACCAGCAGGATGGCGTTCTTGGTCACCAGTCCCATGAGCATGATGATCCCGATCATGGAGAAGATGTTCATCGTCAGGCCGGAGAAGTAGAGCGCGCCCATTGCCCCCACCACCGACAGCGGCAGGGAGAGCATGATGGTCAGCGGGTGGATGTAGCTCTCGTACTGGCTGGCCAGGGTCATGTAGATCAGCAGTACGGCCAGCAGCAGGGCGATGTTCATCGAGGTGAAGCTCTCGACCATGATCTCGGCCATGCCCACCACCTTGGTGGTGTAGCCTTCGGGCATCCTGATCTCCGCGTTCCAGCTTTCCACCAGCTTCAGCGCCTCGCCCAGGGGCAGGTCCTCGGTGACGTTGGCCAGCACCATCACCTGGCGCCGGCGGCTGAGCCGGTTGATCTCCACCGGGCCGGTCTCGCGGGTGGTGGTCACCACGTTGTTCAACTCCACCAGCCGGCCGTCGTTGGCCCGCACTTCCAGGCGGCCGATGTCGCGGGCGTTCAGCCGGTCGGCCTGCTGCAGGCGGATGCGCACCGCGTAGTCGTTGCCCGACTCCTTGAAACTGCCCGCCTCGCGGCCGCCGATCAGCGAACCGATGGTGGAGGCGATGCCGATGGTGCTGACCCCCAGGTCGGCGGCCTTGTCCCGGTCGATGGTCACCGAGACCTGCGGCTTGCCGGTCGCGAAGGTGGTGTCGATGTCGACGAAGTTTCCGTTGGCCCGCATGCGGGTCAGATACTCGTTGGCCAGCTGCTCCAGTATCTCCAGCGACGGGCCCTGGATCGAGTACTGGAAGATCTGCGGCGCCCAGCCGCCGCTGCTCAGCCGCTGGGCCTCGACCACGCTGGTCTTCAACCGCCCGGAGAACTTGCGCAGCCTCGTGCGCAGCTCGTTCATCGCCGCCACCTGGTTGAACGAGCGTTCCTCCGCCGGTAACAGCTTGACCAGCAGCTCGGCCCCGTTCTGCTTCTGCCGCTCACCCTTGCCGATGGTGGTGTAGATGTCGGTGACCCAGCCGGTGGCGCGGATCTCCTCCTCCACCATCTCGGTCTGGCGCAGGGTCTCGCGCAGCGAGGCCCCCTCGGGCAGCTCGACAAAGACGGTGAATTCACCTTCATCCTCCTGGGGAGTGAACTCACTGGGGATCTGGGAGGCTAGGAACAGCGAGCTGAAGAAGATCACCGTGGCCACCGCAACGGTCAGCGCACGCTGGCGGAGGCAGAAGCCGAGCAACCTCCCGTAGAAGTTTGTGGCCCAGACGATCAGCTTCTCCACGCCGTGGAACAGGGTGCCCAGACGCATCACGCGCCAGTCCAGTATCCTGAGGAAGCGGGAGCAGAGCATCGGGGTCAGCGTGAAGCTGATCAGCAGCGAGATCAGCACGGCAAAGGCCACGGTGAGCCCGAACTCGTAGAAGAACTGCCCCACCATCCCGGTCATGAAGGCCACCGGGACGAAGACGGCGACGATGGAGAGGGTGGTGGCGAAGACGGCCAGGCCGATCTCGGCCGTCCCCTCGCGGGCCGCCTGGACGCGGGATTTGCCCATCTCCATGTGCCGGTAGATGTTTTCCATCACCACGATGGCGTCATCCACCAGCATGCCCACCGAGATGGTCAGCCCGAGCATGGTCAGGTTGTTGATGGTGAAGCCGAGGTAGTTCATGAAGGAGAAGGAGGCGATCACCGAGATGGGGATGGCCAGGGTAGCGATGATCGTCGCCCGCAGGTTGCGCAGGAAGAAGAAGATCACCAGCGCGGCGAAAAAGGCGCCCTCGGCGAGGTTTTTCTTCACTTCGGCGATGGACTTGGTGACGAAGAAGGAGTTGTCCATCACCACCGCCATCTCCAGCCCCTCGGGCAGTTCCTGCTGCAGCTCGGCCACCGCGGTCTTGATCGCCTCGGCCACCCGCACGGTGTTGGTCCCCGACTGCTTCATGCACTCCAGGGCCACTGCCCGCCGGTCGTTCCACTTGGCCAGCGAACGCTCGTCTTCCTGGCCGTCCTCGGCATAGCCGATGTCGCGCAGGCGCACCGGGGCCCCCTTGCGGTAGGCCAGCACCAGGTCCTCGAAGGCCTCGACGCTCTCCAGCTGACCCAGGGTCTTGACCACCAGCTCGCTCGACCCCTGCTCGATGCGGCCGCCGGGAATTTCCACGTTCTCGGTGAGCAGCACCTGCTCCACCTCGGACACGGTGAGGCCGTAAGCCTTGAGCAGGTCGGCGTCGAGCCAGATCCGCACCTCGCGCTCGCGGTTGCCGATGAGGTTCACCCGGCCCACGCCGCGGATGGTCTGCAGGCGGGTCTTGATGTTGTCCTTGGCGAACTCGGTGAGCTCGCGGATCGACCCCTCGCCGTAGAGGGCCACCGAGACCACCGGCATGGAGTCGAAGGCGAACTTCTCCACCAGCGGCGGCTCGGTGTCGCTGGGCAGGT
>JAQAZP010000129.1:0-33488 GCA_032127265.1 Acidobacteriota bacterium
TGCCCTTCGCCTCGGGGTTTCTGGCCATGCACCCGGCGCTGAACCCCTTCCCTTACGAAGCCACCATGCTGCTGCACGTGCTGAGCGCCAACCTCGTCTTCATCCTCATCCCGCTGACCAAGCTGAGCCACATGGCGCTGATCCCCGGCGTGCAGTTCGTCTCGGAAATGGCCTGGCACTGGCCGTCCGACGCCGGGAGCCGCCTGGCGGTGACCCTCGGAAAGGAGAATGAGAAGATATGAGCACGCGGATGTCCATTCTCACCGACGTCACGCTCTGCACCGGCTGCGAGGCCTGCGTCGAAGGCTGCAAGAAGGAAAACAACCTGGGCAAGGACGTGCCGCGGCGCTGGAAACTGCGCATCGACGACCTGTCTTCCACCCGGTTCACCACCATCGATCACCCGGGAGGCAATCACCACGTGCGGCGGCAGTGCCGGCACTGCATCGAACCGGCCTGTGTCTCAGCCTGCCTGGTGGGCGCCCTGCAGCAGACCCCCGAGGGGGCGGTGATCTACGATGCCGACCGCTGCATGGGCTGCCGCTACTGCATGACCTCCTGCCCCTACGGCATACCGCGCTACGACTGGGAAGCCGCGGTGCCCTACGTGCGCAAGTGCAACCTCTGCCACCAGCGGCTGATCAAGGGCGGCGTCCCGGCCTGCGTCGAGGCCTGCCCGGAGAAAGCCACCATCTTTGGCGCCCGCGAGGAGATGCTCGCCGAGGCGCACCGCCGCATCGAGGAAAACCCCGGCCGCTACCAGGGCCGGGTGTACGGCGAAACCGAGATCGGCGGCACGTCGGTGATCTACATCTCCGACATTCCGCTCGACTTCCTCGGCTTCAAACCGGACCTCGGCAACACGCCGCTGCCCGAGCGCAGCTGGGCCGCGCTGTCCAAGGTGCCGCCGCTGATCGCCGGCATGGGTGGCCTGATGGCCGGCGTCTGGTGGGTGGTGGGCCGGCGGATGAAGCTGGCCGAAGGGGAGCAGCACGTTGACACGCCGGAGAGCGGTGAGACCGCGAAACCGGCCCCGGACGAGAAAGAGACAGAAGCATGAACAGACGGCTCAGCAATACGAAAACCATCCTCTGGGCGCTGGTGGGCGTTTTGGCCGTGCTGACCCTGTCACGGTTCATGCGCGGGCTGGGCGCCACCACGGCACTGACCGACCTGGCTCCCTGGGGCCTCTGGATCGCCTTCGACGTGATGTCCGGCGTGGCCCTGGCCGCCGGCGGCTTCGTGGTGGCGGCCACGGTCTACATCTTCGGCCGGCAGGAGTATCACCGCTTCGCCCGCCCGGCGATCCTCACCGCGCTGCTCGGCTACGCCGCTGTGGCGGTGGGCCTGCTCTACGACCTGGGTCTGCCCTGGCACATCTGGCACCCGATGGTCTACCCCCAGCACCACTCGGTGCTCTTCGAAGTGGCGATGTGCGTCATGCTCTACCTGACGGTGCTGGCCCTGGAGTTCGCGCCGGTGGTGCTGGAACACCCCTGGTTCGACAAGCCGCTCTTCCGCACCGTCCACTCCTGGATCAACCGGTTGACCATCCCGCTGGTCATTTCGGGCATCGTGCTCTCCACCCTGCACCAGTCGTCACTGGGCTCGCTCTTCCTGCTTACGCCCTACCGGCTGCACGAGCTGTGGTACAGCCCGATCATCTGGGTCCTCTTCTTCGTCTCCGCCATCGCCCTGGGGCTGATGATGGTCACCGCCGAGTCCTTTTTCTCCTCCTGGCTCTTCAAGCACAAGCTGCGCCTCGACCTGATGGCCGGCCTGGGCCGGGCGGCCTCCATCGTGCTTTTTCTGTTTGTCGCGCTTCGCGTGGGAGACGTGGCGTATCGCGGCCTGCTGCCCAGCCTGGCCAACGGCAGCTGGCAGTCGAACCTCTTCATCTTCGAGGTCCTGCTCAGCGCCCTGCTGCCGGCCGCGCTGCTGCTCTTCAGCAAGGTGCGGACCAGCGGCCCCGGCCTCGGCACCTGTGCGGCGATGACTATTTTCGGCATGATCGGCTACCGTTTCGACGTCTGCATCGTCGCTTTCATGCGGCCCGAGTCCCTGCCCTACTTCCCCAGCTGGATCGAAGTGGCGGTGAGTATGGGCATCGTGGCCGGCGCGTTGCTGATATTCATCTTCTTCATCGAGAAGTTCCGCGTCTTCAAGCACGATGAGGGCGAGGGAACGACGGCCGCCGCCGTCGATCTTCCCGGGCGCGACCGTTTCAACCCTTCCACCATGCGCCTGCTCAGCCCGGCGAGGCTTGACGGGCCGCGGCGCTACACCATGGCCGTGCTGCTGGCCGCCGCGGTGACCGTCGCCCTGCTGCCCGCCGAAGCGCTCCACGGCGTGCAGGACACACTGACCCCGGTATCGCCGCCCCGGGCGGTGGAGGGGTATGCGGTGGCGCGGGCCGACACCCCGGGTACCGATTTCGTCGTGCTGCAGGAGGACGAGGCCCCCCCGGATGGCGCGCTACTGCAAGCGCTCTACACCATCGACGGAAACCGCAACGGCCGGGTCTCGCTCTTCCCCCACACTTTCCACGTGGAGAAGCTGGGGCAGAACCAGTCCTGCGTGCGCTGTCACCACCTGAACATGCCGGAGGACCGCAACTCGGCCTGCAGCGAGTGCCACCGCGACATGTACGCGGTGACCGACATCTTCGACCACGCGAGCCACATCGAGGCGGTGCGCGGCAACGATGGATGCACCGACTGCCACCGCGACCCCGAGGGGGCCAAGGGACGCACGTCCGCGCTGGCCTGCACCGGCTGTCATGCCGGGATGGTGGTGGCCGGTTCGGTGGTCCGGCCGCCCGAAAAGGGGATGGACGGTTTTGCCGGCGGCTACATGGACGCGATGCACGGGCTGTGTGTCAAGTGCCACGAGCAGGTGGTGCTGGAGGGCACGGTCAAGGTGGCGGCCCATTTTTCCAACTGCGCCACCTGTCACCACGAGCTGCGGCTGCCCGGGCCTCCGGCGGTGGACCCGCTGCTGCTGGCCGAGGCCCGGTCCGGGACCGCTGGCGACCCCGGCGAGGGGGGCCTATGAACGAAGGGCTGATCAGTGCCTGGGTGAAGGCCGAGTTATGGGATCAGGTGCCGGTGCGGATCTGCGTCATCGACCACGACTTCCAGATCGTGGAAGTCAATCGATCCTTCCGCGAGGCTTACGGAGACTGGATAGGAGAGCCCTGCTACGTCAAATACAAGGGCCGCAGTGAGCGCTGCAAACAATGCAGTGCCGCCGACACCTTTGCCGACGGGAGAACGCGGGTGCGCCAGGCGCTGGGTCCGGTGATCAATGGACGGCCGACCCACGATCTCGTCCGTACCGTGCCCATTGAACTCCCTGACGGCAGCATTCCCTACGTCATCGAGATGACCACCGACATCAGCCAGATGAAGGCGCTGAACGAGGAGAGCGCCACCATCAGGAACTGGGTTCGCAACGAATTGTGGGACCAGGTGCCGGTGCGGATCTGTATCATCGACCACGACTACAAGATCGTGGAGGCCAACAAGGCGTTCACCATGGCCTACGGAGATTTCGGCAATCATTACTGCTACTCCGTGTATAAGGGCCGCAGCGAACGGTGCCTGAGCTGTAACGCCGCGGCGACCTTCATCGACGGCGAGATCCGGACGCGGGAGGAAATGGGCCTGGTGATCGATGGCGAGCAGACCACCTACCTCGTCCGTGTCGTGCCCGTGGTAATGAACGACGGCTCGATCCCCTACATCATCGAGATGTCCACCGACATCACGGAGGTCAAGCGGCTGGGCCGGGAGAAGATGGAGGCCGAGCGGCTGGCTGCGGTGGGCCAGACCGTGGCCGGGCTGGCCCACGGGGTGAAGAACGTGCTGATGGGCCTCGAGGGCGGGATGTATGTCTTCCGTTCGGGGATGGAGAAGAGCGACAGCGAGCGGATCTTCCAGGGCTGGAAGATGCTGGAGGACAACATCGAGCGGATCACCTGCTTCGTCAAGGAGTTCCTCGAATTTGCCCGGGGCCGGGTGCCCACGGTGCAACTGGTCGACCCCAACCGGCTGGCTGAAAAGGTCTACGACCTGTTTCACGACACGGCCGGCCTTGCCGGGATCTCGCTGAAGAAGCACCTGCAGTCGGCGATCCCCTACGCCCTGATGGACGAGGAGGCACTGCACTCCTGCCTGGCCAACCTGGTGACCAACGCCATCGACGCCTGCAAGATCAGCGACCGCAAGGGGCGATCGATAACCCTCAGCACCCGTGACCGGAACGGCGTGCTGACCTTCGAGGTGACCGATGACGGCACGGGGATGGACTACGACGTGAAGAAAAAGATCTTCACTACCTTCTTCTCCACCAAGGGTTCGGACAAGGGCACCGGCCTCGGCCTGCTCACCACGCGGAAGATCGTCCAGGAGCACGGGGGCAAGGTCTCGTTTGCATCAGAGCCGGGGGCCGGGTCGGTATTCCGCCTGGAGTTCCCGCGGGAGAACCTCCCCAAATTGGGGGAGGGGCAGGATGGTGAGGATACCGGAGATAATAACGAGACCGGGGAAGCGAAACTCGAGAACGCTTGAAAAACGATACCCGGAACGCCGGGAGGAGGAAGGCCATGCAGCAGGCGGAAGAGAAAACCATACTGGTGGTGGACGACGAGCCGGACGTCAGGCAGTACCTGGAGATGGTGCTGGTGGATGCCGGGTTCAAGGTGGTCACCGCCGGCGACGGGGAAGAGGCGATGGAGAAGATCCGGGAACGGAAACCGGATTTCATCTCCCTCGATTTGGTGATGCCGCGCAAGTCGGGTCACCGGCTGCTCAAGGAACTGCGCCGGG
Source organism: Acidobacteriota bacterium (assembly GCA_032127265.1). Lineage (GTDB taxonomy): Bacteria > Acidobacteriota > JAQAZP01 > JAQAZP01 > JAQAZP01 > JAQAZP01. The sequence goes on from JAQAZP010000129.1 coordinate 4,830, forward strand.
ACAAGGAACTGTCACGGATCCCGGTGCTCATCGTCACCGCCCATGCCCGGGACGAACTGGGCAAGGGCGACCTCAAGGACCTGATGGACAACCGGACCATTTCCGGCCCGGGGACCTACCTGGAGAAGCCGGTGAACCCGGCCTCTTACGTGCGCAGCATCCAGCGGGCCCTGGGTATCGAGGTGGCCGACGAAGCAACGGAGAAGATCGCCCTCAAGGAGGAGCTGCGGGACAGTCTCAAGGGCGCCAGCCCCGAGGCGCTGGCCCGGGCTCTGGCGGCCCTGAGAAAAGAGAACGGCAAGTAACTGGAGATAAAGTAAGGAGTGCCAGTCATGAGCGCTAAAAACGAGAAGAAGAAACAGGTGCTCATCATCGATGATGAGCCGGACGTGGCGACCTATCTCTCCATGCTGCTCAAGGACAACGGTTACGAGACCGTAACCGCGGCCAACGGCATCGAGGGAATGGAGAAGGCCAAGCAGAACAGGCCCGACTTGATCTGCCTCGACATCACCATGCCCGAGCAGTCGGGCATCCGTTTTTACCGCAACCTGCGGGGAGACGCTGAACTGTCCGACGTGCCGGTGGTGGTGGTCACCGCGGTCACCGGCAAGGGCGGTGACCCGGCGCCGTTCAAGGAATTTCTCAGTTCGAGAAAGGTCGTACCGCCGCCGGAGGGGTTTTTCTCCAAGCCCATCGTCCGCGAGGAATTTTTGGCCAAGGTGAACCGGCTCCTGGCCTGATCCTGGTCAAAACGGGGACGTACATGAATATATGATTTTTTTGTTGATCAGGCGGCATCAAGGTGCTGTCCGATCATCCCTGTATGGGGAAGGAGCGAAAAAGTCATATTTTCATGTACGTCCCCCGAACTATCCAAAATCGATCTGGTGTAATCCAAATTTGGTGATAGAATTTTCCCCTGACGCATATCCATAAGATCGACGGGGGTCAACGGTGAGCGACGTGGAGAAAACCAGGGAAGAGCTGCTCGCGGAACTGGCCACACTGCGGAAAGTCATCGCTTCGCACGAGGCCGGCAAAAAACTCCGCGAGAGCGAAGAGACGGTGCGGGCCCTGCTGAATGCGCCCATCGATGCGGCCCTGCTGGTGGAGCTGGACGGGACCGTTGTCACGCTCAACGAGCGGGCGGCCAAGGCACGGTATGGCTCGGTGGAAGAACTGGTGGGGCAGGATGCGTTCAGCTTCTTCACCTCCGAACTGGCCGTGGAACGGAATAAGATCGCCAGGCAAGTGGTCGACAGCGGCAAGCCGGTACGCCGGGTTGACCAGCGCGAAGGGCGATGGTTCGACAACACCGTCTATCCTGTCTTCGACGCCTCGGGCAGCACCGTGGTCCGCTTTGCCATCTACTCCCGCGATATCACCGAAGAGCGGGCCACGGCGGAGGCGCTGAAGAACAGCGAATCCACCGCCTGGGCCCTGCTCAACGCGCCCCATGACACGGCATTCCTCGTTGAACCGGACGGTACCATTCTGGCGCTCAATGAGCAGGCGGCCAGGGGTTTCAATTCGACCATGGAAGAGCTGAAAGGCCGGAATGTCTTTGACTACTTCCCCCCCGATGTGATCGACCAGCGCAAACCGCACGGGGAAGAGGTACAGCAGACCGGCAAGCCGGTGCGCCGTGTGGATCAGCGCGACGGGCGATGGTATGACTACACGATCTACCCGATCCATGACGCCGCCGGGGAGAAGGTTGTCCGCTTCGCCATCTTCGCCCGTGATATCACCGAGCAGCGGGAGATGGAGTCGGCGCGGAAGGACTCGGAGGAGAAATACCGCAACCTGGTGGAGCAGTCCCAGCAGGGGATCGTGGTGCTGGCCGACCGGCAGATCGTCTTTGCCAACAGCGCCTTCGCCGGGATCCTCGGCTTCACCGTTCCGGAACTGATGGCGATGGACCCGGGAGCGATGAGGGCCATCATCCACGCCGACGACCAGGAGGCGGAGTTATTCCGCATCACGGCGATCCAGTCCGGGTCGGAGGGACCTACAACCCAGGAGTTCCGGATTATCCGCAAGGACGGCGCGGTGCGCTGGGTCCGGGTCCTGGCGAGCGCGGTGGATTTCGGCGGCCGGCTGGCGGCGCAGGGGATCTTCCTCGATATCGACGATTCGAAGTGGCTGGAGCAGCGCATCGTCCAGGCGCACAAGATGGAGGCTGTGGGCCGGCTGGCCGGCGGGGTGGCCCACGACTTCAACAACCTGCTCACCGCGATTCTCGGCTATGGCAGAGCGCTGGTGCGGAAGATGGATCCGGATGACCCGCTGCACGAAAACGCCCGGGAGATCTGCTATGCCGCCGACCGTGCGGCCACGCTGACCAGGCAGCTGCTGGCCTTCAGCCGCGAGCAGAAGATGAAACCGAAGCTGTTCGACATCAATGGCGTGGTCCACAACATGGAGAAAATGCTGACCAGCCTGATCGGGCCGAACATTCAGGTCAACATCCGGCTTTCCCTGGGGCTGGGCCTGGTCAAGGCCGACCCGGGACAGCTGGACCAGGTGCTGATGAACCTGGTGCTCAATGCCCGGGACGCCATGATCGGAGGGGGCACCCTGACCATCGAGACGTCCCGGGTCGAGCTGGATGCCGAAGCCTTGAGCGACAACCCCGACGCCCGGCCCGGGGCCTATGTTCTTCTTGCGGTACGCGACACCGGCAGCGGCCTTGACCAGAAGCAGCAGCGGCACATTTTCGAACCGTTTTTCAGCACCAAGGGTCTGGGTGAGGGCACCGGTCTGGGGCTCTCCGTGGTTTATGGCATCGTCCGGCAGCATGGCGGGGTCATCACGGTGGAGAGCGAGAAGGAGCGGGGAAGCTGTTTCTGTGTTTTTCTCCCGCTCGGCAATGACAGACCGGATAACGGTGTGAGGGAAGCCAGGCCCTCACTGCCGGCCACCAGCGAAGGGAAGCGTGTGCTGGTGGTGGAAGACGAGATGGTGGTGCAGCGGTTTGTCACCGGTGTGCTGCGCGAATACGGTTACGAAGTGGCTGCGGCATCAAGCGCCGAGGAGGCCGAACGGGACTACGCGGATCAGCTGGAAAACATCGATATTCTGCTGTCAGACATCATGCTCCCCGGCCGCAGCGGCATCCACCTGGTCAAGGAATTTACCGCCATCCGGCCCGACCTGGCCGTGGTGCTGGCCAGCGGGTACGCGGTGAAGGAATCGGAGCTCAATTTCGTCCGGGTAAGCAACTACCAGTATCTGGAGAAACCGTTCACCGAGGAGGCACTGATCGCCTCGGTGCGCCTCGCCCTCGAGCAGACATCCCCTGGTTCATCGACTGAATAATGTTACTTCAGGCTGGACGGCTCGCAACCGTGGCCGGCCTGGGCGGCGGCCAGGTTCATCTCGTGGAAGGCGGGTTTGCTCACCGATTTGATCGCCTTGAGCAGGCCGGGCAGGGTGAATGGCATCTCCTCGTCGGCCAGCGAGCAACCGAGCAGCACCAGGTTGGACAGCAGCAGGGAGCCCAGTTCCTGGGCGATGGTATCGGCATCGACAAAGCGGCAGCTGATCCGGTTCGTGCCGAGATAACGCTTCAACCGGGCGTTGGGTTTGAACCCGCCTCCAGTATTGAGGAAACACTTCCCCCCAGGCTTGAGGAAGGTGGCCGTGGCGTAGAGCTCTTCGGCCTGCAGCACGTAGAGCACGTCGGCCTGGCCCTTGCGCACCAGCGGTGAGTGGAATGACCCGGCCTTGAGGTGCGAGACCACCGATCCGCCCCGCTGGCTCATCCCATGGGTCTCGGAGAGCAGGACGCCGAGTTTTCGGTCGAGGGCCATCCGGGCCAGTACCCTGGTGGTGAAGAGTACGCCCTGGCCTCCCACCCCGGCGATGACGAACTGTGTCTCGGGGCAGAGGTCCTTTGCCGGCGTCTTCTTCTTCCGCTCAGCCATTCTTCTTCTTTGCCTTTCCCTTGGTGACGTAGGACACCGCCTTTTTCGGGCACATATCCACACAAAGGCCGCAGGAGGCGCAGAGTTTGGTGTCTATCCGCACCTGTGAATCCCCCTTGATATAAGTCATCGCCGGGCAGTCGAAATTGTCCTGGCAGTAGAGGCAGGTGTCGCAGTCGCTGGAGACCTCGATCGGCTTGCGGTTATCGCCCAGCACCGACTTGTCGTTGATCAGGCAGGGGAAGCGGGAGATGACCACAGCCATCCCGCCCCCGGGCGACTCGACATATTCCTGGGCCTTCTTCAGCAGGGCAATGAACTGTTTCGTCTTGAAGGGGTTCGCCACCTTGACGTAGGTCACCCCGCAGCCCTTGACCACCTGTTCCAGCGGGATGGCGTTGCCCACGGTGCCGTCCACCAGCCGGCTCACCGCCGGTGTGGGCTGCATGCCGGTCATGGCGGTGATCATGTTGTCGAGGATCACCACCAGGAACCGCGATCCGCTGTATTGGGCGTTGAGCAGGGCCGCCGGGCCGGAATGGTAGAAGGTGGAGTCACCGATGGTGCCCACCATCGGCCGTTTGTTGCGGTCCTGGTTGTAGGCCTTGTGCAGGCCGTCGGCCAGGGTGATCCCGGCCCCCATGTCGAGCACCGTGTGCACGGCCCGCTGGTTCTTGCCCAGGGTGTAGCAGCCGATGTCGCTGGTGATGATCGCCCGGGGCACCGCCTTGCGAATGGCGAGAAACGTGGCCCGGTGGGGACAGCCGGGGCAGAGAGACGGGTGGCGCACCGGGCGGCCCTGGAGCAGGGTCCGTTCGGCCGCCTGGTGCTTCTGGGCCGGCAGCTTGCGGCTGGGGTTGTACTTCTTCAGGGCCTTGGCCAGCACCTGGTAGACCACCTCGGGCGTCAGCTCGCCGGCATTGGGCACGGCGCCGTCCAGCCGGCCGTGCACGTTTCGCCGGTCGCCCACCTGGTATTCGATCACCGGCATTGACTCTTCAAGGATCAGTACGTGCCGGCAGCGCCGGATGAATTCGCTGACCCGCTTCACCGGCAGGGGGTGGGGCGTGCCGATCTTGAACACCGGCAGCCCCTTCAGCACATTGGGGCGGCTCTGCATCAGGTCCATCAGGTGTCCGTGGACCACCCCGGCGGAGAGGATTCCCAACTGGCAGCGCCCGGCCGATTTGGGCAGCGGTGAGTCGTTGCGGTTGAACCGCCTCTCCCGTTCGAAGTCCTTACGGATCGACTCCAGCTTGAGGTTCAGTTTCTGGTGCAGAAAAAACCGGGTGCGCGGCGTGGCGGCCCAGCGGTCGGGGTCCTTGCGGAAGCGGGCGCGGACCTGGTCCGGGGAGAGGGACGCCGGCAGATAGAGGGATTGCCTGGCGTGACAGACCCGGGTGGTCGGCCGGATGATCACCGGCAGCCCCTGTTTCTGGGAGAGCTTGAAGGCCGCGGCCACCATGGCCCGGGCCTCTTCCGGTGTGGCCGGGTCGAATACGGGGAGCAGGGCGAAAAGGCCGAAAAGCCTCGAGTCCTGCTCTGTTTGCGAGGAGTGGGGGCCCGGGTCGTCGGTGGCAATGATCAGGAACCCGCCATCCACTCCCTGGTAGGCCGAACTGAGGGCCGGATCGGCGGCGACGTTCAGCCCCACCTGTTTCATCGCCACCGCCGACCGTTTGCCGGCCATGGCCGCGGCCAGGGCCACTTCGAAGGCCACCTTTTCGTTGATCGACCATTCGTAGTGCGCACGGAGCATGTAGCGCTTCACAAAGGCGCCAAAGGCAGGGAGGATCTCGGAACTGGGGGTTCCGGGGTACGAAGCCAGGCACTGGCAGCCGTTCTCGGCCAAGCCGAGCCCCAGCGCCTCGTTACCCAACAGGATTTCTTTTTTTCCGGAAGCCAGCGGCATCGCCTCGTGTGTTCAGCAGAGCAAAATGCAAGTAATCAGGGCCAATCTGTTGACACATATTACGTCAGGAGGGGGGAGGGAGGCAAATTTCTGATTTTGGCAGATGCAATCCATGTGAGAAGTCAAGGAAATTGACCGAGGCGAGTAACGTTTTCTCCCCCACAGACGTCATATAGGGTGAGGGGCGGATTGAACGGGAACCCTTTGAGGGGTTGAGCGTTTCGTACAGTGAGCAGGGAGTTGGAAACAGGAAGGGAGGAAGCAGTGGCCGTGATCGACAAATTGGCTGAATACAGGCCGGAAGCTGCTTTCGCTTACTATTACAAAGGCCTGATTCTGTCCCGTCGGGGCCACGGAGAACGGGCCCTGGTCAGCTTCAAGGAAGCCCTGGTGGCCGAGCTCCAGCAGGATACTCCCGACGGGCTGAACCTGAGGCTGTTCAGGGACAAGATCCGCGAGGCGGAGGAAACCCTCCCTATCGAGAGTGCAGGGCTCCTCCCGCGATCCGGCCCCCGCCGGTGAATCCCATTCCCTCATAAGCCGGGAAGTCGATGGCCCCCAGATGCGCGGCAGTGCCGTTGTCAACGTCCCAGGCTCTGACCCGGGCTTCCCAGGTGATATCGGGCCCGGGCATGGTGATGATCTCATCCACGCCGTCACCATCCACGTCCGCCGTGCCCACCGCGGCGCCATGCGAGGCATCGGGGTAGGCCATGAAACTGACCCCGGGCAGGGCGGCGACGGAATCACCGTCATAGTTCCAGCCACGGATGTGCGGGCCGAAGACGCTTCCCGGGCCAGGGCCGGTGATGATCTCGTCAATGCCGTCCCCGTCGATGTCACCACAGGCCACATTGACACCCCACATCAGTGTGCCATAGGCGAAGAAGCTCACCGCGGGGTCGGGCAAAGTGCCGCTGCCGCCGTCGTGGTCCCAGCTCCGGACGTGCGGGCCATACACGGTACCTGGGCCTGCGCCGGTGACGATCTCGTCGAACCCGTCCCCGTCGATATCCCCGGCGGCCACGTTGACCCCCCACTTCGGGGTGCCGTAGGCGAAAAAGCTCACCCCGTTCATCGGTGATGCGGCCCCGCCATCCACGTTCCAGCCCCGGACGTGGGGACCGAAGACGGCTCCGGGGCCGGCTCCGGTGATGATTTCGTCCATCCCGTCACCGTCGATGTCGCCGGTGCTGACATTCACCCCGTATCGATTGGTGCCATAGGCGATGAAGTTCACACCGGGCAGCGGTGTGCCGTCGGGCTGGAAGCCCCGTACATGTGGCCCAAAGACGGCCCCGGGGCCGGCCCCGGTGATCACCGAGTCGATGCCGCTGCCGTCCAGGTCGCCGCAGACCACGTTCACGCCGTAGCGGTCGATACCGTAGGCTCGCCATTCGGCAGTGAACCCGCCGCCACCTGCCGGATCCCAGGTGCGCAACAGTGGCGGGTTGTCTTCGTGCGGCCCGGGACCGGTGACCAGTGACTCCAGCGGGACCTGGGAGTGGGGGTCGGCCATGGAGGCCACCAGCGAGAAGGCCTGGTTCATCCCTTCAGCCGCATTGTTGTCCATGGCCACATTGAACGCGTTCACCTGGATGAAATAGAGGCCGTCGAGGGGAGATTGGATGAAGACGTTTTCCACATTGTTCAACCGGTCCGGTGTGCCCTGGGGGGCTGACCAGAGACTCTCCATCAGGCCGTGGTTCCCGCGGTAGACCGAGCCGTCCGGAGCGGTGACCGTCAGGTCGAGGTCGTTGATCAGCGCCAGGGTGGAAGAAGCCTCACCGGGCTCGTCGTTCCAGACCAGCGAGATTTTCAGCGATTCACCCGCACTGTATCGGGTGACTGCCGTGCTCCAGACCTGACCGGTCTCCAGCGGGATGTCCCCATCGATGATCAATTGGCGGACCCCGGCCTCGTGCATCCGACCCACGTGGGCCAGGCCCCAGCCTTGCTTCAGCCGCTCGGAAGCATCGAGGCTGTATTGATGGGCATTGGCGATGAGCAGGGCCTTGACCGTGGCCGCGCCGGGCAGGACGCCGGCCGGGTTGTTGCCGAAGTGGTTCTCCTTGAACATCTGGCAGGTCAGGCCCACGGCGCCGGCCACAATGGGGGTTGCGCCGCTGGTCCCGCCGAAGTTGTCGTAGTAGTCGCCGGGTGAATACCCGTCCTCGCCGGTCCAGTCAACGGTCTGGATCCAGTCGAAAGCGGCCACCAGGTCAGGCTTGATCCGGCCGTCGGCCGCCGGGCCCTGGGCCGGGGTGGCGCCGCCGCCGTGCTGTTCCCACTGGTCGTCGTCGAGGGTGGCCGTATCCTGGTGATAGATGCCGCCCACGGCGATCACGTTCTTGGCCGCCGAGTCGGTGGAGATGGTCACCGGGTTGACGCCGCCGTTGCCCGCCGCGTAGAGCATGGAGACTTCAAAGTCGTTGACCGCCTGGTCATCCTGTCTCGAGTCGTTGGTGTATTCCCCGTTGTTTCCCCCCGTGCCCCAGCTGCAGGACTGGAAGACGCCGTCCCAGTTCGTTCGCAGATTGCTCACCGAGGCGTAGCGGCCGATGGCCCAGTCGCAGAATATCCCATCTCCCTCGGGCATCATCCCGGTGGCCATGGGGTTGCCGCTGCCGTCGCCGAAAACGATGCCGAAGGTACAGGTGCCGTGCGGGTCCACCCCCGGGCTGCCGTCAATGGCGATCAGGTTGCCGAAGTCCTGGTGTCCCGAATCGAAACCACCCTCCTTCACCTCGCCGGCAATCCCCTGGCCCGAGAAGCCGCCGATCGCCGCTTCCTCCACACCCATGCCGGTACGGATGTGGTTCATGTAGCGCTGGGGGGGATGGTATCGGTCGATCCAGCGCACCGCCGGCAGGGCGGCCAGGGCGCTGATCGCCGAGGGGGAGACCTTCACCCGGGCCGCTCCGATGAGGTCCCTCTCGTCGAGAATCATCGTGCCGCCCAGATCGACCAGCCGTTTGTCAAAGCTTCGACCGCTTTCCAACTGGTGCATTTCGGGAAAGAGGCTGATGTTGATCTCCACCAGGTCTTCATCACAGTCGAGAAGTCCGGTCTGTATCTTGTAGGACGGGTGGAAGGGACCGGTCCAGTGGACCAGCGGCAGGGCGTTCAGCCGCTGGAGGGCATCGGGGGCGGCCCTGACGATATAGGTGAACTGTGGCAGGTAGCCGAGGATCGAGGCCCCGGTCTGCTCCAGTGAGCCAACCTCGACTGAAGTGAGTGGCCGGGCCACGTGGACCAGACGGACCGGGTCTCCTGTCGTTGCTCTCAGTTCGGGAGGCACGTCCGGTTCACCGGATGCCGGGCTGAATGCTCCGTATTTGAGCAGGATGGTGCTCTCAGCCGCTGCCGCCGGAATGCTCAGGCAAATGGCCACTATCAAACACAGGTGGAGCAGAGACTTCATCATCGAACCTCCTGGAGCCAGATTGGTATTCTGATTGAGACAGCATACAGGAGATCCGGCCTCACTCACACAATTCTTGAGCGTCGATGCCATCCCTCAGATCCAGTCCTGCGTGAGAAGGAACGGGCAAGCCATCTCCTCAGCCCCGGGGATCTTTTGGGAGTCTTCTTGATCACCGTGTGGCTTTGGGCATAGGATGCCTCTAATCGGCATTATTCTCCTAAGATGTGCTTGGGAATCTTACGATGGAGGCCCCACCCCATGAGCAACGGCGATCCAAAGGCCTGGCGCTGCAGCATCTGCGGATACAACCACACCGGCGACGCCCCGCCCGACACGTGTCCGGTCTGCGGAGTGGGAGCTGAGGACTTCAAGCCCTGGAAGGAGATGCTTCCGGCCCTGGCCCTTGAGAAGGAGGTTGCTGTTTCCAGAATGTGGCGCTGCCTTGTTTGCGGATATATCCACCATGGGGACGCACCCCCCGAGACCTGCCCGGTCTGCGGGGCGGCGGCTTCCGAGTTCGAAGTCTACGAGGAGGCTTCCACGCCGCCGAAGAAGGCTGCCGCTCCAGGCAAGTGGCGCTGCAAGATCTGCGGCTACCTCCACGTGGGGCCGGAGCCGCCGGAGATCTGCCCGCTCTGCGGCGCGGGCCGGGACCAGTTCGTGGCCGAGGGCGAGCCGGCCGGCGCGGTGGCCGGCAGTGGGGCGGGGCTCAAGGTGCTGGTGGCCGGGGCCGGCATCGCCGGGATCTCGGCGGTGGAAGCACTGCGCGAAGCTTCACCCGACGCATCCATCACCCTCGTCTCCCAGGAGGAGCTGCCGTACTACCGTCTGAACCTGACCCGCTTTCTTGCCGGCGAGGTGCGGGAGGGCGATCTGCCGATCCACCCCCGTTCGTGGTACGCCGAAAACAGGGTCGAGTTGAAGAGCGGGGTCAGCGTCACCGGGATCCGTCCCGCTGACCGTGCGGTGGACTTGAGCAACGGCAGTGCCGTCTCTTTCGACAAGCTGATCCTCACCGTGGGCGCCCATCCCTTCATCCCGCCCTTCAAGGGCGCGTATCTCGACGGGTCGATGGCGCTGCGCACCATGGATGACGCAAAAAAGATCCTCGAGCGGGCGCAGCAGGGGAGCCGCTGTGTCTGTATCGGCGGCGGGATTCTCGGTCTGGAGACGGCCGGCGCCCTGGTCAACCACGGGGTCCAGGTCACCCTGCTCGAAGGCTTTGGCACGCTGATGCCGCGGCAGCTGAACCGCAGGGCTGGCGAACTGCTGGGCGAGTTCACGAAAAGCCGGGGAATCGACCTGCTGCTCGAGGCCCGCACCGCCGAGATCGTGGGCCCGGACAAGGTCACAGCGGTCAGGCTGGAGGACGGCACCCTGATCCCGGCCGACCTGGTGGTGATCACCACCGGGGTGCGGCCCAACAGCTTCCTCGCCCGCCAGGCCGGCCTGGAGGTGAACCAGGGCATCGTGGTGGACAATCACCTGCGAAGCTCGAATGCTGACGTGTGTGCCGCCGGCGATGTGGCCGAGCACCGCGGCATCTGCTACGGCATCTGGAGCGCGGCCCAGTACATGGGCAAGATCGCCGGGCTCAACGCCGCGGGGGCAGAGGCCGAGTTCGGCGGGATCCCCATGTCGAACACGCTGAAGGTTTTGGGATACGACATGTTCAGCATCGGCCGGGTGGAACCGGCGGACGGCGCCGGCCGGCCCATCGAGGAGGAGAAGGCCGGCAACTACTGCCGCTTCCTCTTCCGCGACGGCAAGCTGATCGGCGCGGTGCTGCTGGGCGATATCTCGGCATCCGGTGCGGTGCGCAAGGCGGTGGAGAGCGGCGAGGATCTCTCGGCGCTGCTGCGCACGAGGCCCGGCGGCAGCCAGGTGATCGAGCACCTTACCCGATGAGCGGTTGACGGGTATAAAAACGGAAAGTAGGGACGGGTACTACTTTTTGCCGGAAAAAGTAGTACCCGTCCCTACTTTCCAGGAAATTGAGAGCCGGTCCCCTTTTTTATTCTTACTACAGCTTCTTAGCCTTCTTCACCTTCGGAGCGACCACCGCCTGGCAGTAACCGGCATCGGGGTTGTTGCGGAAGTAGTCCTGGTGGTAGCCCTCGGCCAGGTGGTATTCCACCGCCGGGACGATCTGGGTCAGCACCGGGTCGGCATACTTCGCCTCGAGAGCTTTCACGACCTTCTCCGCCGCCGCCTTCTGCTCTTCGGTGGTGTAGAAGATCACCGAGCGGTACTGGGGTCCCACGTCGGCGCCCTGCCGGTTGAGCGTGGTCGGGTCGTGGATCGCGAAGTAGAGGTCGAGGAGCCGCTGGAAAGAGACCTTTTTCGGATCGTAGGTGATCCGGGCCACCTCGGCATGGCCGGTCCGGCCAGTGCTGATCTTCTTGTAGTCGGCGTCCTTCTTCTCGCCGCCCATGTACCCCACGTCCACGTCGGTCACTCCGTCCACCCACTCGAAGGCGGCTTCGGTGCACCAGAAGCAACCGGCGCCGAGAATTACGGCCTCCAGTCCTGAACCGCCGGTGTGGTTGGCAGGCGCTTCACCCGCCGGCTGGAAGTCCAGCGCGGCGGAGTTGACGCAGTAGCGCATGCCGGTGGGTTCCGGCCCGTCCTCGAAGACGTGGCCCAGGTGGCCGCCGCAGTTGCTGCAGGTCACCTCGGTGCGCACCATGCCCATGCTGCGGTCCGCAAGACTGGCCACTCCCTCGCCGTTGGCCGTTGCATAGAAGGCGGGCCAGCCCGACCCCGAGTCATATTTGCTGTCCGAGGTGAAGAGTTTCTCGCCGCAGGCCGCACAGAGGTACGTCCCATCCTCGTAAAACTTGTTGTATTTGCCGGTAAAGGCTCGCTCGGTGCCTTTCTCGCGCAGGATTCGGTATTGCTCCGCCGTGAGTTCTTCCTTCCACTCACGCTCGGACTTGACGATCTTGTCACTCACTTTCTCATCTCCTCCGGCCGCCTGCGCCCGGCTTGAACCCGCGGAGCAATTGGTGAGCGGCCAGCTGAACATCATCAGGCAGAGGATGAGGATCATCCCCGCCCACCATTGTCGTTGTTCGCGTGTGTGCCTGCTCATCGCTCTCGCCTCCTGCTCCGTGGGGCCGTGGTTCGGGATCAGCCCCCGTGGACCACTACCGGGTCACGGGCCACTTCCACGTCCTGGTATTCAACCTTCTTTGCCGTTACCTTGATCACTGCGCACTGCGGGTCGGTCTTGCCGCCCTTGAAGTAACGTTCCCAGTTGTCGTCCCACAACGTCTGCTTTGTCGCCTCGTCGGCCACCAGTTCGGCGGTGCCGAAGACCCGGGCGGTCTTGGAGCCTTCCCAGACGGTGATGCAAACAGAGCCGTTGGACTGGATCTGGCGCACCTTGTTCGACGAGTTCATCGAAACATACCAAAGGGTGAAATCGTCTTCGGTGCGGACCGTGCACATGGCGCGGTTCCAGGCTTCGCCGCCCTCCACCGTGGCCATGTAGGACATGGGATTATTGCGAATGAAGTCGAGGGCTTTCTCCCGTGCGTTCTCGGACATTTTCATCATCTCCTTCCTGATGTAAATATGGTCAATGGCCGCCGGGTGTGACCGACTATTTTCGGCTCACTGGGGGGGTCACTGGCAAGAATACAGTTCAAATCGTTTTACAAGCAAAGTAAAGCCTATAAAATATACCATATTGATCGATCTTTGTGCAAGAATATGGGTGATCGGAAAAAACCTGATACTATCTGCTCAGCCGCCGGTGGCGGCCGAACCGAGAGGCGATGAATCATGCGAATTCTATATATCTATCCGCACCCCGATGACGAATCCTTCGGGCCGGCGCACGTCATGCGAAAACAGCTGCGCGAAGGCCACGAGGTCTTTCTGCTCACCCTGACCAGGGGAGGGGCCACCCGGCAACGGCACAAATACGGCTATTCCATCGAGGAGATGGGGGCCGTGCGCCACAAGGAGATGCTCGACGTGGCCCGGGTGCTGGAGCTCAGCGGCATGACCGTCCTCGACCTGCCGGACAGCGGCCTGAAGGAGATGGATCCGCGGGAGATCGAAGCGGTGATCCGGGAGCACATCCTGGAGATCAAGCCCCAGGTGGTGGCCACCTACGCCGTGCACGGGATCAGCGGATTCCACGACCACCTGGTCTCCCACGCGGTGGTCAAGCGGGTGTTCCTCGAGCTGTTGCCGGTCTGTTCCCCTCTCCAGCGGCTGGCCCTGGTCACCATCACCGAGGAGGCGGCGGCCAAGAGCACCTATTTCCATCTCAACGGTTCGACGCCGGAGGAGATCGACTGCGTAGTGACGGTGGAGGACGAAGACCTGCAGCGCTGCTTCCAGGCCCTGGACTGCTACGTCACTTTCCAGGAGACCATCGAGAAGTCGGGGATCAAGGACAAACTGACCCACCAGGCGGCCTTCGAGATCTTCCAGGAGGATCACGAGCCGCCGCTGGATGACCTGTTTGCGGGACTGGACTGAGAGGTACGGATAAAACTGCTGAGAGGTGGAGGCGATGTACACGGTGAACAACGAAAGTCCCCCGGATGAGCTGAAAGTGGGCGTGGCCCAGGTGGCCCCGGTCTGGCTGAACCGCGAGCGGACGCTGGACAAGGTCGTGGCATTCATCGAGGAGGCCGCCCGCGAGGACTGCCGGCTGGTGGCCTTTGGCGAGGCGCTGGTGCCCGGTTACCCCTTCTGGATCGAACGCACTAACGGCGCCCGGTTCAATTCGCCGGTGCAGAAGGAGATCCACGCCGAGTACATGAAACAGGCCGTGCAGCTGGAAGCCGGCCACCTGGACCGGGTCTGTATCGCCGCCAACCAGGGCGGGATCGCGGTGGTGCTGGGCTGCATCGAAAGAGCACCCGACCGGGGCGGGCACAGCCTCTATGCCTCGCTGGTCTACATCGACGAGCAGGGCCTGGTCCGCTCGGTGCACCGCAAGCTGATGCCCACATACGAGGAGCGGCTCACCTGGTCCACGGGGGACGGCCACGGACTGCGGGTCCACGCGCTGGGGGCCTTCACCCTGGGCGGCCTCAACTGCTGGGAGAACTGGATGCCGCTGCCCCGGGCCGCGCTCTACGGCCTGGGGGAGGACCTCCACGTGGCCATCTGGCCCGGCGGGGTGCACAACACCTCGGACATCACCCTGTTCATCGCCAAAGAGGCCCGGTCGTATGTCATCTCCGCCTCGGGCCTGATGCGCAAAACGGATTTCCCCGAGGGGACGCCGCACCTTGAAAAGATCCTCGACGGCTGCCCCGACCTGCTGGCCACCGGCGGGTCCTGCATCGCCGGGCCGGACGGCCAGTGGGTGATCGAGCCGGTGGCCGGGGAAGAGACGCTGGTCACCGCCGTGCTGGATCACCGGAGGGTCCGGGAGGAGCGGCAGAATTTCGACCCCGCGGGTCACTACTCGCGGCCCGACGTCACCGAGCTGAAGGTCAACCGCAGGCGCCTTTCAACTGTCAGTTTCGACGATGGTGAGGACGAGGCAGCGAAGGGCGGAGGGACACACCACGGCGGCTGCCACTGTCCGGCCGCCGGAAAGCAGGATGAGGGGGAGGATAAATGACCAGACCTGTCATCGATCTCAGCGGCCAGACCGCACTGATCACCGGCGCCTCCCGGGGCATCGGCCGTGCTGCGGCGCAGCTCTTTGCCGCCCATGGCGCCTGCGTTATTGTGCACTACCACTCGGACCGCGAGGCGGCGGAGGAGACGCTGGTTTCCCTCGAGCCCGGCGGGCACCGCATCGTCCAGGCCGACCTCCGTGATCCCGAGTCGGTGCGGCAGCTTGCCGACACCGCGGTGAAGAAGGCCGGCCGGATCCACATCCTGGTGAACAACGCCGGGGTCTACGAGGAGCACCCGCTGGCCGAGGTTTCGTACGAGGAGTGGCAGTCCTCCTGGGAACGCACGCTGAAGACCAATCTCATCGGCCCCGCCAACCTGACCTACTGCGTGGGCCGGCACATGCTGCAACACGGCGGCGGGAGGATCGTCAACATCTCTTCCCGGGGCGCCTTTCGGGGTGAGCCGGCCGGGCCGGCCTATGGCGCGAGCAAGGCCGGCCTCAACGCCATGGGCCAGTCGCTGGCCAAGGCCCTGGGCGGACAGGGCATCCACGTTTTCACCGTGGCGCCGGGCTTTGTGGAAACCGAGATGGCCAAGCCGGATCTGGAAGGACCGCGAGGGGATTTCCTGCGCAACGAGAGCCCCCTGGGCCGGGTGGCCAGACCCGAGGAGGTGGCCCGCACCGTGCTCTTCCTCGCCTCGCCGGGGTCGGAGTTTCTCACCGGCTGTATCGTGGACGTCAACGGTGCGTCATACCTCCGTACCTGAGCCGTACGATTGATGATCAAGCCCCTGAACAAGAAAAGCCTCGCCCGGGCCGCCGGGAAACTTGCCGAGCTTGATAAGGGCTTGGCCCGCCTGCTCAGGGATGACGGGGTCCCGCCCCTTTGGGACCGTTCAGCCGGATTTGCCACCCTGGTACAGATCATCCTCGAGCAGCAGGTCTCCCTGGTTTCGGCAGCCGCCATGTTCAGCCGTCTCGTGGAGCAGATCGCCCCCTTCACCCCGGCCCGGTTTCTCGAACGGGGTGATCCGTTTCTCCGCTCGCTGGGGGTGACCCGGCAGAAGGCCTCCTACTGCATCCACCTGGCCCTGGCCATCGAGGAGCAGCGTATGGACCTGGATGCGCTGAACGGGATGGAGGACGAAGAGGCGGCGGATGCGCTGCTCGCCCTCAAGGGCATCGGCCCCTGGACATCATCGATCTACCTGCTGATGGCCATGGGCCGGCCCGATGTCTGGCCGCCGGGTGACATCGCCCTGGCGGCCGGCATCAAGCGGCTCAAGCGCCTGCGGGAGCTCCCCTCCCGGGAACGTCAGTTGGGCTATGCTGAAAAGTGGCGGCCCTGGCGCTCGGTTGCTGCTAGAATGCTATGGCAGCGCTATCTCAAGGAAAAGGCCAAAATCTCGTCTGAGGCCCAATGACGGCGCCTTGTCCTTGGGCCACAGCCGAGATTTTAGAATAATCTGACAAACAGTTGAGGGTAACGTGAACGGAAACATGTGGGACGAGCGGTTCTCCGAACCCGGCTATGCTTATGGCAAAGAGCCCAACCAGTTCCTCGTCTCGGTGGCCGGCCGGATTCCTATGGGCCGTGTCCTCTGCATCGGCGAGGGCGAGGGACGAAATTCCGTCCACCTGGCCGGGCTGGGGTACCAGGTCACCGCGGTGGATGCCTCGAATGTCGGCCTGGAGAAGGCCCGGGCCCTGGCCGCCGAGCGGGGGGTGGGGATCAACACCATCCACACTGACCTTGCTGATTATGAGATCGAGAGCGGCGCCTGGAACAGCATCGTTTCCATCTTCTGCCACATGCCTCCGGCTGTGCGGGCGGATGTGCACCGGCGCTGCGCGGCCGGACTGGCCGCCGGCGGGGTCTTTGTGCTGGAGGGGTTCACCGAGCGGCAGCTGGGCAACGGCACCGGCGGCCCGAAAACGGCCGAGATGATGATGAGCCTTGCCGGATTGAGAGAGGAACTGCCGGGCCTGCAGTTCGAGGTGGGCCGGGAGATCGACCGTGAGAGTCATAACGGTCCCTATCATGACGGGACGGTGGCCGTGGTTCAGGCGCTTGCCCTGAAGCCGGCAAAGGAGGCCCTGGAGGGGGAGTGAGCGGAGGGATGCTCCCACGGGAAAGCAGATGATCCGCATCGGCACCTGCAGCTGGAAATACCCCTCGTGGAGCGGCCTGGTCTACTCGGCGCCACAGGGGATCAACTACCTCGAGGAGTATGCCCGCACATACGACTCAGTGGAGGTGGACCAGTGGTTCTGGTCCCTTTTTGCCGGGGACAAGGTCAAGCTGCCGGATGAATCGGTGGTGGCCGAGTACCGTCAGGCGGTGGGCGACGACTTCCGCTTTACGGTCAAGGTGCCGAACAGCCTTTCTTTGACCCACCACTACAAACCGAAGAAGAGTGACCCGCTGGCGCCCAACCCGCACTTCCTTTCCCCGGATCTCTGGGAGAGCTTCATCGACAGCCTTTCCGGCATCCATGATGTGCTCGGCCCGCTGATCCTGCAGTTCGAGTATCTGAACAAGCAGAAGATGAAAAGCCGGGCCGAGTTCGTCGAGCAACTGGGCCGCTTTCTCCAGGCGGTGCCCGCCGGTCCCGGGATCGCGGTGGAGTTGCGCAACGCCCGCTACGTCGATGCCTCGTGGTTCGATTTCCTTGGAGAGCACGGGGCCTGCCCGGTGCTGCTCCAGGGCTACTGGATGCCCCCGATCACCGAGCTGTACGCGAAGTTCAAAAAAGAACTGGCGGCCCAGAAGAGCGTGATCATCAGGCTCCACGGCGGGGACCGCAAGGAGATCGAGGAACGCACCGGCAAGAGCTGGGACAAGATCGTAGAACCCCGGGACCACGAACTGGAAGAGGTGAGCCGGATGGCCGACGAGCTGGCCGGCGGCGGGGTTCAGGTCTTCGTCAACGTCAACAACCACTACGAAGGGTCCGCCCCCCGGACCATCGAAAAGCTGCGTGAGCTGTTTGAAAAGTTGAGTGGTTGATCTTACGCTTGTTTTTGCGAGAAGCCGGTTGCCGGAGACGAAGCAATCTCCCGGGAGCTGGACAACCGGAACACCTTCCCCCTTGCCAAAACGATCTCTCCAGGGTCAGTGCTCCCTCCTGCCCCGCAAGCACTATCATTCCCTTTGCATACCCGAAAACCGGTGAAATCAGCGGATGGTGATCCCGCCCAAACAGTTTGAACGAGAAAAACAATTCCCTACAAAATATATATGAATAGCATCGAACCACTTTGCCCGGGAACCGTTCCTTATAGGTACTCGTGGGCCGGGTTGGGGAAGCGACCCGGCAGACCATACTTCAGTCCGGTGTTTCAAGCGCCCGGGTTCTCTGGATCGCTTACCCGGGTCTCCCCCGGGTGTTTGGAATTCCACTAGCAAAAGGAGCAGAGCGAAGCGTCACGAAATTATTTCGTCGGGGGTACCATGCGATCAGCCGGCCGGAAACATCCCTGTTCGGTTGTGAGCAGTTCGGTTAAATCGCTTAAACAGAAAAAGGGATTGTGATAATGAGAAGTTTTAAGAGATTTCAGAATTTGTTTTTGATGATCGCCGTGGTGTTGCTGGCGCCGGCGGTTCAGGCCGGAACCATCGTTCAGACCGGTTCCCTCCAGGGAGGTGTTGGGCCTCCGGAAACCCATAGCATCGTACTCAACCAGTTCGATACCCAGGGTGACATCCTCTGGC
This sequence comes from Acidobacteriota bacterium, assembly GCA_032127265.1. GTDB lineage: Bacteria > Acidobacteriota > JAQAZP01 > JAQAZP01 > JAQAZP01 > JAQAZP01. The sequence goes on from JAQAZP010000129.1 coordinate 23,415, forward strand.
TCAATTTAGTGAAGATCGATCTCTTGACCAACGTTACAGGTGGCGGGCAGACCAGCGGCGAGGGCGGCCGCCCCACACATATTCACATGGAACTCACTGCCGATTATTTCCATGGGGAACAGTCGCTGGGCGAGACCCAGGCGCTGGTGGATCGGATGGTTTCCCACAAAGGTGCGCCGCGGTTCTTCTCCATCGGCAACACCGACACTGACCAGACCATTCTTGACCAGTCGGAAGACCTGAGTGCCTGGATCGGCACCGGAGAGATCCGTCTTTCCGCGATCACCGAGATGATCGTCTGGGAAAATCCCGTCGGCGGGACACATCTGGGGGCCGGGGGCAGCGTTCGTTACACGGTGACCTACGACTTCAGCCCGCTCAACGAGGGTGTCCGTGCTTTCAGCGAGGGTTTCGAACTCGGTACCAACGAGGGCAACTGGCATTGGCGCGACGCCGGCACCGAGTACATCATGCCGCACAGCGGTAATCCGGGCGCCTTCCTTATTGAAGAGACCCTGAACTCAGCGGTGCCCTGGCTCAGAACCCCTGACGAAGGCTCGGACTCGATCTTCACCGGCGACTACCGGACCAGGGGAGTGAGGTCGCTGGGTGTCGATCTGCTCACAGTCTATTCCGATTTCGCGGTCGGGGGCCGGAATCTCAGCCTGGTCCTGATCAATAACAACGGTACACCGGATGACTACGACGACGATCTCTGGGCCTGGTACGTGAGCGAGAGCACGATCCCCGAATCCAGTGGTGGCCTTCCGCAGGACACGTTGTCACCCGCGGGCTGGACGCCGTTCGATTTTGCGGTTCCCTCCCAGCAGAACACCGTTCCCGAAGGTTGGGACGTCTGGGGTCTTCCGGGTATGACCGATGACGAGACCTGGAACAGTGTAATCACCGATGTGGACCAGGTTGTTTATATGTATGGTATCCCGGCGACCTACTACCCGTTCCTCAGTTGGGACGTGGGAATGGACAACGCCCGGATCAGCCAGGCCGACATCTTCGCCGACCTGAACTGGGACGGTCTGGTGGACGTGCAGGATCTTCAGCTGCTGGTCCACGCATATGGTCCCTGTGAGGGGTGCGAGGCCGATCTCAACGTTGACGGAGTGGTCGATCACCTGGACCTTCAGATCCTGGTCTCCATGATGGTCACTCACAGCTAACAGGATTTCACGTGCCGCGGCCGCCGATTGTGTGGCCGCGGCGTTCTTTCTCGACGGTAGCACTACTGCTCAGGAGATCGCTTCGTCGCAGGCTGCGTCTGCTCTTCGCAATGACAGGCGTGGGCGATGGTACCCTAGAACTGGAAATAGATGAACGGCTGAGTTGTGGTGGGGACGAGGGTGTAGATCAGGGCCGCCGCCAGCCCCAGACCGCAGGCAAAGGTCCAGTCTGGGCCACGGCGCCACCACTCGGCGAAGAACCGGCGATAGGTGATCCAGTGGATCAGCAGGAGGAGTGCGGCGAGGAACAGCCAGGAGAGGGCGATCTGCCCGGTGCCCGGTGAATCGAAGAGCAGGCAGGATCGGCAGGTGATCCAGGCCTGCGAAAAATTCTGAGAGCGGAAGAAGATCAAGGCCAGGCTGAACCAGGTGAACGTGATCGGGTAGCAGAGCAGTGACCAGCCGCGGGAGGAGCGGAATCGTTCCATGCCCAGCCCCACCCAGCTCCTGTGAACCAGCAGCGCCAGCCCGTGGATCGTGCCGAAGACCACGAAGGTCCAGGCGGCGCCATGCCACAGGCCGCAAAGAACCAGGGTGACCATCACGTTGATCCTGGTTCGCGCCGGCCCCTTCCGGCTTCCGCCCATCGGGATATAGAGATAGTCCTTGAGCCAGCCGGTGAGGCTGATGTGCCACCTGCGCCATAAGTCGCTGATGTTCGGCGCCAGCAAGGGGAAATCGAAATTCAGGCAGAGCTTGTATCCGAGGAGGGCCGCCGAGGCGATGGCCATGTCCGAATATCCGGAGAAATCGCAGTAGACCTGGATGGTGTAAAGGATCATCGCCACGATGGCGCTGACCGCCGTGAAATCATCAGGGTTGGCGAAGTAGGCATCGATTGTGACTGCGATGTTGTCCGAGACGCAGACCTTCTTGAAGAAGCCCACCAGGAAGAGCACCAGCGCCGCGCGCACGTCCACAGAACTGAACAGCCGGCTGGATCCGAGCTGGGGCAGGAAGTCCGCGGCGCGGACGATGGGCCCGGCCACCAGCTGGGGAAAGAAGCCGACGAAGAGGGCCAGGTCAAGCAGGTCCCGGGTCGGCTCGAGTTTCCGGCGGTAGATATCAATGGTGTAGCTCAGGGTTTGAAAGGTGTAGAAGCTGATGCCCACCGGAAGAATGATGTTCAGCGTGGTGGGCCCGGGTGGCGGGAGCCCCAGCGCGTTCACCAGATCGGTGAACGAGTCGACAAAGAAATGGAAATACTTGAAGAACCCCAGCAGGCCCAGATTGACCACCAGGCTCAGCACCAGCAGCCAGCGCCGGGGTTTTGCGGCTTCGGTCCGGCCCAGCTGCAGTCCCACGAGGTAATCAACCATGGTGGAGACCCAGATCAGGGAAAGAAAACGCCAGTCCCAGGCGCCGTAAAAAATGTAGCTGGCCAGCAGAAGCAGGGCCTTGCGCCAGCGGTTGCTGCGGATCGACCAGTAGACCGCGAAAACGATGACGAAGAAAACCAGGTAGAGGGGCTGGACAAAGAGCATCAGCGTTCGTCCTTCCCGTTGGCGATTCCAAGGAAGGCCTCGGCCGCGGCAGTGGTGGTCAGTTCGGCTCCAATGGTATTCATGTGCTCCATGTCCCACCGGTTTTCGAGGGCAAAGAGCTCTGGATACCGCTCCACGTCATCGAGCCGGACGATATCTACCGCCGGCGAATCGGCGGGCAGTTCCAATTCATATGGGGAGCCCATGATCGGCGGGAACAGGAAAATCGGCTTTGCCCCCATCGCTTCGATCTCGCAAAGCAGCCTCGCCAGGAGTTCGGCCAGCTCAGGTTTCAGTGGTGATTTTCGGTAGTTGGAAGCGAATGTCTGGACGTTTTCTTCGTAGAATCGGCTGTTTGCCAGGTTGAAAGTGCAGCCCTTCCGCGGGTTGTACCCCTGATGGGTCACCACCTGCTGGAGCAGTTCCGCGCGGGCCGGGGAGTTCCCGTGGTACAGATTGGTGATCAAGGACCGGGCCAGGCCCTGGTTGGTCAGGCGATAGCCAAATTGCTGGAGATGTATCCTGCAGGCGGGAAAACGGTCCGCACGTGATTTCGCCTGATGGTAAGCGCCCCGGAGTGCCATCAGTGTGGACGGGACATCATGGAAATAGACCAACCGCCGATGCTTGATATTTACCGTGCGGATATAGGTCCACGTCCTCGGCTCCAGCACCACCCACTTCAGGTCGGCCGGCCGGAGGGTGCGAATCCGCCTGAGCAGGTGCAGCATTTCCGGAAGCTGGATGCCCCGCATGCTGAAATTGAAACTCTTGCAGGGATATCCGGCCTCTGCGGTCAGCCGGTCGAAGAGCAGGGGATCGATACCGCTGCGAAGGTGGCTGGATCCGATGAATACGAGGTTGTATTCATCCTTTTGAGATTCGAATACGGTCAGCCGTTCGGAAAAGAACCGTATATATGGCTCCGGCGTCAGCCACCGGATGCCGTTCACCGAGACCAGGAAAGAGATGAGGAAACAGAGAATGAGCAGGAAAGGCCGGAAGGCTTGGGTTTTTTGAGACGTGCTGTGCAAATGTGGTTCCACGGGAATTGGAGCGCCTCGCCCGGAAAAACGCCATTATAACGTTTTCCGGACTTCTCACCCAGGCCGGCCGGCCGTGGCTGCCAGGGGCCGGTTCCTGGTCAGGCCAGCTTCACCTCCCGTTCCCTGACCCCCAGCAGACCTCGAACGTCCACCAGCACCAGGTAGAAGCAGGGGATGATCACCAGGGCGATGGCGGTGGCAAAGAGGATGCCGAAGCCAAGACTGATTGCCATCGGGATCAAAAACCGCGCCTGGAGCGAGGTCTCGAAGATCATCGGCGCCAGGCCGAGGAACGTGGTCAGCGAGGTGAGCAGAATCGGCCGGAAGCGCCGGATGGCGGCATTGAAAATCGAATCGTAGTGCGGCAGGCCACTCCAGCGGTTGCGGTTGGCGGCATCGACCAGGATCAGCGAGTCGTTGACCACCACGCCGGCCAGGGCGATGATGCCGAACATGGAAATGATCGACAGCTCGTAGCCCATGATGATGTGGCCGATCACCGCGCCGATGATGCCGAAGGGGATCGAGATCATGATGATCAGCGGCTGGGCGTAGTTCTTGAACGGGATGGCCAGCAGGGCGTAGATCCCGAAGAGGGTCATCAGGAAGCCGAAGCCCAGCGCGGACATCGCCTCCTGCTGGTCCTCCTGTTCGCCGTCCAGCTCCGACTTCAGCCCGGGGTATTTCTCGAGCAGCCGTGGGATCTCCTCGGCCCGAACGCTGGCCACCACCTTCGAGGCGTTGGCCACACCGGCCTCCACGTCGGCGGTGACGTTGAGCACCCGCCGGCTGTTGGATCTCCGGATCTCGGTGTAGGAGATACCACGGATCACCTCCGCCGCCTCGCGGATCGGGATTTCGGCGCCCCTTGGGGTGCGGATGATCAATTCCTCGATGTTGTACTGACTCTTCCGCTCGTCTTCGGGGAGCCGCACCAGCACCTTGACTTCGTCGCGGCCCCGCTGGACCCGCAGGGCCTCGGCGCCGTAGAAGGCGCTGCGCACCTGGCGAGCCAGGTCGGCGGCGGTGAGCCCCAGGCTCTGGGCCTCGGGCTTGATGCGGAAGTCGAGCTGGACCTTGCCGCTGGAAAATCCGTCATTGATGTCCCTGACGCCGGCATACCCGGAGAGGATGCCGGCCAGATCAGTGGCCGCCGTCTCCAGCACGTCGGTCTCGGGGTGTGAAATCATCAGGTTGATCGGCTGGTTTGACGATGGGCCGGTGGTGAAGCTGAAGAGCAGTGATTCCACACCGGGGAGGCGGCCCAGTTTCCGTTTCCACTGACTGACGAACGCTTCCGCGCTGATCTCCCGTTGATCGATGGGGACGAGGTAGATCGAGACATCGGTCATGTGCGCCCCGTCGAATCTGGAACCGACGCTGACCATGCCCCCGGCGGGCGGCTGGGTCCCCACCTGGGTGTAGATCCCGCGGCGGATTCGATCACCGCCATTCTCCTCGATCACCTGGTCCAGGGTTTCCAGCAGCCGGGCCTGCACCTGCCTGGTCACCTCGATGGGGGTGCCGAAGGGCAATTCCGCCGCCGCGGTGATCCGTTCGGCCTCGATCTTGGGCATGAAGGAGAAGTCGAGGCGGCCGCTGCCCACCACGCCGATGCTGAGCAGCAGCACGGTCACCGCCAGGGCCAGGGTGATGTAGCGCCAGCGCAGGGCGATGGTCAGCGACTTCCTGAACGGCTTGTCCCGCAGCCAGAAGAGCATTCTGCCGAACCACTCGCGGCGCTGGTTGGCCCAGTGGATCAGCCCCGAGTCCTCACCCCTGGCTCTCTTCGAGAGGTGGGCCGGGAGGATGAACAGCGCCTCGATCAGCGAGACCGTGAAGATCATGATCACCGCGGTGGGGATGACCTTGAAGATCTTGCCGGTGAGCCCGGGCACGAAAAAGAGCGGCATGAACGCCGCGATGTTGGTCAGGATCGAAAACGTCACCGGGATCGCCATCTCTTTGGTCCCGGCGATGGAGGCTTCGAGATAGGTGGCGTGTTTCTTCCGGTGGTGGTGGATGTTCTCGCCGATGATCACCGCGTCGTCCACCACGATGCCGATGGTGATGATGATGGCGAAGAGCGAAATCATGTTGATCGAGAGGTCTACGGCGGGAAAGAAGAGCATCGCCCCGAGAATCGAGATCGGGATGCCCAGCGTGACCCAGAAGGCCAGCCGCAGGTCGAGGGAGAGCCCCAGCAGCAGCATGACCAGCATCAGGCCCAGCAGCGCGTTGCGCACCAGCAGGTTGATCCGGGCTTCCAGCAGTTCGGACGAGTCTTCCCAGACCGAGAGGTGGACGGTGGGCGGCATGCTCTCGTTGGTTTCCTCGATATAGGTCTTCACCGCCTCGGAAACCTCGGTTGGCGTCTCGTCCCCCACGCGGAAGATGTCGATGCGCACTGCCGGCTCGCCGTTGTACATCGCGGCCACGTCGGTCTCTTCAAAGGTGTCCCGCACCCGGGCGATTTCGCCCAGGGTGACCACCGTGCCGTCGTTGCCGGTGATGATCGGCAGCTCTTCGTACTCGCGGCCGAGGTAGCGCCGTTCGGTGGTGCGGACCAGGATCTCGCCGCCCGAGGTCTTGACCCGCCCGCCGGGCAGGTCGAGGGCCGCCGCGCGAATGCGCATCGCCACCTGCTCCAGGGTCAGGTTGTATCGCCGCAGCTGTTCCTGGGAGATTTCCACCGCGATCTCGGGACGCCGGACGGCGCGCAAATCGACCTGGGTGATCCCATCCTGTTTGAGCAGGTCCTCGCGGACTTTCTCCGCCAGCCGTCGCAGGTCCGACTCCGTCTGGTCACCGTGGACCATGATCGAGATCACGTGGCGCCGGTTTTCCACCAGGCTCACCGTGTAACGCTCCATCTCCTGGGGAAAGGTCTGGATCCGGTCCACCGCGTTCTTCACGTCGGAGAGGGCCTTGTTCGGGTTGGTGCCCATCAGCAGCTCCACCCAGACCTGGCCGATGCCTTCGCGACAGATCGCGGTCACTTCCTTGGTCACATCGAGCCCGCGCACCTCTTCCTCGATGGCCAGCACCACCCCCTCCTCGATCTCTTCCGGGCTGGCCCCGGGGTAGGGCACGTTGACCATGACATAGTCGAGCTGCAGGTCGGGGAAGACCTCCTGCTTGACCTTGCCGGTCATCAGCAGTCCGCCGAGGATGAAGGCCAGCATCAGCAGGTTGGCGGTGACGTGGTTTCGGGCCATCCAGGCGATGGCGCCTTTTTTTGTGTTCGGTTTCTTGTCCATCAGGTCCTCCACTGCCGTCATCAGCTACCGGATGCGCCGTTGTCCGGCAGGGTGGAGAGCTTCATCCCCTGGACCGGGGTGGGGATATTGCTGATCACCAGCCGGGCACCGTCCTCGATGCCGTTGGCGATGAAGACCGAGTCCTGTGTCCGCCAGACCACCTCAACCGGCTCGATCTTCAGCCGGTCATCCTCGTCCATCAGCCAGATCCCCTCGCGGTTGCGGCCGTCAGCCGCGGCTGCGCCGTCCAGGTCGCGGATGGCGCGGCGCGGGACCACCAGCACCTGCTCCATGGTCTTGCCCAGGATCTCCACCGTGACATAGGAGCCGAGGAGCAGCGGGATCTGGTCGGTGTTGCCGCGCCGGTTCAGCGGGTCATCGATGGAGACCAGCAGCCGGGCCAGCCGGCCCGCCGGGTCGAGGTCCCCGAGGAGACGGATGATGTCTCCCTCGCGGGTGACGGTGCCGGCGCCGGTCTTCTGGATGATGGCCACCGAGGAGCCCTTGCCGCCCGAGGCCGGGATATCGATCCAGGGGAGGTATTCCACCGGAACCGAGACCTGGACCCAGTACTGGTCGGTGCCGGCCAGGGTGGCCACCTCGACTTGCGGGTTGACCACCTGGCCCGTATCGATGTTCTCGCGGATCACCAGCGCGTTGAACGGCGAGGTGAGCGTGCAGCGCTCCAGGTCCAGCTCGGCTTTGGCCTGGGCGCTCCGGGCGGCGGCCAGTGCGGCCTCGGCGCCCTCGATCTGGGGGATGCGCAGGGCCAGGTTGCGGTTGGCCTGATCGGCCGGGATGGTGCTCTCCAGCAGCTCCCACTCCTGGCGGGCCACCGACTGGCGGGCCCGCTCCTGTTCCAGGCGCAGGGTGGCCTGGGCCACCATGTCCTTCTGGGCCGCGGCCCGGGCTTCATAGTCACGGGTGTCGACGCGGGCCAGCATCGCCCCCTTGGGGAAGAAGCCGCCGGGAATCATCTGGCTGCTCATCTCCACGATGCGGCCGGTGACCTCCGGCCGCAGCTGGATCTGCCGTGCCGGGGTCACTGTCCCCTGGGCCGTGACCTTCACCTGCTCGGTGGTGTGCCGCAGTTCACCAACCGCCACCGGCACCACCTCCTCTTCCGCCGGTGTACGGTCGGGGGTGATCTTGTGCGTCACCATGTAGACCGTGGCCCCCAGGCCCAGGGCCAGGATGGCGATGGTGATGATGGCTCGTACCAGTGTGGTGTCCCAGAAATTCCTTACCATGATTCGGCCTCCGCATCACGGCCCGCCGCGTTGCTCGTCGGTTGCATACTTCGAGTATGCGCCCTCCTCGCGCCTTGCGGGCCGCGCGCCGAGGCCGAATCATTTGATAACGTATTTCTGGGACACCACACTAGGACGGATTTCATTGATCGTTCCTCCGCGTCAACCGCTGACCGTGAATTCATGTTCGGGTTCGGTAAGCTCAGCCGGCCAGGCTCCGCCAAGGGCGAGGTGCAGCCTGATCCGGTTGCTGATGATAGCTTTTCGGGTGCTGATCTCGGCCCGCTGGAGATTTTGCAGCGCCTGCAGGCTGGTCAGCACGGTGAGGTAGTCGGTGAGGCCGCCGGCGTAGAGCGCCCGTGACCGGTCAAGGGACAGCTGGGCCAGTTCCACCTGCCGCACGGTCGTGCGGTGCGTTTCCAGCAGACCTTTCTCCCGCACCAGCGCGTCCTCCACTTCGGTGAATGCGGTGAGCAGGACGGCTTGCCACTGGTAGAACCGTTCGCGGACCACTGCCCGGTTGCGTTCAGCCTCGGCCTTGCGGCGCCCGGCATCGAACACCGGGCCCAGCAGGTTGCCGGCCAGGTTGGTGAACCATTTGTCCAGCACGTCATTGAACTCGTTGGCCTGGCCGCCCAGTGTGGCGCTGATCCCGATGGTGGGGAAACGGTCGGCCACCGCCACCGCCACCCGGTGGTCGGCGGCAAAGAGCCGCAGCTCGGCGGCCCGCACGTCGGGCCGGTTTCGCAGCACGTCGGCCGGGATCCCGGTGGGGGGCAGGTCGGTGAGCAGCGGCAGATCGTTCCCGGGCAGGGGCAGCTCCGCCGTGGGCTGCCGCCCGAGGAGCAGGGCCAGCTGGTGCCGGAGCAACTGGAGCTGCATCCGCACCTCGGGAATCGTTCCCCGGGTGCTCTCCACCTGCAGCCGCTGCTGGTAGACTTCCACCGCCGAGGAGAGGCCGCCGCCAAAGCGGGCTTCCACCAGCTTGAGGAAACTCTCTCCCACTTCCAGCTGTTCCTCGAGAAGCTTGAGGCCCGTTTGCTGTGCGGCAAGCGAGGCCCAGACCTCCGCTACGCTGGACGCGATGGTGAGGGCCGTTGCCGCCAGGTCGCCCCGCCCGGCCTCGAAGTCGAGGACGGCGGCCTTGCGGCTGTTGGAGATCTTCTTCCACAGGTCCACCTGGTAGCTCAGGGTCAGGGTGGCGGTGAAGGTGTCCAGGGTTTCGGGGATGCTGGGCGGCACGGTGGCGGGCAAGCCGCCGCCGTAATGCTGGCGCTGGGCACCGAACCCGAAGTCGAGGCCGGGGTAGCGGCCGGCGCCGGCGATTCTGGCCAGCTGCCGCGCCTGGTCCAGCCGGGCCCAGGCCATGTTCAAGGTCAGGTTCTCCGCCAGGGCTTCCTCCACCAGCCGGTCGAGGTTCTCGTCCCCGAAGGCTTCCCACCAGCGGTCGGTGGGTGGGAGCCGGTTGCCGTCGGAGAAGGTCTCGGGCAACGCTTCCGGCGGCTCGACATCAGTCATTGGTTTGTGCACGGTGCAGGCGGGGGAAAGCAGGATCAGCAGGACCAGCAGCCCGCCGAGCGTTCCCTGGGGTTTGAAGATGGTCATCATTCTTCGCCTTCCGTTTCCGCGTGATCGTCATCGACGAAACTGTGAATACCCTGGTGCAGTTTCTCCAGCAGGCCCAGCAGGACCCGGCGTTCTTTCACGGTGAGCCTGGAGAGCATCAGCCTGACGTTCTTCTGGTGCTGCGGCAGGAAGCCCTCCATCAGTTCCCGGCCGGCTCTGGTGATCCGCAC
>JAQAZP010000130.1:0-9668 GCA_032127265.1 Acidobacteriota bacterium
CTGGTCCTGGTCCTGGCCCTGGTCCTGGCGCTGGCAGCGGTGGTCTGGCTGGCCCGGGACTGGCCGCGCCGCCAGGTCCAGTCGGCGCTGGCCCTGGCGCTCGAGGCCGATGTGGATCTTGGCCGGCTGGAGATCCGCGACCGGCGAACCTTTGTCCTGCACCACCTTGGGGTGCGCCGAATGCGTCCTTACCCCTGGCTCCAAAATCTTCGTGTGGACCGCGTCGTTGTCACCGGCGACCTGGGCGACATCCTTCAGAGCCGCATCGAGTCCCTGGTCCTGGACGGCGTTGCGGCAACTGTGCGGGAGAGCAGGGAGCTCCCGCCGGAAGGCGAGGAGGCAGCCGGGGTGGAGGTGGGGCGGCTGTCTGTGGAGAGCGGCAGCCTCACCGTGCAAAGCGGGGGAGGGGAGAGCCGGCTGGCACTGGCCGGAGAGGTTACCGGCCTGGGGCAGGTGCTGGAGGGAGAGATTCGGCTGCGGGCCGGGCGACTGCCACTGGTCCCGCTGCTCTGCTTCGCCGCCGGTTCCGAACCGGTGACCCGCTTCGTCGACACCTCGCCGCTCGATCTTCGCCAGCCGATAACTGGGGTGGAGATCACCGTCCGTCTCGGTCTTCAGAACGCGGCGGCGCTTCTCGAGGCGCGGGCCCGGGGAGGCATCCGGTTCCGCAATCCGGAACGGGAGCCGCTGGCCTTCCCCGACCTGGTCCTGCGGCTGGAAGAGGCGCCGGGCGAGGAGTGGCGTTTCACCGCCGGCGCCCTGACTCCAGGCCTCATCACCTTTTCCCTCGACGGCGGCATGGCGGCCGACGGTGGGAAACCGCATATGGACCGGGTCTTTCTCGAGACCGCCGACCCGGCCCTGCTTCTCTTGGCCCTGGGGCTGGTCCCCGAGGGGGTCGAAGCCAGCGGCCGGGCCGAACTGACCCTGGAGTGGGCCGGTGAAGAGGCATTGCGCTGCCGGGTCAGCGGTGCGGCGGAGCAACTGACGCTGTCCCTGAGCGGGCCGGAGGGCGCAGGTGCGGAACCGCTGCTGCTGGACTGCCTTTGCCCGCTGGTTCTGGACTTCGAGGGGACGCTGGAGGAGAAAACCACTGATGACTGGCTTGCAGTGGGCCGGGCCGCGCTGACCTCTGCCACTGCCGGTACATTGTTGGCCGACGGGTCACTCCTTTTTGGTGGCGGGTCGGAGAGCAGGGTGGATGCCGCGTGGAACTGGTCGGGGCCGGCCATTCCCGCCCTGCGCCGGCTGGGCGCCACCGGTTTCGGCTTCGAGCTGCCCGCGGAGTATCGGGTCAACGGTGTGGTGCGGCTATCCGGCAGGATCAGCGGGTCGCTGGGACAGCCGGCGGTCAGCGGGACAGTGAATGCCGGCGACCTGACTTTTTGCCCCGAATCGGGCGGCGATCCACCCTGTGCGCTGGAACTGAAAGGGGGGGCACTGTCCGCGGAATTCCGTTTCCAGGAGGGTCGCGGACTGCGGTTCCCGAAACTGTCACTGCGCGGCGAGCTCAGCACCGGGCCGCTGGGTCCGCTGCCCTTGTCGCTCTCCGCCACGGGTCGTATCAATCCCTCAACCCTCGCCGGCAACTTCGAGAACCTGTCGGCGACTCTTGGCGAGCTGGTTCGGATTGTCGGCGAAGGGAGGTGGGATCGGGACGGCGACCGGTTACTTACCACCACGATCCGTCTGGAGGAAGCGGACCTGCCGGCCATCCGCCGGGCGCTGGTTCCGCTCACCGGCGAACTGCTGCCCGGGTATCAGCTGGAAACAGTGGTGAGCGGAGGGTTCGAGGTCCAGTGTTCAGCCGCCGGCGCCTGGACGGCCAACGGTACCGTGGATATGGGCGAAGCCTGGTTCGCCTCCGATGACGGCGCCCGGGCCATCCAGGGGCTGGCCTCCAACTGGCAGGTGACAGCGGAGGCCAGGCCGGACGGCGCCCTTCGAGCCGAGGCCTCCACCACGGCCGGCGGGTTCCAGCTGCTCTGGGGCTCGGTCTTTGGCGAGTTTCAGGATCTTCAGCCGCAGATCCGTATTGCCGCAGGCCTGGAAGGGGAGACGAAGAGTGCCGACCGCTGGTGGGTCGAGGGTGACCTGCAGCCGCTGCCCGGGCTTCGAATGCAGGCCGCGCTGTCCGGGGCGGACGGCCCGGGCCGGGAGTTTTCTGCCAGCCTCGCGGTGGAAGATCTGGCCTCGGCCTTTGAGCGTTGTGCGCGACAGCCCCTGGGGGGCTCGTTGCCGCTGCTGGAGCGTCTGGACGCTGCCGGCGGCATCCAGGTCGATGCCGAGGGGTATTACGGCGGGGAAACTGCGGCGCTCCGCGGCCTGGTGCGACTGGACCGCCTGGACCTCATCGGGGCGGAACGGACCATGGCGGTACGGGGTCTGGATCTGGACCTGCCGCTGGATCTGACCTGGGGCCCGCCGGCGGAGAACGGGGTGCGGCCGGTTGACGGCACGGCCCAGCGCGGGCGGATGGGTTTCGACGAACTGAGGCTGAACACCTTCACCTTCCAGCGAACCGATTCCGGCCTGGTGGTGCAGGGTGATACGGTGAGCCTCGAAGAGTCGCAGAGCATACCGCTCCTCGGCGGCACGGTTACCTTCCACCGGATGACCCTGGCCGGGCTGTGGGGCGCGGACCGGCGGCTGGAAGCGGGAATCGCCCTCGCGGGGCTGCAACTGGGGGAACTGAGCCGGGCCATGGAGTGGCCGCTTTTCGAGGGCGAACTGGAGGGGAACCTGCCCCGGGTCGTCCTCACGCCCACCAGGCTGCGGGTGGAGGGCGGCAGCGAGGTCTCCCTCTTCGGCGGGACGGTGAACATCGGCGACATCGCCGGCGAGGAGGTGCTCTCCCGCTATCCCCGCCTTTCCTTCTCCGCCGACTTCCACAACATCGACCTGGCCCGGCTCACCCGGACATTCGATTTCGGCGAGGTCACCGGGATCCTCGAGGGCCGGGTCAGCGACTGCCGTCTTTTTGCCGGCACACCGGTGGGTTTTCAGGCAGAGTTGATGACCGTGCCGCGCAAGGGCGTGTCGCAAACGATCAATGTCAAGGCGATCAACAATATCGCGATTATCGGCACTGGCGGCCGGATCACGATCTTCGACCGCGGGATTCACTCCCTGCTCGATCGCTACACCTATGAACAGCTGGGGGTGAAGATGCGGCTGGAGAAAGACATGTTCTACCTCCGCGGCACCGAGCACCGCGGCGACCGGGAACTGTTCCTCAAGGGCCGGCTCCCGTTCCGTATTGACGTGGTCAATGCCGAACCGGGCAAGACGGTATCCTTCAGCACAATGCTGGCCCGGCTCCAGGCGCTGGATTTTTCACAGGCCGTCACCGACAGTGGCGGGGGCAAGGGTGCAAAGAAGCACTGACAGCAAACCGGTCTTGAGTTACACTTCCATATCCTAACCAACAAAGGAGCGACACCATGAAAATGAGAACGACACTGTTTACTTTTTCCAGCCTGGCCATTCTGTTCGTTATTGCCTGTGTCACGATCAACGTCTACTTCCCCGAGGCGGCGATCAAGGACATCTCGGAGCAAATCGAAGAAGAGGTGGCGCTGAGGGCCGCCGAGGCGGCTGCCGCCGGTCCCCGGGTTGGCGGGGAACCGGGTGAGGGCGCCGGGGAGGCGGATGTGGTTCCGGCCGCCGGCGAAGGCGAAACGGTGCCCAACTCCGCCGGGCTGATCGACCTGCTGCTGGGCGTGACTCCGGCATACGCCGACGAGGTGTCGCGGCCGGAAATAACCAATCCGGCGATCCGGCGGATCATCGATTCCCGCGCCGCCCGTCTGCCGGGAATCCGGAAGTTCAAGAACATGGGGGTGATTGGAGAGGGCAAGGATGCCCTGCTGGTCCCCCGGGACCTGCAGTCGATCAAGGACCTCAAGCAGCGGGCCGAGGTGCAGCGCCTGATCAAGGACGAAAACAAGGACCGTGAAGAACTGTTCCAGGAGATCGCCGCGGCGAAGAACGTGGACCTCTCCCAGCTGGCGCGGATCAAGGAAACCTATGCCGCCACGCTGCGCAATGACGCCGCTGCCGGCGACTGGATCCAGCTGGCCAACGGAGAGTGGAAGCAGAAATAGCCGGTTCCGCTGCTCGCGATTACCCGGTGCCGCGGTCTGTTGACGCGGTGCCGGGAAGGCCCGCCCGCTTGACAGAAGTGCCCAAGTTCATCTACATTTCAAGGCAATTCTGGTGATAAGTAGTCCCAGTTTCCAGGCGTTATTATCAACGGTGGTATGAGAACTTGCGGTGTGCGGTGGGGAGGCTCGTGCACCAACCCGGAAACGTGATTTGATCGTTAACAACTTAACTTTTCAGGGGGGAATAATGTTGAGAAAAGGGACGCAATCATGCCGGCTGGTTCTGATCATCATCGCCGCGGCCCTGCTGGCCGGGGGCAGCGCGGTTGAAGCCGGCGCTTCTGGTTTTGCCTTGATTGAACAGGGAGTGCGGGGGCTGGGCAACGCCTTTGCCGGCGGTGCGGCGGTGGCCGAGGACGCCACCACCATTTTCTTCAACCCGGCGGGCCTGACCCGGCTGGAGGGGCAGAATATTGAAGTCGGCCTGCATGCCATCAGTCCGTCAACCGAATTCACGGATTCCGGTTCCACGCTGACCCCGCTACTGGGCGCGGAAATCCCGCTCAACGGCAGTGACGGAGGGAATGCCGGCAATCTCGCGATTATTCCAAATATCTACTGGGCGGGGCAGATGAACGATAAGCTCTTCCTCGGCCTTGGCATCAATGTTCCCTTTGGTTTGGCCACCGAGTATGACGATGACTGGAAAGGCCGCTACCACGGTGTCAAATCCGAGGTGATGACGGTCAATTTCAACCCCACCGTGGCCTACAAATTCACCGACAAGTTTTCGGTGGGCCTGGGCTTCAACATCCAGGCGCTGGACGGAACCTTCAGCAACGCCATCGACTACGGCACGATCAACGCCCTGGTGGGCGCCGGGCTGCCGTTGAATCCCCAGGGTGATGACGGGTTTGTGGAGATCAAGGCCGACGATTACGGCTACGGTTTCAACCTCGGCTTCCTCTTCGAGCAGACTGAAGGGACCCGCTACGGCCTCTCCTATCGTTCGGAGATCGAATACGACCTGGAGGGCGACGCCACGTTCACCTCTCCCAACGCCTATACCGACGCGCTGGCCGGACTTTCCGGTCTGGTGGACGGGCCGGCCTCGGCGAACATCACGCTTCCCCAGAGCGCCTCGGCCAGCGTCTTCCACCAGCTCTCCGACGAGTGGGCATTGATGGGTGACGTGACCTGGACCGGCTGGAGCAGCATCGAGGAACTGCGCATAAAGTTTGCCAGCGGCGCCAGCGACGCGGTGACCACCCTCGACTGGAACGACACCTGGCGTCTCGCCTCGGGTCTCACCTTCACCCCCAACGAAAAGTGGGACTATCGTTTCGGCGCGGCCTACGACGAATCGCCCGTCCCCAATCCGGCGCTGCGTACCGTACGCGTACCGGGCAACGACCGCTGGTGGCTGACCCTCGGCACGACCTACAAGATCAACGATTCCTTCGCCCTCAGCGGCGGCTATGCCCACCTCTTCATTTCCAACGCGGGGATTCACAAGGAAGGCGTGGCGGCCGAGGAAGTGACCCGCGGCGCAATGCACGGCGAATACAGAGCCTCGGTGGACATTCTCAGTGCTCAGCTGAGTTGGAGTTTCTAGGATTGGACGAGACTCGGTTCTGAACCGGGCACAAGGTTCAAACACGGTTACGGCCCCGTTACTTTGTATGCCATGCAGAGTTACGGGGCCGTTTTATTGTTCGCTTGAGTGTGATCACCCCGGCGGGACAGATATATTAGCCCCGGCCGCCGCCGCCACCGCCACCTTCGCCACCACCGCCTTCGCCACCGCCGCCTTCGCCACCACCGCCTTCGCCACCACCGCCTTCAACCCAGCCGTCGATGTTGGGTAATGAGTAAAGATAGACCAGATCATCGTTGGTAAACTTCTGGCCATCGATTCCGGCCGAAAGCCACATCACGGACCAGGTGCCGCTACTCTCACAGTTGAGCGTGATTTCATACTCGTGACCCCAGCCGTCGCTGGTGTCGAGTGCCTTGTAATAGTCAGCGCCTTCGGCCCACCGCTTGAATTCGGGTGCATTGACGGCCGGGATACAACCACTGCCCTCGAAAGCATGTCGCCGGACCACACTCACCATTCCCATGATTTCCGCTTCGGTGTGGGCCGTTCGGGCCTTGTTCATCGCTCGCTGGAGGTTGGGCAAGCTCAGTGCGGTGAGGGTACCGATGATGGCCACCACCACAAGAAGTTCAATGATGGTAAACCCGGCTTCTTTTCCTTTTCTCACGCATTCTTCCTTGGCCATCCTGTTACTCCATTCAATTTGGTCTGACAAGCGCTTACTGTCCCTCCCCACCGGCAAACTGATCGCTGAACCGGGTCTGGTCGTCCAGGGTGAGGAGACGGCCTGCTGATAATCCGCGCCCGCCCTGACCGTGCTGTCGGTAGACGTGGTTATCCGCTCCAGCAGGAAGCGATCCCGGGCGGGGCGCCGGTAGATGAAGTTCTGCAGTGCCGCTTTGTCGGCCTCGTTCCAGCAGTTCGGTATCAGCTGCTCCAGGATAACCGGATAGCTGCCTTCCGCATTTTTAAATTGCTCGAGGGCATTGAAAACCATGAATGTGCTTGAGAAATCCACCTTGGCCTGCTGATCGCCCGAGGGCTTCGCAGGACTGGTCAGGATAAGCAGACCGGCCTCGATGAGGATCAGTATCAGGGATGCGGCGAACAGTCCGATCTTCCAGCGCCGGGCTCCTGTCCTTCTTAGCCTGCTTCTCCTGCTGGGACTCGATACGCTCGACCTGTTCGGCGGTTTCTTCCCTCACCTGGCTGGAGGCCCCCTCCTTCGTCATTTCGAGAGAGCAGTTTATGCAATATATCGCCCCGTTAATCGTTCGACCCTGGTGCGGCAGGGGTTCCTTGCAATTGCACCTGGCACAGGTGTATTCGCTCTCCGCCGCTGGGGCCGGCTCTGCTGTCGTCTGATCGTTCATCTGGCTACCTCAATTGCGTCACAACCAAATGGTTTCCAACCCGCCCAGGCATCCTGCCGGCGCATTCAGCCTGAAGGGGGTGTTCGGTCTTCTATTGTTCATCACGCGCCGAAGTTGTTCAGGAGAAGCAACTTCAACGATGCAGCGTCCGGCGGCTCCCAGGACGGGAGTAATACCGATTCACTGTAGTTATCGACTGATCGGTGGTTTTTCATGAAAGTTCTTTTACTGCAACACCACTCGGGCTTCACGAGAAATGTGTTTATCATTCAGGCGAAACGGCACCAAATGCTCACTTGCTCCGGGAGCGGTGGCAGGAAGCTGGAAGCCGGGCCTCGTCATGCAAACTGGACAATTCCTTTCTATTCGGTAAAATTGATGCAATTATCCGGGGATGTCGAGGGGCCCTCGGTGAGTGGTCTATGTTCTGTCACATTCAATCTCTGCCCAGCCATTGGAGGATCGGCATGACCCGCATGATCGCCGCCCTGTTTCTGCTGAGTCTGTCAGCCCCGGTTTCCCTCGGTGCCGCCACTGTCCACGTACCGGCCGACCAGCCGACGATCCAGGCCGGCATCGACGCCGCCGCGCCGGGCGACTCGGTGATCGTGGCCGATGGTGTTTACACCGGCGAGGGCAACCGCGACATCGAGTTCAACGGCAAGGCGGTCACCCTGCGTTCGGCCAACGGCCCGGCCTCCTGCATCATCGACTGCCAGGGCAGTGAGGGGAACGAGCACCGGGGGTTCCGTATCTGGGACGAGGAGACCGCGGACACGGTGGTCGAGGGATTCACTATTCGCAACGGCTATGCCGGCACCGGCGGCAACTACGGTGGCGGTATCTTCTGCAACTACGCTTCGCCCACTATCCGGAACAACATCTTCCTCGACAACCAGGGCGGGTTCGACGGCTCGGGCATCTATCTCTATCATTCCACCTCGCTGGTCACCGGCAACCACTTCGAGGGGAACGGGGCCAACGGCCGCGGATCGGGGGTTTTCGTCAACGAGTCGTCTGCCACCCTGGATGGCAACACATTTGTGAACAACAGCTATTTCCCCATCTACTGCCGAACCCAGATCGATGACGAGGCCACACCGGTGATCACCAACAACCTGATCAGCGGTAACATCAGTGGGATTTACTGCTACCGTTGTTCGCCGCTGATCGAGGGCAATACAATCATCGGCAACCAGTCGGAGATCACCGGTGGTGGCATCCTGGCCACCACCGATTCGGCGCCCGAGATCCGCGACAACCTGATCAGCAACAACACCTGCTCCCGGGGCGGCGGCATCTACGCCACCGGGGGGAGCATCATCGGCAACAGGATCATCGACAACACCTCCACCGGTGAAGGTGGAGGGCTCTACCTTTCCGGGTACAGCGACAACGAGTTGGTGGTGCGCGACAACCTGATCCAGGGCAACCGGGCACTGGGCCCCACCTTCTACTCCGGCGGCGGTGGAGGCATCTTCATCAATGACGGGTCCCCGCTGGTGGAGAACAACCTGGTTGTCGGCAACCAGGCCTCCGCGGGCGGGGGTGGGGTCCGGGTCTTCTACA
Organism: Acidobacteriota bacterium; assembly: GCA_032127265.1. Taxonomy (GTDB): domain Bacteria; phylum Acidobacteriota; class JAQAZP01; order JAQAZP01; family JAQAZP01; genus JAQAZP01. The sequence continues at coordinate 8,649 of JAQAZP010000130.1, forward strand.
ACTACGGCCCTGCCCCGACGCTGGTCCACAACACCATCGCCTGGAATGTCGCGGGCGGGACCGGCGGGGGCATCCAGGCCTACAACACGGATGGCCCGACCCTGGTACGCAACTGCATCCTCTACCACAACAGTCCCGGCGAGATCGCACTGGAGGAGGGCGGTCAGGTCACCGTCAGCTACAGCGATATCCAGGGCGGGTACACCGGCACGGGGAACATCAACTCGGACCCGTTGTTCACCACCGGGCCCCAGGGTGACTTCTACCTCTGCCAAACCGCGGCGGGACAGGCGGCCCAGAGCCCCTGCGTCGACGCCGGCGACCCGGCGGACGCCACCCCGGCGGGTACCACGCGTACCGACGGGGTGCCGGACAGCGGCCGGGCCGACATGGGCTACCACTACCGGTCGGAGCCGCCGGAGACGATCATCGTCCACGGGCCCGAGGGCACGGTCTACTGCCCGGTGCTGACCTTCACCTACACCGGAGAGGACGACGAGGACCCGCCAGGTGCGCTGCGCTTCTCCCACCGCCTGGACAGCGGCTCCTGGACCGCCTGGTCGGCGGCCGCCCTGGCCACCTTCAGCGGCCTGGGCGAGGGGGTGCACCTCTTCGAAGTGCGGGCCAGGGACACCGCGGGCAACGTCGACCCCACCCCGGCCGAGTCGACTTTCATCGTCGAGCCGTGGCAGCCCCCGGACGGGATCGCCGGCCTGGTGGTGGGCCCGGGGCCGCTGCAGGGCAACCCGCCGCTGGTGCGCACGTCCTCGGCCCAGTGGCTGGCCTACGGGGTGATGCGCTACGGGGTCAACGTGGCCTGCGGCAACATCGACGGCAGCGGGCTCGACGAGGTGCTCACCGGCCCGGGGCCCGGTCCGCAGTTCGGGCCGCAGGTCCGCGGCTGGACCCCTGACGGCGCGGCTCTGCCCGGGGTGAACTTCTTCGCCTACGGCACGCTGCGCTACGGGGTGAACGTGGCCGCCGGCGACATCGACGGTGACGGCTGCGACGAGATCGTCA
>JAQAZP010000131.1:0-20539 GCA_032127265.1 Acidobacteriota bacterium
TATGACGATGATGAAGATGAGATCGGGTTGAATGTACTGGACGAAGAAACAGAGGGAGTCAATCCATCTTTGATCAAAGTGACGCGGGCCATGGCTGCCACAGCCAATGGAAATGGCGAATACACTGTGTTTGACAAGAGAATGAAAAAAGAAATAACAAAAATAATACTATGGACGACCATTGCCATGCATGGCACCGAATTCAGGCTGGCCTTGACTCATACCAGGGATGAGTGATGGAGAAACCGGAACCATGAAACCGCAGGACGTGCAGCCGGTGCAGCTGGTGGTCTGCGCACTGGAGACCGACCGTGTGCTGCTCGACGAGGCGCGGAGCCTGATGGTGACCGAGTTCGGCCCCGAGGCCGGAATCCACGGGCCCTGGGACTTCGACGTCACCGATTACTACCAGGCCGAAATGGCCGGGCCGGTGATCCACCGCTGGCTCATCGCCCACGAGCAGCCGGTGCTTTCCGAGCAGCTGCCCGAGATCAAGCTGCTGACCAACCGTGTCGAAGAGCGACTGGCCGTTGAGGGGAATCGAAAGGTCAACCTCGACGCCGGATACATGGACTTCAACAAGCTCGTCCTCGCCTCGGCCAAGTTTCACGAACACAAGATCCATCTGGGCCGCGGCATCTACGCCGACCTGACCCTCCTTTTCAACCATGGCGCCTGGCGCCCCCTCCCCTGGTCTTTTGCCGATTTCCGTGACGACCGCTACTACGAGACGCTGACCCTGATCAGGAACGGCTACCGCCAGCGGATGCGCGAAAAGCCGGCGCCCCGTAAGCTTGTCTTTCCCCGCTGACCAGACAAGAATGTACGATTAATTGAGGGACAGGTCCTCTTTTCGGAAAATTGTTGTTGCAAACAATACAGTTATCACGATGAAATATGTAACCTGTCCCTAATTTATTTCCAGCGGGCCATCGCACTCCGGTTCGGCAAACAGGTCGGTGGAGAGGTAGCGCTCGCCGGTGTCGGGCAGCAGCACCAGCACCTTCTTGCCCGGTCCCAACTCTTTGGCCAGTTCGGCAGCGGCGTGCGCCGCCGCGCCACAGGAGATGCCCACCAGGATCCCTTCCTCGGTGGCCAGCCGCCGGGCAAAGCAACAGGCTTCGCCGTAGTTTACCGTCATGATCCGGTCCACCACCGCGGGGTCGTAGTTGTTGGGTACCCACCCGCCGCCGATCCCCTGGATCTTGTGTGGTGCGGGTTCCCCTCCGGAGAGCACCGGGCTTTCCTCCGGTTCCACGGCGACCATGATGATCCCCGGAATCTCTTTCTTCAGCACCCGGCCGGCGCCGGTGATGGTGCCGCCGGTGCCCACCCCGGACACGAAGGCGTCGAGGTCCTTGCCGAAAACGTCGAGCACTTCCCGGGCCGTGGTCCGGGCATGGACCTCGGGGTTGGCCGGGTTGTCGAACTGCTGGGGCATAAAGGCCCCGGGGGTTCGCTCCATGATCATCTCCGCCCCGGCGATGGCGCCCTTCATCCCCTTCTCTTTCGGTGTGAGCACGATCTTGGCCCCCAGGGAGCTGAGGATCTTTCGCCGCTCGAGGCTCATGCTCTCCGGCATGGCCAGGATCAGCTTGTAACCCCGTGCCGCAGCCACCATGGCCAGGCCGATGCCGGTGTTGCCGCTGGTCGGTTCGACGATGGTTCCTCCCGGTTTGAGCAGGCCGTCCCTCTCCGCCGCTTCGATCATCGCCAGACCGATGCGGTCCTTGACGCTTCCCCCGGGGTTAAAACTTTCCATCTTGGCGAACAGCTCGGCCCCGCCCTCTGGCGCCACTCGCTGCAGCTTCACCACCGGGGTATTGCCGATGAGATCGGTTATGGATTCTGCATATTTCATTGTTTTGCCTCGCCGTTGATGGGGGTCATCCGCTGCTCCTGACTGGAGAGAGTGACCCGGGTGTCCGGTGGAACCGAGTGGGTCAGCCAGACACTGCCGCCGATCACCGAACCGCGGCCAACCACGGTTTCCCCGCCGAGGATTACCGCCCCGGCGTAAATCACGCAATCGTCCTCGATGGTGGGATGGCGCTTGAGGTCGCGGAGCATTCGGCCCTCCTCGTCCTTGTGAAAACTGGCTCCGCCCAGGGTCACTCCCTGGTAGATCCGCACCCGGTCGCCGATGATGGCGGTCTCGCCGATCACCACGCCGGTGGCATGGTCGATGAAGAATTTATGGCCGATGGTGGCCCCGGGGTGGATGTCACAGCCGGTGATCGAGTGGGCGTGTTCGGTGAGCATCCGGGGCAGGATCGGCACCTTCAGCTCGAACAGCTCGTGGGCCAGCCGGTAGATGGTCACTGCCCGCAGGCCGGGGTAGCAGAAGATGATCTCCTCCAGGTCCTTGGCCGCCGGGTCGCCGTCGTAGGCCGCCTGAACGTCACCGGCCAGCAGTCGGCGCAGCTCGGGGATCTTGCGCAGAACGGCGATGGCCACATCCGCGGCCTGGACGTGGCAATCCTCGCAGTTCGGCTTCGGCCCCCGGCACTCGTGGATCAGACATTTGCCCACTTGCTCGTTGAGCAGGCGGTAGAGCCGGTCTACCCGGCTGCCGAGGTAGAAGGGCACCGAAGGGCGGTCCACCGCCTGGGTGCCGAAATAGCCGGGCATCAGGATGGCCTGGTAGAGGTCGACGATGGCCAGCAGCGACTCCTGGCTGGGGATCATCGGGTAGCTCACGTGGTCCGGGGAATCGTCAGCGTCGAGGCTGCGGACGATCTCGTCCACGATCCCCGGCAGCAATTCCCGGTGACTGTCGTTCTCGATGGTATGATGGCCCCGGGCGCAAATGGACGGTGGGGCCGGTCGTTTCTCTTTCATTCCCATGATGATATTTAGCCTCCGGTAACAATCCTCACCCACCCACGGCGGGCGGTCAACGACCGATTTCACGGAAACCGGCCCGCAGATGGTATTATTCCATAAAATTGGTGGATTTATTGGATACAGTTACGCTCAGCGGGGCATGGCTGCAACCGGTTCTCACACCGTTTGTCGGGATTCCATAAATCTCATGAGCGGGATTTCGCTGAATTTGAATTTATCCCGCACCAGTACTTCGTAATCTCGTTATTATGATGAAAGGGCATTCACGCTCTTTTTGCCGCTCGGGCCCACAACATCAGGGGAGAAACCGGATGAACCTCAGGAGTTTTCTTGTCCCACTGGCGATCATTTTTATTTTACTGACCTCGATTTCATGCGCCCCGGAGGTGGCTGTCAAAACGCCTTCTCCGAGAGTGCTGCTCACACCGGCAGCCGATACGGATGGCCAGGTGCGCATCCTGCTGTACTACGACATGGAAGGCATCTCCGGGCAAAAGATCCTCCGCTCCATCGATTTCGGCAATGAAGCCTACTTCCCGGCTCAGGAGTGGCTGACCAATGACGTCAATGCGGTGGTGGACGGCCTCTTTGCCGGCGGGGCGGATTCGGTCGAAGTGGTGGACGCCCACGGCAGTTTCAACCCTGAGCCGGACATTCTCCTCGACAAAATGGACTCCCGGGCGGCCATGCTGTACCGGGACGAGCAGTTTGGCCCTTATGTGGACCTGCTTGAGGAAGGCCAGTACGACGCGATTGTCGCGCTCTGCATGCACTCCAGAACCGGCGGCGGAGGCTTTGGCTCGCACACGGTCAACCTGGGGACGGACTGGATTCTCAATGACATGTCGATCAATGAATCAGAACTACTGGCCTACTCGTGGGGCAGGGCCGGTGTCCCGCTGATTCTCGTCACCGGTGACGACAAGCTGGGAGAACAGCTCTCCTGGATGAACTGGCTGGAGTATGTGACGGTAAAGGTAGCCAAAGGCCAGGATGATGCGGAGCTCAGGCCGTTCGAGGAGGTCCACGAGGAGATGCGTGCCGCCGCCGAGCGTGCCGTGCGGAATATTCCCGGCAGCAGCGCGGTGAAACTGAGCGAGCCGATAAAGGCCCAACTGCGGGTGGTCAAGCCGGCGGACCTCAGTGCTTTGGAAGGCCTGCCCGGCATCGATTACCAGGATCAGACCGTCACCTTCCAGGCCGCGAATTTTCAGGAGGCGTACGACGGCATTCGCGCGTTCATGGAAATCGCCCATGACGGCTACTGGGAGATCCTGCAGAACATCGCACTCTCGCAGGAGGATGGCGGTGAGACGTTCTTGCAGTGGAAGGACGAGATGCTGGCCGCCTGGATCGCCCAGGAGTCGGGCGGGGAGGAAAATACAGCTCCGGCAGAGGACCCGGCTGAAGATGCTGAAGACTCTCCCCCAAGGAAATATTTCGGCTCCCAGTGAGGGATATGGGGAGCGGTGGCAGAAGCAGTCGCCCCTCTTACGGTGTCGTGCAGGTCAACGTAAATGCCGCGGTATCGGTGCTGCCTGACGGCGCGCAGTACGGCTGGTTGTACGGCGTCGGCGTGACGCCGGCGCCGGTGATAGTCCCCGCAGCGGTAACCGCTGGTCCCCTGCAATTCGAATTCAATGGAGGCGTGGAGGGTCAGTTGTCCGGCAGCGGGCTGATAACTCAGCGGGTGAACCTGGATGATGGCGAATGACTGTCCGGCCAGGTCGGTCTGACCGGAGATGACAACAGGCGAAGCCGGCCAGGGCTGATTGGAGCGATAGATCGCTGGGTCTGGCGGCACGGCGGTTTGTTCTTTGATTGTTCTGACCGTCACCGACCACCTGCGGCGGCTGCGCCGGAAAGAAAAACTGATTTCATGCCATCAGTGCCGATGGGGCTGAACACCAAGTCTTCCATCGAAAACTCCACGGTCTGCCAAACCTGGAGATTGTCCGCCGATGCCGGTTGATCCGCCGGGGCAGGGGTAACGGTCAGCAGGGTGGCGAGAAGCATCAGCAAGGGGGTGGGACCTGACATGGAACAACCTCAAGCGAATGGATGGACGGATCAAACCGTACAAGCTCAATATATTGAAATAATAATACCTGCGATCGTTGGCAACAAGCACGGATTTCTTGCAGAGCCTAGCCCCGCACGGTCCCCGGTCTTTCCCGCGTTACGCCGGCAATGATAGGATTGTATCGCTCCTCGCAATAAGATGTCCCACGGAGATCCGATGCCGAAACGATCCATCCTCCTCCTCGTACTGGTTGCCGTCATTGCTGTCGGTCTGCTCGTCGTGGCCGGATGCGCGCCGAAACAACCGCGCAACCTCCTGTTCATCGTTGTGGACACCTTGCGCGCCGACCGTCTGGGGTGTTACGGGGCCGGGCGGGACACGTCGCCGTCTATCGATGGCCTGGCCGCGGAGTCTGTGCGCTTCCAGCGGGCCTACGCCACGGCACCCTGGACCAGGCCCTCCATCGCCTCGATGCTCACCGGGCTCTACCCCTCATCCCACGGGGCCAGGTCCGTGGAGCAGCTGCTCCCCGATTCGGTGGCCACCCTGGCCGGGATGCTGAAAGCCGAGGGCTTCACCACGGCCGGGGTGATCAGCCACGGTGTGATCTCGCGAAAGGCCGGGTTTGCCCGCGGGTTCGATGTTTTCGAGGAGAGCGAAGCCCTGGGCCACGAGCACATTTCCACCGCCGGGGTGACCAGGCAGGCCACTGAACAGCTGGAGGCGCTGGCCGGAGAAGGGCAGCCGTTCTTTCTCTTTGTCCACTACTTCGATCCCCACTACCGCTGGAACCGCTACGCCGGGGCCGGCTTCGCCGCCGACCGGGCCGGCCGTCTCGACGGCAGTCAATCGATCTGGGAGATCAGGGGGATGCGGCAGGATCTGAGCGACGCGGAGCTGGGCTTTATCCGCGACCTGTATGACGAGGAGATCCGCCGCACCGACGCCGGTATCGGGCAGTTGCTGGAAACGCTGCGCAGCCTCGGCCTGGACAGCGAAACTCTGGTGGTGTTCACCGCCGACCACGGTGAGGAGTTTATGGATCACGGCTGGATCGGTCACACCCGTACGCTCTACGAGGAGCTGGTGCGGGTGCCGCTGCTCATCCGGACGCCGTCCGGTACGCCGGCTGAAGTGAAGCAACCGGTTTCCCTGGTCTCGCTGGTCCCCACCGTTCTCGAACTGCTCTGCGGGCCGGGGATGGAGGAGGAATTTCTTTTCCAGGGGCCGTCGCTGGTGCCGCTGCTCGGTGGTGAACATGAAATCGCTGACGATCCGGGCATCTTCATCGAAGTGGAGTTCGAGCAGCCCGAGTCCTATGCCGCGGAGAAGACCGCGCACAAGAAAGCGATCCTCGAGGGGCGCCACAAGCTGATCCGTGACGAGACCACCGGTGAGTTGGAACTGTACGACCTGGAGGCCGACCCCGGCGAGCAGGAGAATCTGGCCCGGTTACGGCCGGTGATTCGCGACCGGCTGCTGGGCCGTCTTGAAGAGCGGGCCGCTGCGCTGGAAGCGGACGCCGCCGTGCCCGGCCTTCTCGAACTGGATGAAAAGGAACTGGAGCAGCTCCGCGGCCTCGGCTACATCGAGGACTGAATTCAATGAACCGGCCTGGATCTATGCTGCGCTTTCTCGTCAGCCGTTGCCTAGGCTTAGTACACGTCACCATAAATACGATGACGTATAATAATTGCAATTTGGCTTAATCTGTGGCATATTCCACTTCAAGGGAAGGAGGTGGAACATGCCTCGAAAGAGCCCATACCAAATACTTCTGGAGCGCAACGAGAGGGAATACCTTGAGGCCATCACCAAAAAGTATACGTCACCGTATTGTGATGTTATGCGTGCCAAGGTGGTCCTCCTCGCTGCGGAGGGTTTGTCCAACAAGGAGATTGGTCAACGGTTGGACCTGCCGCGTCAGATCGTCTCCAAGTGGCGCAAACGGTTCTTCGATAAACGCCTGGCTGGCCTCCAGGAGCAGCCCAGGCGCGGGCGACCGCGCGTTTTTCCCCCCTGAGATCGTGGTGGAGATCAAAGCGCTGGCTTGTCAACTTCCGAGAGACCTCGGTCTGCCGTTCTCGCGCCTCTCCCACGATGAAATCGCTCGGCAGGCCGTCGAGCGAGGCATCGTCGCCTCGATCAGCGGTGCCACGGTGTGGCGGTGGCTCAGTGCCGATGCCATTCGTCCCTGGTGCTATCGGAGCTGGATTTGGCCTCGCGACCCGGACTTTGAACGCAAGGCCGGGTTGGTCTTGGATTTGTATCACAAAACCTGGAATGGCGAACCATTGGGTGAGAACGACTACGTGATCAGCGCTGATGAAAAGACGAGCATTCAGGCGCGACACCGACTGGCGCCAACAACGCCTCCCGCAGCTGGCCGGGCCGGCCGCGTCGAATTTGAATACCAACGGAAAGGCGCCTTGGCCTACTTCGCGGCGTGGGATGTAGGCCAAGCCAAGGTCTTCGGTCTCTGCCGCACCCATACCGGGATTGCCAGCTACCGCGACTTGGTCGATCTGGTCATGAACCAGGAACCGTATCGTTCGGCCGACCGTGTGTTTTGGATCACAGACAACGGCTCGTCCCATCGCGGCCAAACCTCCATCGACCGCCTTCGGGGCTGGTATTCCAATGCGGTCCAGGTACATACGCCCATCCATGCCAGTTGGCTCAATCAGGTGGAGATCTACTTCTCCATCCTCCAACGAAAGGTTCTCTCCCCAAACGACTTCAGCGACCTTGAAGAGCTCAAGTCCAACATCCTCTGTTTTCAGTCACTCTACGAGGCAACCGCATCGCCTTTTCAGTGGAAGTTCACTCGCGATGATCTCAAAAATGTTCTGGCCAAACTCTCAGCTCAGGAACACGGGCAGAAGATGGCGGCCTGAATAATACGTCACCGAACTTACGAGCCAGAGTACTTAGCTATCGAGCCGCGGCTGAGGATATGAAACCACTTTTTCTGGCTTGGTCTCTTCCGGGGAACCGTAAAAAAACAATCGTCTGTCAAAATATTTGACGCCCCCGCGTTCCCAGCCAACGTTCCTCCACCCGCACCACGTCAAAGGCAAGTGATTGATTCATGGTCGTTTGCCCGGTTTCAGGCCCGGCCCCCGCTTGTTGGCACGGGTCCTGCAATTTCAATTTGGCCGAGCCGTCCGGCGGCAGATATTTTCCTAACATTCGATCACCGGGCGTTGACATACAGGTGCGAATAAATATTCGGTGAACCGGAGCCAATCAGGGAGATCGATCAGGCTCCGCAGGGGGGTGCGGTCATGAACGGTGCAGCCGACTTCAGGAGATTCCTGCTCGCGTTTATCTTTACCATCGCGGGCTTTTCACTGCTCTTTTTCGTCTTGACGACAAAAGTGATGTGAAACCGCGGCCCTTGACAGGAATGACAGATCGGCTATGGTGGCCCGGAATAACCATGAAGGAGGGTCATCGCGGTGGAGAACGTCTTTTCGAACCTGTCCATCCACTTCAATCAGGTGATGCAGAATCACGGGGTGCTGATCCTCCAGGCCTTTCTGGTGATCTTTGGCGCGGCAGCCATCGACTTTGTGCAGCGCCGCCTGCTTAATCGCCTGGCCGTTCAGCTGGAAAAGACCAAAACCCCTTGGGACGACGCCTTCCTCGACTCGGTGCGCCGGCCGCTCTCCATCCTGATCTGGGTCGTGGGCATCACCTTTGCCGCGCAGATCGTGGCCCGCATCTCGCCCCAGTACAGCATCATCGCCGATGCGGTTGGGCCGCTGCGCAACGTGGCGATCATCGCCCTCTGCGCCTGGTTCCTGATCCGTTTCATCGGTCACGCGGCGAACAACCTCATCACCATGCGCCGCGCGGCGGGGAAACAGGTTGATGTGGTGGCGGTGGAAGCCATGGCCAAGCTGGGCCGCATCTCGGCGATGATCACCGCCGCCCTGGTCACCATGCAGACCCTCGGCTTCGACATCGCCGGCATCTGGGCTTTTGGCGGCATCGGCGGCCTGGCCATCGGCCTGGCGGCCAAGGACCTGCTGGCCAACTTCTTTGGCGGGCTGATGCTCTACATGGACCGGCCGTTTTCACCAGGGGACTGGGTCCGTTCGCCGGACAAGGAGATCGAGGGGACGGTGGAGGAGATCGGCTGGCGGCTGACCCGTATCCGCAGCTTCAGCAAGCGGCCGCTCTACGTACCCAACTCGGTCTTCTCCACCATCACCGTGGAGAACCCCTCGCGGATGACCAACCGCCGGATCAACGAGACCATCGGTATTCGCTATGAGGACGCGGGCAAGATGGAGGCGATCACCGCCGAGGTGAAGCAGATGCTCGCCGAGCACCCGGCCATCGACGAGACCATGACCCTGATGGTCAACTTCAACGCCTTCGCCGCCTCGTCCCTCGACTTCTTCATCTACTGCTTCACCCATACCACGGTCTGGACCGAGTATCACGAGATCAAGCAGGACGTGCTGCTGCGCATCGAAAAGATCATCACCGACCACGGTGCCGAGATCGCCTTCCCCACCTCCACCATCCACCTCGAAGGCGGCGAGTCCGGGATCAGCCCGGAGCCGGAACCGTCACAGGCGAGCTGATCCTGTTACTCGCCATAAATCAATCCGGCTACAAAAACATGCATCAATTATCCCGAATCTTCTCGAAACATATTCTGATAATCTGATTGTGAGTGCGATTGACCGACCTGGCGTCCTGACATTCAGTTTTTCGGACGATCGTGCCGACTTGAACAGAGCTCCAGCGTTCGTTGACGACATCGCTTCCGATCATCCATCGCCATGAATGCTACGCTGCCCTCCTCCATTCATACCTATGATGCAATCCCCCAACGCGAGGGAAGGCAACTATCTCAGCGTCCTTGGTCGGTTTCTTCTGAATTGGCCGCGGAATAGGCGTTTCTTTATCCAGTCCATAGTGCGTCCGATCCATATTGTAATAATCCACGTATTCATTCACTACTCGTCGCAAGTGATTCTCACTGAAAACGACAACATGATCCAGCATCTCTCGCCGGCAGCTTGAGATCCAATGTTCCGCTACTCCGTTCTGCCAGGGACTCCGGTACATGGTCCTCGCCGGCTTCAGACCGAATGATCTGATGGTCTCGACGACCACTCTGCTGAAGGAGGAATCTCGATCGAAGATCACATACCGCCAAGAGTAATCATCGGAAAACGCCTCTCGTAACTGCTGGATAACCCACGCGGCCGAGGGGTGATACGTCACGTTGACGTGGATGATCGTCCGTCGATCGTGACCGATGATGAACCAGACATGGAGGACCTGGAATCTGATCGTGGGCACCGTGAAAAAGTCCATCGCGGTGATGAGTTCACGGTGATTCCTCAGGAAGGCCTTCCACTTCTCAACCTTCTCCGGATCTGGTTCTCTTCTCGGCATATATCGGGAAATGGTCCGCTCTGAAACATCGAACCCCAGCATCAAAAGCTCACCATGGATCTTTGGCGCTCGCCACGTCGGGTTCTCCGATGCCATACGAATGATTAGTTTGCGGATTTCTAACGAAACCCGACGTCTCCCCCTTCGCTTGCCACGCATCAAGATTCTCCGCCAATACCAGCGAAAGCCCTGCCGGTGCCAACGTACAACCGTCTCAGGTTTTACGATAATGAGAACGTCGCTCCATTTGGGCCAGATACGCCGGAGCAACACCCAAAAGCCTCGATCTATCCAGCCCAATCTTGGCCGTGGATGTTTCTCCTTAAGCGCGGTCAGTTGCTGCCGCAGGGACAGGATCTCAATTGTCAGATCTGCTCGGGTTCGGAAAATCGACCTCAATGAGTGGAAAACCGCGGGTAGGATGCTGTATATTTGCTTTATCATACCGTGAGTTTACTCATGAGGCGCGTGATTTCGTCAACTTGCTGATTCTAAATATGTACCTAATTTTGGCGAGCGACAGGGAGAATCATCTGGATAGTGCCATACGACCGCGGCTCGACCTCGAGCGGCGGGGGGTACGGAGAGCCGGAAGGGGAACGACCCGGATCATGGGCCTGCGCGGGGGGCAAATTTCTTGACGCCGGGAAAGGAAACCCCTATCCTCTATCCTCAGTATCTACCCCCCCAACAAGGCTGCCGGGACTACAGCGATACCGTCCTTACGGCGATAGGCTTGCGGTCCGGTATGAATCACAAGTGCATCCAGCAGATCATCGCCGATTTGATCACGCAGCCACATGAGGTGTTTAACATCGCTATTGTCCACAGCGCCACTCAACTTCACCTCGATGGCGATAACGCGTTGATCCGCTCGTTCCACGATCAGATCAACCTCTTGTCGCCCCCCCTGCAAGCGCAGGTGACTGACCCGGGCCTCGGCAGCCTGGGCATAGACACGCATATTGAGCGTAACCAGCGATTCAAACAGATGCCCTAGCAACCTGCCGTCCCGCGGAATCGGCAAACTCGGTTCTTGGCCGGAAAGTAGGGCGTCGGCGTCAAGGCCGAGCATCCGCACCGCAAGTGCGGGATCGGCCAGATGGTGCTTCGGTGGCTGAGCGAGTCGGTTCGGGCAGTTTCGAGACGGCAACCAGGCTGGTACCGGATCGACGATCCACAAGCGTTCGAGAATCTCACGGTAGGGTTGTGTCGTTGTCTTGGACGGTTTCTCGCCCTGACCGCTGGTCGCCGCATCGCGGATCTTCTCAAAGGACGCAGTAGTCGCTGTAGCAGCGGCATAAGCCGCCATCCAGCGCTCCAACACTTCCGGTCTGCGCACAGTGTAGCCCTGTTCCTGAAAATCGGTGTCGATGATTCGGCGCAGATAGCCATCGAGCTGGAGGCGGAGGGCGCGGCCGGCAAGTGGCCGAATGCCCGGGAATCCGGAGCAGACGATCTCCCGGACATAATCCGCCAGGGTCACTTCCGTCTTCCCGGCGATGTCCGGTCTGTCGCCCCGAAGGAGTTGTTTCAAGCTGACACTTGGTGTGCCCACACCCCGTTCGCTCAAGGACATGGGCCGCATTCTCAGGTTCACTATTCTGCCGGCTCCGGAGTGCGTGGGTGGTGTGGCCGGCCCGGCAGAGCCTGTGAGCAGGAAGCGCCCCGGCGCGTTCTCTCGATCGACGGCGCGCCGGACGGCATCCCAGACTGCCGGCACACGCTGCCATTCGTCCAGGAGCAGAGGCGGCTCCCCGGTGAGTACCTGCGCCGGGTCAGCCTCGGCGATGGCTTGCTGTGCCGGTTCATCCAGTCGGAACACCGTTCGCGCCCGACGCTCGGCCGTGGCGGTCTTGCCGACCCCCTTGGGACCTTCCAGCGCAATCGCCGGCAAGCCTGGCATCAACTCGTCGAGTTCGGTATCCACCAGTCGTCGCAGGTATTCAGTCATATTCCTCGTTCCCCCCGGTGGCTGTCCTCTGCGAGCATACATCCGTCGGTTTTAAACACCACATTTAACGCTACCGTTTCGCCAGTCGTTACGATACCATATCGCCGCCTCCCAGGCTACTGTCCCGCCCTGCACTACACCATGGGCGGTCTGTGGGTCGACTACACCTGATCAGCACCATCGGCCGCGCTCTTCGTCTTGGCCAAGATCTCGCAGCTGGCGCTCTTACCCCAGGGCCAGCCCGAGCGGCACATCCGGGTCCTCAAAATGGTGGAGCAGATGGACAAGGAGGGCTTCGGCAACTGCACCAACCACGGCGAGTGCGAGAAGGCGTCTTAGCGGTAGCCGTCAACACCTGAGCTCAAGGAGCCGTGCCGGTCACCGTGCAGGCGTCCGCAGCACTATCCCCTGCCGGCGGGTACGGAGGCTGATTGTATGGTGCGGGAGTAACATCCTCAGCGATCAGCACGAAGCGGTTGTCGCCTGTCAGCATCTCGAGGGCCGGAATCCTTTGCCTTCAGGATTGGATAAAGTTCGAGCCGGCATCGATGTTCCGGTATCCCGTTCTCCAACCGGTGATCGTCGAGCCGTCGGCCAGATCGAGGTCGATTTGTCCGGCCAACCGTCGGAAGTGGCCGATATACCGGTTGACCAGGGTCGCCTTCATCCCGGTATCGAACCCGAGGGCCACCTGGGGGTGAGCACGGTCGTCCCCCGGGCCCATGGGCCGCCGGGGTGGGCCGTGGAGTGCGGTCGGAATGATCGAACCGCGCCCTCCCGGGAAGACGAGGAGTATTCGCAGGCGCCGCCCGGTTGGGACGAGTGGGAGCCGGCGTGAGGCCTGCGGTCAATGGCGAGCTGCTGGGAGAGGTGTGCCCGGGTGGCCGTTTCATCGGGGGAGAATCATCTGGATAGTGCCATACGACCGCGGATCGATCTCGAGCGGCGGGGGGTAAGGAGAGCCGGAAGGGGAACGACCCGGATCATGGGCCTGCGACCCCTGTCCTCCCTTCCCCACCTCCACCATCCACCTCGAAGGCGGCGAGCCCGGGGTCAGGCCCGAGCCTGAGCCCGAACCATAGCCTTCCACTCAGCTCTGCCCCGGCAGCAATTCCCGCCGGGTGAACAGTTGCCGGCTCAGCAGCCAGGCTCCGGCAAGACAGGCCAGGGCCGCGCCCAGCGAGAGGATCGGCCCGGGCATCTTCGCGGCCAGCTGGGACGTCACCACCGAGACAAAGTAGATCAACCAGAAGAGCGTTCCCGCCGAGGTCTTCATAACGATGAAGAGAACGGTGAGGACCAGGGCCAGGCCGGCTAGGACCAGGGCCTGAACGTTTTGTCGCGGTTTTCTGACCCGGGCCCGGGGCACCCACCGGGAGATGAGACTATTGCCGGCAGCGAGGAGTGACCAGACCACACTGAAAATGATGATGCTCAGGGCGATCCGTTGCGGACCCTCGGACAGGGTGAGGCCCTCCACCGTGTCCAGCCTCCCCTGGTATCTGGTCATGAACAACTCCGCACGCTCCGGGTCGAGATCGATGCCGTAGACGGCCTTGACCGCCCGGGTGTATTGCTCGACGGCAAAGGCCTTTGATGCCCCGTGGCCCACCTCGAACGGGTTGTAGATTACGGGGCCGTCCTGATCGTCGTAGGACATCTTTGTCATGAACATGGTCGTCGTGTGTGTGTCGCCATTGCTGTCCACCACCACCGGCGGCTGACCGTCCCAGGCGATGCAACGAAACTGGGGCGGGACCTGGATGAAGTAGCTGGTCTCCCCATCGTCTTTTCGTTCACTCACATGCACAAACCCTGGATAGGTGTCATTGGCCAGAAGAAAACCGACCTGCACCACGGCCCCGGACCCCACGGCGGCCAGCAGCGGCAGCAGCAGGGCAGCGTGAAGCCGGCGGCGGGGCAGGGGCAGGTGAGCATAGGGCGAACCGCTGCGGTTCTGTTCCGCGGAGAGGACATTGAGGATGATCAGGGTGGAGAGCAGTGAGACGATCACCGTGCCGAACCCCACCCCCGGCATGACCAGCGCCCCGCCCAGGGAGGTCAGGATAAGGAACCCGAAAATGTCGGCGATGAGGGAGTATTGCCGCAGGTTGAGGATGCCCAGCATCCAGAGGGTGGAGAGCCGGCGGCCTGCCCGGGCCGGCCCCTTGAGGATCACCGGGGTGGATCTGCCGCGCTCGTCGCTGGCCGGTTCCCAGCGGCCCAGGCTCCCGTACCCCCCCTTTGGCTCCGGCCGGTCATCCACCAGGGTGAGTGATTCCCTGACCCGGCGGCTGGCCGCCAGTAGCAGCAGACCGGCAGCAACAACTGTCAGGAGAGAAAACCATGGCGATCGGAAGACGAGGAGGAGCACGGTGACGATCAGGCCAGCCACTACCGCGCCGTTCAGTTGTCCGGTATTTCGTACCCGGTTGCAGCCCGGCTCGATCCGGTGGACCAGGGCACCGGTGAAGATCAGACCGGGGAGCACATACCCACCGGTGGTCAGGTATTGACGGATGATATAGGGCTCGCAAATCAGGGTGACCGGCACCAGGAAAAGCGCCACGTGCGCCGCGGTCTGCACCAGGCTGGAGAAGACGTGGTTCTTCCAGATCCGGACACCGGAGAGCGGCAGGGCCAGTTCAAGCTCGCTGCAGCGGTCCCGGGTGACCATCACGGTGTAGATCAGGCACCAGAAGAAGCCGAGAAAGGTTGTGAAAAAGAGGCCCTTGTCACCTGCGTGACGAGCGTTGTGCTGCCAGGCCAGAAAGAGCCCCAGGGCAATGGGGACCTGCAGCAGCTGCAGGGCCTGCCTGTCGAAGGGTTCGTTAAACTGGAATCGATTGTTCATCAGATGGTCCCTCCCGCCAGCTCGATGAACATCTCCTCCAGGGGCAGGCGGCTGCAGGCGGATGTTTCGAAGCCCAGCCGTTCCCTGATCCCGGCGGAGGCTGATTCGGGATCGAGATGAAAGACGGCGTGCAGGGCTCCGCCCCGCTGGCGGGCGGCAAGGAAACCGTCCAGGTGATGAAGCTCGGAGGGCGTGGCGCCGTGGCCGCCGGGAATGATGGCCCGGCAATAGTTCTCCCGCAGGTCATCGAGAGCACAGTCGAGAAAGACCCGCCCGCCCTGCAGCATCACCACCCGTTGGGCCAGTCGTTCCACGTCGTTCATATGGTGCGAGGAAAACAGGATGGCGGTGCCCGACTCGGCCAGCAGTCGTACTGCCGTCTCGAGGAACTCGCGGCGGGCCACCGAGTCGAGGCCGCCGGCCGGCTCGTCCAGCAGCAGCAGTTCGGGCCGGTGGGCCACGGCGCCGATCAGCGCCACTTGCCGGGCCTGGCCCTTGCTCAATTGGTCGATACGCATTTTCGGCGCGAGAGCGAAACGCTCCAGCAGTTCGGTGGCGAAATTTTCATCCCAGTTGGGGTAGAGGGAGCGGTGCAGGTCGATCACTTTCTCCACCGTGATCCGGGGCGGCAGAGTCTGGTCCTCCGAGACATAGCCGATCCGCTGCTTCACGGCCACGGCATCGATGGCCGGGTCGGAGCCGAATACGGATACCGTTCCCGCCTGGGGCCGGATCATGCCCATAGCGGTGCGGATCAGGGTGGTCTTGCCGGCGCCGTTGCGTCCCAGCAGGCCCACCACCTCGCCTGGGGCGATGGAGAAGCTGACTTCGTCGAGCACATTGATGCCGCGCTTGAAGGCGCGGGTCACATTGTGGAATTCCAATATGTTCATCATTCAGTCCTCCCTCTCGTCCCGGGCGGTATGCCCCGACTTTCGGCCGGCGGCCATCTGGTCCCGCACTTCGCCCAGCATCTGGAGCACCTCTTCGAACGGCACGCCGCTGAGCCAGGCCTTGGATATGAGCTGCCGGCAGGCGGGGCGCAGATTCTCGAGCCGTTCGGCCTTGCCCGGCAGCTGCGCCGATTCCGCCACGAACGTCCCTCGTCCGCGCCGGGTCTCGATCACGCCCTCCCGCTCCAGCTCGTCATAGGCCTTTTTGACGGTGAGATGGGAGATGACCAGCTGTTCGGCCAGCTCGCGTTGGGAGGGCAGTTTGTCGCCAACCTTCATGCGGCCGCCGGCCACCGCTTCGGTGACCTGTCGCATGATCTGCCGGTAGATTGGAAGATCGTCGCCCGGCTGGATGTGAATCATCATCAGTCTGTCCCCTGCTCTAGTGCTATATAAGACTATAGCGCTTTGATGGGAAATCGTCAAGTCCTTTTTGAGGATATTTTCAACTGTCCTGGAATCAGAGGGCCGGTTTTCCCTTGACCCCTTAGTATCCGGACTCTATATTCCAGTAAAAGATGGCATTCGTGCCGCCCGTTTTTCCCTTCAGCCGATCTTGGCGAATTTCCAACATGGAGCCGCCGATGAAAAACTCCTCCACCGGTTTTGTTCCCGCCGTCATCCTCTGTGCCCTGGTTCTGGCCGCGGCCCCTGTCCCCTCGCTTGCACCAGCGGCGTTCGCCGATCTGATGTATTCCACCTTTGCCGGTGGGCCGAACTACGAAAGTGTCCGCGATGTGGAATTGGACAGCCAGGGCAACGTGGTGATTCTCGGGCAACCGGGGTACTCGGGGTTTCCCGTGACTCCCGGGGCGTTTCAGCTTTTTGGCGGTGGATACGATGTCGGGGTCATTGCCAAGCTTTCACCGGACCTGAGCACCATGCTGGCCGCGACCTACCTCGGCTACGCCGAATGCGGCAGTGATTCGGTTACCGAGATGATGGATCTGGCCGTGGGATCGGACGATGCGGTGACCGTGGTGGGCTCCACCTGGTGTGTCACCTTTCCCACGACGCCGGATGCCTGGAACCCGGACCACATGGGCTGGGATGACGGCTTCATTGTCCAACTCTCGGCCGACCTGACAACGCTGCTCTACGGCACCTTCATGGGCGACGACTACGTCTACTGGACCAGTGACGGCGTAAACGCGGTGGCCGCGGCCGAAGACGGAACATACTTCGTTGCCGGTTATACCTTTTATGATGATCAGGGCAGTTTCATCTACATCGCTCGGCTCAGTTCGGATCTGCGAACAACGTCCGGTTTTCACCAGGGTTTTTTCCTCTACGAGCCTTGGGCCCTGGCCGTGAGCCCGGTGGACGACGGCGTGTACGTTGTCGGGGCAACGAGTGATTCCGCCTTCGAGACCACTGCCGGGGCCTGGGATGAGACCTACAACGGAAACACCGACTTCGTGATCAGGAAGTACGACAGCGGTGTGAGCCTCCAGGCCTCCACCTTTCTCGGTGGTCCGGGTGGCGAATCAAGCTCGGGAATCAGTGCCGGGGTGGATGGTGCCGGCAACCTCATCCTTGCCGGCAGGACGAATTCTTCTGCATTCCCGGTCACGGTCGGAGCCTGGGACACGTCCCTCAACGGAAGCGACTACGACGGCTTTGTGCTCAAGATGAACAGCGCTCTCGACACGCTGATCGCTTCCACCTTTGTCGGAGGGACTGGGAGCGACGGGTTCAGAGGCGTCTCTTTTTGCCCTGGCAGGGGAACCATCGCGCTGGCCGGCGTCAGCCGGTCGGACGATTTCCCGGTTACCCCCGATGCGTACGATGCATCCTTCAATGGTGGATTGGGTGACGGCGTCCTGGTGGAAATGACGGATGCGCTCGATGATCTTCTCTATTCCACGTTTGTTGGCGGCGCCGGTTATGAATATTTTGCCGGGCTTGCCATCGACGGAGCGGGCCGGGTGGTGGCTGCCGGGACCACCGACTCCCCGGGGTTTCCGGTGACGCCCGGCAGCTTTGACGAGACGCACAACGGCGATGATGATTTCATGGCCATGGTCTTCGAGCTGCCCGAACGGACCATCGCTGCCGGGTTGGGCTGCTCGCCGCTCTCAGGTACCGTGCCCTTCGCCACGCAGATGA
Organism: Acidobacteriota bacterium; assembly: GCA_032127265.1. Classification (GTDB taxonomy): domain Bacteria; phylum Acidobacteriota; class JAQAZP01; order JAQAZP01; family JAQAZP01; genus JAQAZP01. Next base: position 18,162 of record JAQAZP010000131.1, read on the forward strand.
CCGTCACCCTGGGTAATCCGGACGACGGCCAGTCGCGCAGAGTCGCCGGCCGCATCGATCTCACCCTGGCCGGCGGCCAGTATTACACGAACTGGAGGGCTGGATTCACCAACCTGACGGCTCTGGAGATCTACTCCACATCATGGCTTCAGAGTATTCCGGCGGTGGGCTCGGTACTCGGCGAGAACGTTTTCGTACTGCTGGCCGAGGACGTGACCCCGGCACCATACAATCAACCGCCATACCCGCCTTCGGGTTACCGGGTGACCAGTTCATGCACGGTGACCGCTGTCGAACCATGAGCTAGTGTGGTGTCCCAGAAATTCCTTCTCATGATTTGGCCTCCACATCACGGTCCGCTGCGTTGCTCATCGCTTGCATACCTCAGGGTATGCGCGCTCTTCGCGCCTTGCGGACCGCGCGCGGAGCCCAAATCCTTTGAGAACCTATTTCTGGGACACCACACTAGACGGGAAGAGTTGAATTCCCGGGTCAGATTTCGTCCGAGGTGAGCACCAGCGCCCCGGCCTGCTTCATCTCCTGAAAGGCCGATTCGGCGGTGCCGTCGGGGATATCCACCCCGCGGCAGGCGTCACGGACCACCACCGCCTCGAAGCCCAGCTGCAGAGCGTCGAGCACGGTGAAGCGCACGCAGAAATCGGTGGCCAGGCCGCAGACGAAGATCCGCTTGACCCCCAGCCCCTCGATATAGCCGCGCAGGCCGGTTTCGGTCCAGAGGTCGTTCTCCATCAGCGCCGAGTAGCTGTCCACGTCCCGGTTGACCCCCTTGTGGAAGATGGCGTGGAACGGGGCCTGGTTCAGCTCGTGGTGGAATTCGGCGCCCCTGGTGCCCGCCACACAGTGGTCGGGCCAGAGCTCCTGCTCGATGCCGTCGAGGTTGACCACGTCCAGCGGGCTGCAGCCGCTGTGCCGAGAGGCGAAGGAACCGTGCCCCGCGGGGTGCCAGTCCCGGGTGGCCACCACCATGGGGAACTTCCCCATCAGCCGGTTGATCACCGGGATCACTTCGTCCCCGTTTTTCACCGGCAGGGCGCCACCGGGGCAGAAATCGTACTGGATGTCCACCACGATCAGGGCATCGGCGGGTGAGATTTCAATGGCCATCGAATCGTCCCCCCTCGAGTGTTGGCTTTGCTCCAAGTATTTCGATCGAGGCCTCCGGCGTCAAGTCCGGTGCCGCGGTTTCCGTTGCGGCTCCCGGGCCGATGAACTAGAATTTATGTCCCCGGGTCCACTGCTGGAACCTGGGGGGCCGGGTTGCCCGCCCCGGGTACAGCGTGCGGTGCAGGTGCGGGCCAGGAGTATCTGATGAAGAAATTCAGCGGTGTTGATTTCATGGGGCTGGACGGTCTCTTCTCCGAGGAGGAGCTGGCCATCCGTCAGGCGGTGCGCGAGTTCGTCGACGAAGAGGTCCTGCCCATCATTGCCGGGCACTACGAGGCCGGCACCTTTCCCCACCAGCTGGTGCCCCGGATGGCCGAGCTGGGGATCTTCGGGGCGACCATCGAGGGCTACGACTGCGCCGGGGTGAACAACGTGGCCTACGGCCTGCTGAACCAGGAACTGGAGCGGGGCGACACCGGCTTGCGCAGTTACGCCTCGGTACAGAGCTCGCTGGTCATGTGGCCGATTTACACCTACGGCAGTGACGAGCAGAAGGAGAAGTGGCTGCCCCTCATGGCCCGCGGCGAAGCCATCGGCTGCTTCGGGCTCACCGAACCCGACTTCGGCAGCGATCCGGGCAGCATGATCACCCGGGCCGAGCGGGTGGACGGCGGCTTCAGGCTCAACGGGGCCAAGATGTGGATCACCAACGGCTCCATCGCCGATGTGGCCGTGGTCTGGGCCAAGCTCGACGGCACCGTCTGGGGCTTTCTCGTCGACAAGGGCACCCCGGGGTTCGAGGCGCCGAAGATGCTGAACAAGCTCTCTCTGCGCGCTTCGGTGACCAGCGAGCTGGTGTTCAACGACTGCCTGATCCCCGAGGAGAACCTGCTCCCCGGGTCCGAGGGGTTGGCCAAGGCCCTGCGCTGCCTCAACGAGGCGCGGTTCGGCATCTGCTGGGGGGTCATCGGCTCGGCCATGGCCTGCTATGACGAAGCCCGCAATTACGCCGCCGAGCGGAAGCAGTTCGACCGGCCCATCGCCGGCTTCCAGCTGGTGCAGAGCAAGCTGGTGGCCATGCTCAACGAGATCACCAAGGCCCAGTTCCTCACCCTGCAGCTTGGACGGCTGAAGGACAAGGGCCAGCTGAAGCATTACCAGGTTTCCCTGGCCAAATACAACAACGTGAGCCAGGCGCTGGAGATCGCCCGCACCGCGCGGACCATCCTCGGGGCCAACGGGATCAGCCTCGA
>JAQAZP010000132.1:0-2646 GCA_032127265.1 Acidobacteriota bacterium
TGAGATGCTGGACCAGCTGGTTCTCACCGATGATGGCCGTATCGTCGAGAGTCAGGCCGTTGGGCAGGGTGTTGGCAAAGAGCAGGAACGCGGCGCCGGCGAGACAGAGAATGGGGAGCCAGCGGGGAAATCGGTCGTTGCTGCTGGTTGTGTTTCCGTTGGTCATGCCCGTTCCAGAAGTTCCTCCCCGATCAGCATCCGCACCAGCCGTTCCGCCAGGTCGTCGGCGGTAAGGTCCGGTGCCCCGGCTGCTTGCACCGCTTCCTCCCAGGTCCGCACGCCGTCGCACTGCTCGAGGATCTTCACCGCCAGGTCGGGAAGCGGACGGCAGCGGTACCCGTCACCCGGCGAGGCCCGCCATCTCTGGCCGGCCGCGGCAAAGCTGGATGCGGCCGGGGGTGGCGTGCTGTTCACCGGAGCCACCGGGTCATAGGCCGGGAACCGGCCGAGGACCAGCCCGGGGGATGGCTGCAGAACCAGTCCGGGTTCCAGGACTGGTGTGGCGGGAGGCTGCGCGACTGCCGGGGCGGGCAAACACATGCCATACCTGGCCAGGTAGAGAAAATCGTGAACCGCGGTCCCCGGAGTGAGACAGCGCCCCAATACCATGCCCGCCTCGCGAACCAGGCGCCAGCGCTGCTCCTCTCCCGGCGACTCCGGAGGAAGTCCCTCGTCGCCGGGGTCGCGGCCGAAACCCGGTACGGCACCGGGCACCGGTGCCGTGGCGTCGTTGTAGAGGTCCGGCGGGCTGCCGCCGGTGGCCGGGCCCAGTCGGCCGTCCCGGATCACCCGGCAGGAGAGGGAAACCCCGGGGCCGGAGAGAGCGGTACCATTTTCAAGGAGGAACCCGCTGAGCGGTTCAACCACCGCTGCGCCGCCGGTCTCCTCATCCAGCCGGCAGTGCAGGTGGATTCCGATGCCCGCCGGCGGGCAAAACCGTACAGCCTGGCGGGCCTGGCCCAGTGGGTCCTCACCCGTGCCGGAACCCTCCGGCCCCACCCGCAGCTGCAGTTTCACACAGCCGCCCGCGGCCAGGCCGCGGCAGAGTTCTTCGTCCAGTGGCTCCCAGCGGTCCATGAGCCCGAACCAGGCGTGAGCCGCCGCCCCCCCGGCCAACAAGCCGGCCACGGCATGGGCGGTTTTGGTATCCAGGGCGCCGGTGAGCAGAAACCGGCGGCATTGGTGCTGTGCACCAAGAATGGCAATCTGTTCGGCCGCCCTGGCGGAAGCCCTGACCGGGAGCACCGGTTCGGGGCTGAAATAGCGGTCCGGCGAAAGATCCTGGCAGGATGGTGGGGGCAACTCTTCCGAAGGTACGACCCTGTCCGCCACAATTTTGGGCGGTTCACCCGGGCCGCGCTTAACCAGACCCGGAACATGGTCCAGCGGGCCGGTGTCCAGTGACCGGGACAACCGGAGAAGCGGTTCTTCCGGCCGGCCGCTGATCAGCACGTCTATCACGCTGTCCAGGTCTGACTCCGCCGGCGGGTTGGTGAGCAGTTCCTCCGCCATCCACCCGGCCATGGCCGTCCGTGCGTCGGGCAGCCGCCGGCGAACCTGGCGCAACAGGGTCAGGGCCGGCAGCAACTGGCTGCGGTAGTCGGCCAGCACCAGCAGCAGCCCGGGTGCCGCTTCAGCGACGAGCGGGATGAACGCTTCCTCGAAAAGTGTGGCTAGGAGACGCTCCTCTCCTCCGGCAGCCTGTTTGCCCGGACAGTCCGGTTGCTTGTCTCCTGCCGCCGCACTGTGGCCATGCAGCAGGAACCGGCAGGGTGACCAGGCGAGGGAAACCACACCCAGCGCTTCCTCGATGGCTCTCATGGCTTCGCGATACTGGTCCAGGCGGTAAAAGCGTTCACCGTGGTGCAGGGTCCGGCGTGCCTCCTCCACCAGCCGGGTCAGTGCCGGAAGCCGCAGGGAGGCGCCCAGCAGCGACTCGTGAAAGAGCGCTGTTTCTCCGTCCACCAGTTCGTTCCGTTCGATGGTCTCGATCCGGTGGAGCAGTTCCCGGCCGGTACGGTCGAGCCATGCCGGATCAAGCAGCCGCTCGAAGGTTTCCAGGTTGAGGTCCAGCTGCCGGCAGTCCACGCCCGCCGAGGTAAGATACCCGGTGAGTCCGGTGAGACTGAGCGGCGGCATGAACGGCTGACGCCAGGGTGGATAGACCAGCAGGGTTTTCATCGAGCGCCTCAGCAGAAGAATGAAATCGATCTGTAAGTATAGCCCGTAGCCACTGGGGGCACCAAGAGCGGAAGAGCACGGGTGGTTTGACGGACGGGACGCCATTCCCTATGCTTTCAAACTTGGAGGATCGTGGACCATGCCCATCGATACCGCCAGCATACGACCCGGGATGGCCTCTCTTCTCGGCCTGCCCCTGGACCGCAACTCGTCCTTCATGCGCGGTCCGGCCGAGGCCCCGGCCCGGATCCGGAAACTGCTGCACTGTGGGTCGAGCAACCTCTGCTGCGAGAATGGCCTGGATCTTAAGGCATCGTCGGCGTGGATCGACCTCGGTGACCTCGAACTGGAGCAGAGCAACGATCCCTTTTCCCTGATCGAGGGCGCCGTGGCTGAAATCATCCACAGCGGTGCCCGGGTGGTGGCCCTTGGCGGCGACCACTCGGTGACCCTCCCTCTGCTTCG
>JAQAZP010000133.1:0-52947 GCA_032127265.1 Acidobacteriota bacterium
TCTGTGCCATGAAGAGCGGGTTTGCGCAGATCAATATTAAATCACTGACAGTAAAGAATATTAATTATAATACGCAATTATTGAGAGAAAAGAAAGTTAAAAATCTCGGTTTGGTGGGCAATTCATTTCATGAAAATGGCAATACATTGCACATGGCGACGAGGGGGGAGTGCCCAACGCTGATCGAGTCCGTTTTGCGGCGATGCATTGATGCACTAAAATGTTGAACCGGTTGTCGTTTTCATGACAGCTGGCACGTTCGACATCAGCGTTTGAACCGGTGTTTCAACAGATTTCGAAAGGGAAGAGATGAGGGGTGCAATCAAGCTGGCTTCGCTGCTGAGGTCCCAGTGGGACCCGGCGGAGCGGATTCGGCAACGGCAGAGCGCGATGCTCCGCCGGCTGGTGAGTCATGCCTGCACCACAGTGCCCTGGTATCGTGACCTGTTCCACAAGGCCGGCCTCGATCCCCGGGAGATTCGGGGCGTGGGCGACCTGCACAAAATCCCGCTGACCACCAAACGGGACCTCCAGGAGCAGCCGCCGGAGCGGCTGATCTCCAGCGCGGCTGACCCGAGGAAGCTGATGAGCAGCCGCACCAGCGGGGCCACCGGCGAGCCGCTGGAGATCCGCTACGGGCCGGCCGACCGCACGGCGATGAATGCCTCGTTCCTGCGGGCCCACCTGGGCCGGTCGCTCAGACCCCGTCACCGCCTGATGTACTTCGAGGCGCGGCCCCAGGGCGGCGCCCACCGGCAGTGGTACGAACAGCTGGGCCTCTTCCGCCGCCGGGTGCTGGCCACCGGCGACCCGCCGGAGGCCTGGATCGAGGAGACCAGGGCCTGGCGGCCGCACCTCCTTCAGGGCTACGCCCTGACCCTCAAGCTTTTTGCCCGGGCCGTCCGGGAGCGGGAGATCACCGACCTGCGCATCCCGCTGATCGCCAGCACCTCGGGCATGCTCGACCCTGCCGGCCGGCAGCTGCTGGCCGACACCTTCCGGGCCGAGGTGGTGGATGTCTACGCCTCGGAGGAGGCCGGCTCGGTGATCGCCTGGGAGTGCCCGGTCTGCCCCGGGTACCACGTCAGTGCCGATACGGTGATCCTCGAATCGCTGAAGGAGGGCAGGCCCCAGCCGCCCGGGATAGCGGGCGAACTGTTTATCACCAACCTGACCAACTTCGCCATGCCCTTCATCCGCTACCAGCAGGGCGACATCGGCACGCTCTCCGTGGAAGCGCCCTCCTGCGGCCGGGGGCTGCCGCTGCTGCGGGAGATCAGCGGGCGCTGCGGCGACTACGTGGTGCTGCCCGGCGGCGAACTGCTGACCCCGCACCCCTTCTTCCTGATCCTTGACCATGCGGCCGGTGTGGGCGAGTGGAAACTGATCCAGGAGGACCTGCACCACATCGTGTTGGAAATCCGCGCGTCGGGAGCGTTGGAACAGTCGACATTGGACGAGATCACGGAAGCGCTGCAGCGGCTGACCGGCAGTGACGTGGACGTGCGGGTGACGCTGGTGGACCGGGTCCGTCGCGACCCGGCACAGAAACTGCGCTCGGTGGTTTCCCGGCTGGCCCCGCCCGGAGAGCCGCCGCCGGCAGACCGTTCAACCGAATCGGCCGTGATCAGCCGCCGCTCGCTGCGGGAGCTGTTTCCGGCGAGCCTCGACCGCACTACGCCCGATCCCGCCCAGCTGCGGCGTATCCTCGCACACTGCGAAAAAGGCGGGGAACCGACCCTGGCCGAGGTCAACCTGCTGATCAACGTCATCCACTCCCCCGGCTTCCCGGAACTCAAGCAGCGGGTGCTGGATACCTCCACAGCCCTGCGGCGGTTGACGTTCAGCAACTCGGTGATCCCCATGGCCCCGGTGGAGGCATCCAACGCCTGCGCGAGCAATTGCGGGTTCTGCGGCTGGCGCTCCTCGAACTTCGAGATGCCGCGGCTGAAGATCTCCGGGGACCTGATCATGGAGCAGGTCCGTTACCTGGTGGACAAGGGCATTCACTACATCGAGTTCGTCGGCGGCGACGACTTCCGCTTCGTGCGCACCCTGCTGCCCTCGCTGGTGAAGAGAACCCGGGCGCTGGGGGAATCGCTGGGGGTCAAGCTGAAGATCTGCTTCTGCACCATGGCCATGACCGAGAACCAGTACCGCGAGCTGAAGGACGTGGGCGCCGATTCTATGATCGTCTGGCAGGAGACCTACGACCGGACCTGCTACAACCGGCAGATCATCTCCGGGCCCAAGGCCTGGGGCATCGACGACGACTGGAAGATCCTCACCGGCGGTGACGGCTTCGCCTTCCGGCTGGGGGCCCAGGAACGGGCGCTCCGCGCCGGCCTGGAGGTGGCCCTGGGCTCCATCCTCGGCCTCAATGACAACCTCAACTTCGAAATCCTGGCCACCATCACCCACGCCCGGCAGCTGATGAAGCATTTCCCGGTGACCCCGCAGTCGCCGCTGGTTATCGGCATGCCCACCTGGAACGAGATCACCACCCCGGCCACCGACAACCGGCCGGAAGGCCGGGCGCGGATCAACCCCTTCTTCTCCTACATCGCCGCGGTCTACCTCCTCGCCCTGCCCGGCGGCCGGGCCTGGATCTTCCCCAACTGCCGGGTGGGGATCGACGAGCAGGTGGCAGCGGTGAAGGCGGCGGGTGTGTTCACCTCCACCGAGGTCAAGCTCGGCCCGGGCGGCTACCTGCCGGCCCTGCTGGCCCAACGGCGGGAGAACGGCGAGGACACCACCGAGCTGGAACGAATGATCGAGGCCGAGCTCGGCGCATCCGCCGGCGACCTGGCCGCCTTTGACCAGGACCTCTCGGTCAAGGAGCAGTTCGTGCACCACTACCACTCCCACGACACCTACCGGGAACGGATGGAACAGGCCGGCCTGCAGCTGCTGGAATCGTCCACCCTGTGAGGACCCGTTGATGCCGCACATCCTGATCACCAACGCCTACAGCGCCCGGAACAAGGGCGACGCCGGTATCGTCGCCGGCATGGTGCAGGACCTGCGGTCGCGAGAGGCCTTTGGCCAGGCCCGCTTCACCATCTCCCCGGCGGCCGGGCCGGAGGAGGGGGACGGCTTCCCCGGCACGGTGATCGACTCCTTCCAGTCGCTAAAGACCAGACTTTCCTCCAGTCCCCGGCTGCAGGGGCTGGGTTTCCTCTTCCTCCTCTATCCCCTGGCCCTGATCTGGATCGTCTGCCGACGTGTCTTCGGCATCGACCTTCCGGTCTGGTCCCCGCTGCGCCGGCTGCTGCGGGCCTATGACGAGGCCGACCTGGTGATCGCCGCCGGCGGCGGCTACCTCTACACCAGGTCGAAACGCCGGGGAAACGTGGTTCTCCTGACGGTGATCAGCAACTATCACTGCGCCGCACTGCTGGGCAAGCCGGTCTACCTCTTTTCCCAGTCCATCGGCCCCTTTGCCGGCCGCTTCCAGGAACGGCTGGTGACCCGCTCCCTGCGCCGGGTGCGGATGGTCTTTGCCCGGGAGGCCGACACTCGGCGCCGGCTGGAAGAGTGGTCCCGGCGATGGAAGATGGGAGCCGTTCACCCGGCCGCGGATGCCGCGTTCCTGCTCAGCGCCGCCACACCGCCGGTGGACATTCCTCCGCCACCCCCGGGGGGTGCCAGGGTCGGCCTCACCGTGCGTTCCTGGTTCCACACTCCGGAAGTTCAGCAGCAATACGAAGAGGCCATGGGCCGCTTTGCCCGCTGGCTGGTGGAAGAGATGAACGCCGCTGTTTTCTTCGTGCCCCAGGTGACCTTCATCAAGGGGGGGGACGACGACCGCGAGGCGGCCCGCCGGGTCAAGGCAATTGCCGGGGACACACCGGGGATCCACCTCATCGAGGACGAACTGGACCCGGCCGGGATCCGGGGGCTCTGCGGAGAAATGGACTTCGTCGTCGGCACGAGGATGCACTCCAACATCTACGCCATGACGATGAACGTGCCGGCGCTGGCCGTGGGCTACCAGCCGAAAACCGCCGGGATCATGGCCCAGCTTGGTCTTGAGCGGTTTGTCCTGCCCATCGAAGGCCTGAGCCTGAAAAGCGTGCAGGAGGGGTTCCGCTGTCTTCAGGAAGAGCGGGACGCCATCGTCGCCGCCCTGAAAAAAGGGATCCCGAAACTGCGCGATGACGCCCGCCGGGCCAGCCGGCTGATCGCGGATAATTTCACCGGGAAACCCCGCCAACACGCGATGGAGACAAAACAATGATCCGGAAATATCACCGCCGGCAACTCCTCCTGGTCACCTTGATGCTAACCACTTCCGTCCTGCTCCCAGTGTCCTGGAGCACAACTGCCCGGGCTGATGAGGAAGGGAGCGTAACCGCTCCCCAGGCGGAGGGCCAGTTGAACCTCGACCTGGCCGCCAGTTACCGGCAGTTCTTCTCCAGCTTCTCTGCCGCCGACACCATGGCCGCCCTGCAGATGATGCCGGTGGAAACCTTTCTCTGCACCCTGAAGACCGAACAGCCGCCGCTGGTGCTCGACGTGCGGACGCCGGGTGAAACCGGTGTCATCGGTTTCACCTTCCCCGGAGCCCTCACCGTTCCCATGGACCAGGTCTTCACCCCGGAACTGCTCGGCAAGCTGGCGGGCAAAAAAGTGGTAGTGGTCTGCCAGGCGGGACACCGGGCCACCGCCGTGGCCCTGGGCCTGCGCCATGTGGGGCTGAAAGATATCTGGATCCTCAAGGGCGGCACGGAGGCCCTGGCCGCCCAGCTCAACCCAAAGTCCGCCTACTGACCCACTGTCCGGTATTGGGATTCCACTGTTCGCCAGCGCACACTTCCCGGGCCGCCATCAGACAGGCCCCTGAATGCCCGCTGACTCCGCGGCGTTCTCCATCCCTTTGACATCAAAGAGCTTCCGCGATCCCCCGCGGACTGACACTCACCGCTGGCACACCGCTTGCTATAGATATCTTCCGTAACAGAATCGCAATGGAGGGCCCCACCCTGGTGGACACAAAACGTGAAGGAATAAAGACGCGGAAAATGCAGCGGCGCTATCTGATGATTGCCGCCGCGCTGGCAGCGGTGGCACTGATCAGCTGGGGCATCACTCTGCTCGGTCCGGCCATGCTGTCGGTGGACCGCGACACCATCTGGATCGGGACCGTGGAACGGGGATCGATGCTGCGGGAAATCCGGGGCTACGGCACCCTGGTCCCCATGGAAATCCGCTGGATTCCGGCGGCCACCAGCGGCCGGGTGGAACGGATCATGGTCCATCCGGGAGAGCGGGTGGAACCGGGGCAGCCGCTGATGATCCTCAGCAACCCCGAAGTGCAGCAGGCCGCGCTTGACGCGTCGAGCGCGCTGCGCAGAGCCGAAGCGGAACTGGTGAGCCTGGAGGTGCAGCTGCGCAGCGAGGAACTGAACCAGGAAGCCCAGGCCGCCGCCGTGGAGTCGGAATACATCCAGGCGCAACTCAAGCTGGAGGCCGACCGTGCCCTGGCCGCGGAGGGGCTGATCGCCGCCCTCGACCTGAAGATCTCGGAAACGGTGGCCGCCTCTCTGGCCACCCGCCGGTCCATCGAGGAGAAACGGCTGGCCATGACCGGCCGGTCCATCGAGGCCCAGCTGCAAGCCAAGCGGGCCGGGGTGGACCAGCAACGGGCCATGGCCGCCCTGCGTGCCGAACAGCTCAGCTCGCTCGAAGTGCACTCCATGCTGGCCGGCGTGGTCCAGGACGTGCCGGTGGAGGTAGGCCAGCAGTTGGCGCCGGGGACCAGCCTGGCGCTGGTGGCCGAGACCAGCCGCCTGAAAGCCGAGCTGCGAATCCCGGCCACCCGGGCCGGGGAGGTGCAGGTGGGCCAGTCGGTGTCGGTGGATACCCGCAACGGTGTGGTTTGCGGCACGGTGGCCCGCATCGACCCCGCGGTTCGCGAGACCACGGTACTGGTGGAAGTCGAGCTGACCGGAGACCTGCCCGATGGGGCCCGGCCGGAAATGAGCGTGGAGGGCGTGGTGGAGATCAGCCGGCTGGAGGATGTGCTCTATACCCGACGCCCGGTCTCCAGCCCGGAGAACGGCAGCGTGGGCCTCTTCCGGCTGGACGATGACGGAACGTCGGCGGTGCGGGTTCCGGTGCGGCTGGGCCTCAGCTCGGTCAAGCACGTGGTAGTGCTGGAAGGACTTGACGAAGGCGACCGCGTGATCGTCTCGGATACCTCGTCGTGGGACCACCACGACCGGATACGGCTTAACTAACCGATGCCGCGGGCAGCGGCCCGGGCCAGGAGAGACGAAAGGTGGAACGATGAGCCAGACGGGAAACGAAGCACTGATCCGGATGGTGGGGCTGAAAAAGGTCTTCCTCACCGACGAGGTTGAAACCCACGCCCTCTCCGGTGTGCACCTGGAGATCAGGAGGGGCGAGTTCGTGGCCGTGGCCGGCCCCTCGGGCTGCGGCAAGTCGACGCTGCTCTCCAACATGGGCCTGCTGGACTCCCCCACCGAGGGCCAGTATCTGCTCGATTCGAAGCCGGTGGAGTCGCTGAGCTATGCCGAGCGGGCCCGACTGCGCAACCGCACCATCGGTTTCATCTTCCAGAGCTTCAACCTGATCGGCGACCTGACGGTCTGCGAGAATGTCGAGCTGCCCCTGGTCTACCGCGGCACAATCACCACCGCTGCGCGGAAAGAAAAGGTACGCCAGGCGCTGCAGCTGGTGGAGATGGAGCACCGGCTGAACCACTATCCCTCGCAGCTTTCCGGCGGCCAGCAGCAGCGGGTGGCGGTGGCCCGGGCGCTGGTGGGCGAACCGCTGATCCTGCTGGCCGACGAGCCCACCGGAAATCTCGACTCACGCAACGGCGAGGTGGTGATGGATTTGATGCGCAAACTCCACCAGGGCGGGACCACTATCTGCATGGTGACCCACGACCCGCGCTACCTGCAGTACGCCCAACGAACCATCCACCTCTTCGACGGCCGGGTGGTGGACGAAGATACCGCCGGAAACTGACCGGCAAGGAGACCAACGATGTCCGTGCTGCTCAATGACCTGCGCTATGCGGTGAGGATGCTGCTCAACAACCCGGGGTTCACCGCGGCGGTGGTACTCACCCTGGCCCTGGCCATCGGCGTCAACACGGCGATGTTCAGCCTGGTCAACGCCATGGTCTTCGCCCCGCTCCCCGTCGATGATCCGGACCGGCTGGTCCGCGTCTTCCGCGACCCGCTGGACAGCGACGGCATGGAGGTCTTCTCCTATCCCGACTACTGCGATTACCGGGACCGCAGCGATGTCTTCGAAAACCTGGCGGCGTTCTCCTTTCTCCCGGTGGCGGTGGAGACCGCGGAGGGAAGCGAAACCCGCTTTGGCCAGGTGGTCACCGGCAACTACTTCCAGACGCTGGGCGCCCGGGCCATCGAGGGCCGGATGCTCACCCCCGACGATGACCTGACCCCCGGGGGCCACCCGGTGGTAGTGCTCAGCCACCGCTACTGGCAAGCGGAGCTGGCCGGCGCCGCCGGCACGGTGGGCCGGACGGTCACCCTCAGCGGCCGGCCCTACACCGTGGTGGGCATTGCCCCGCCCGGCTTCACCGGCGCTTCACCGGTCCCCTCCCCCGACTTCTGGGTCCCGATCGCGATGATCGGCCAGCTGCGCCCGGAAATGCGAAATCAATTGGAACGGCGGGGGAGCGGCTTTCTACTCTCCATCGCCCGGCTGAAACCGGGAGTCAGCCCAGCGCAGGCCCGGGCCGGCCTGCAGGTGACCGCCGCCGGCATGGTGGAGGTGGACCCGGAGCGTTACGAGGGTGAAAAGGCCCTGGTGGTGCCGGCCGACGGCCTCTTCCCCATGACCCCCGGCATGCGGCGGGTGGCAACCATGATCTCGGCCCTGGTGATGGCGATGGTGGGTCTGGTCCTGCTGGTGGGCTGCGCCAACGTGGCCAACCTGCTGCTGGCCCGTTCGGTCTCCCGCCGCCGGGAGATCGGCGTCCGGCTGTCCCTCGGCGCCCCGCGGCGCCGCATCGTACGGCAGATGCTCACCGAGAGCGTATTTCTGGCGCTGCTCGGCGGCGCGGCCGGTCTGGTGCTCTCCGTCTGGACCCTCGACCTGATGGTCGCCGCCCTGCCGGCCATGCCGTTCAACGTCGCCATCGACCTCGACTTTGCCGTCGACCAACGGGTGCTGCTGTTCACCGCCCTGGTCTCCATGCTCTCCGGCATCCTCTTCGGCCTCTTCCCCGCCCTGGGCGCCACCCGGGTGGATCTGTTCTCCACGCTGAAGGACGACCGGGGGGCGGGCCGCTTCGGTTTCAAGCGCTCAAAACTCCGCAGTTCCCTGGTGGTGGCCCAGGTGGCCTCGTCGCTGGTACTGCTCATCGTGGCCGGCCTCTTCGTGCGCAGCCTGCTCCAGGCCCGGGCCATCGACCCGGGGTTCGATCATGAAAACGTCCTGGCCGTGGCCTTTGACCTCGGCGCCCGGGCCGGCGAAGTGAGTGATTCCGCCGCCTTCTGCCGGGAGCTTCTCGAACGGTCAAGGGCCCTGCCCGGAGTGGAATCGGCCTGCATCGAGAACTGTGTCCCGCTGACCATGACTATCTCCTCCACCGAATTCTGGATCGAGGGGCAGGAGTATCCCGACCCCGAGGAAGGCGGCACCGGGGCCAGCTATGCCTCGGTGAGCAGCGACAGTTTCCGCACCCTGGGTATCCCGCTGCTCCAGGGCCGCGACTTCAATGACGGGGACACCACCGATTCAGCCGGGGTGGTCATCGTCAATCAGGAGTTCGCCAACCGCTTCTGGCCCGGGGAAACGCCACTGGGCAAGCGGATCAGCAACACCAACGCGGAAGGGCCGTATCTGGAGGTAGTGGGCGTGGCGAAAACCACCAAGTACTGGCTGATCGGCGAAGAGCCGCGGCCGCACGTCTACCTGCCCCTTGCCCAGAATCCCCGGGAGTTCATGGCGACGCTGCTGCTGCGCACTGTCGGTGACCCGTTGACCGCCGCCGCCCCGGTACGGGAGATCATCCGCGAGCTCGATCCGGAAATGGCGCTGTCCAGCACTGACCGGCTCACCGAACTGATCGGCTTCATCCTGCTCCCTGCCCGGTTCGCCGCCGCCGGCTTCGGCCTCTTCGGCCTGCTGGCCCTGGTGCTCGCCTCGGTGGGTCTCTACGGCGTGATGTCCTACACCGCCAACCAGCGGATGCACGAGATCGGCATCCGCAGCGCGCTGGGTGCGCAGCGGGGCGACATCATCAAGATGATGCTCAAGCAGGGGATCAGACTCACCGCCATCGGACTGGTCATCGGGCTGGTCATCGCGCTGGCCGGCACGCGCTATCTGGCAAGCCTGCTCTATGGCATCGGTACCTCCGACCCGCTGACCTTCATCGTCGTATCGCTGGTCCTGGCTTTTGTTGCCCTGCTGGCCTCCTACCTCCCGGCGAGGCGGGCCACCATGGTCGACCCGGCGGTCACGCTGAGATTCGAGTAGCCACCGCGGGAAAACCGGTTCTGGGCTATACTCGTAGGATAAATCGAGACTCCAGGTGGACCGCCAATGAACGAAGCCAGCGAAAAGAAACCGCCGCGCGTCCTGATCGCCGATGATCAACAGGACATTCTCGAGGCCCTGCGTCTGCTGCTCAAACCCGAGGGCTACCGGGTGGAGACCGCCGGTTCGCCGGCCAGGGTGCTGGAGGCGGTGCAAGCCGGGGAATACGACGCACTCCTCATCGACCTCAACTACACCCGCGACACAACCTCCGGTGAGGAGGGGCTGGACCTGCTGGCCGGCCTCCAGACCCTGGACAGCTCCCTGCCGGTGGTGGTGATGACCGCCTGGGGCAGCGTGGAGCTGGCGGTGAAGGCCATGCGGCGCGGCGCCAGGGACTTTATCCAGAAGCCATGGGACAACCACCGCCTGCTGGCCGTGCTCAAAAACCAGATCGAGCTGGCCCGGGCCCTGCGCCAGGGGCAGCGTCTGGAGGCCGAGAATCGTCTGCTGCGCACCACCAGCCGTCCCGAAATGATCGCCGTTTCCCCGGCGATGAAACCGGTGCTGGAGCTGATCTCCAGGGTGGGGCCCTCGCCGGCCAACGTGCTGATAACCGGCGAGCACGGCACCGGCAAGGAGGTGGCGGCCCGCACCCTGCATGCCCTCTCCCCGCGGGCCGACACCCCGCTGGTCACGGTAAATGCCGGCGGGCTCTCCGAGGGGGTCTTTGCCAGCGAACTGTTCGGCCACGTCCGCGGTGCCTTCACCGACGCCCGGGAGGACCGGATGGGCCGCTTCGAACTGGCCCACCACGGCACCCTGCTCCTCGACGAGATCGCCAATGTGCCCATCTCCCAGCAAGCCAAGCTGCTGCGGGTGCTGGAGACCGGCGAACTGGAGCGCGTGGGTTCATCGAAGACACACCGGGTGGACGTGCGCATCATCTCGGCCACCAACACCGACCTGCCGGAAGCCGTGGCCGCGGGGCGCTTTCGCGAAGACCTGCTCTTCCGCATCAACACGGTGCAGATCCACCTGCCGCCGCTGCGGGAGAGGGTCGAGGACATCCCGGTGCTGGCGACCCACTTTCTCGGCCGCTTTGCCGAGCGCTACGGAAAGGAACTGGCCGGTTTTGACGAAGCAGCGGAATGTGAACTGCAGCGGCACAGCTGGCCGGGCAATGTGCGGGAACTGGCCCACGTTGTCGAGCGGGCCGCACTGCTGGCCCAGGAGCCCCGGATAAAGGCCGATGAGCTGGCTCTGGGTTCCCCGGGCCGCAAGGAAAATCTCGAGGAGATGAGCATAGAGGAGGTGGAGCGGGTGCTGGTGAAGAAAGCGCTCCAGCGTCACGAAGGGAACGTGAGCCGGGCCGCCGAGACCCTGGGCCTGAGCCGTAGCGCGCTATATCGGCGCATGGAAAAGTTTGATCTGTAAAAGATCACCCGGGTGTTTAATGATGGCCATGCGAACCGGTCGGCTAACCCGTTTTCTGGCGGCGACCCTGGCCGGCGGCCTGCCGGCCACCGTAACCGCCATCGTCCTCCTCCGCGCACACGGTGTATCTCCACGGTTTTTCTGGACGGCCAGCATCCTGCTGGCCGCCGCCTGGGCCGGCGGGGCCTGGTTCACCTACCGCCGCCTGGGTTACCGACTGAGGACCCTGGCCAACATCATCTCGGCGCTGCGCGAAGGCGACTTTTCTTTCCGGCTGCGCCGCGGCGGACGGGAAGACGCCTTTGGTGAGCTGACCCTGGAGATCAACACCCTGGCCGAGGCACTGCGGGCGCAGCGGCTGGTGGACACCGAAGCCACCGCCATGCTGCGCAAGCTGCTCGGCGAAATCGACGTGGCGGTTTTATCCTTCGACGCGCACCGCAAGCTGCGGCTGGTCAACCGGGCCGGCGAGCTGCTGATCGGCCGCACCGCGGAAGAGATCACCGGCTGCACAGCTGAAGAGCTGGATCTGGGCGCCTGCCTCGAGGGTGACCCGTCACGCACGTTGACCCTCGACATTCCCGGTACCGGAGGGCGCTGGGAGCTGCGGCGGGGCGTCTTCCGCCACCTCGGCCGGCCGCACACCCTGGTGATCCTCTCCGATGTCAGCCGGGCCCTGCGAGCTGAAGAAGTGACGGCCTGGAAACGGTTGATCCGGGTGATGGGCCACGAGCTGAACAACTCGCTGGCCCCGATAAAATCCCTGTCCTTGAGCCTGGAAGAGATGACCGGCAAGGACCAGCTGCCCGCCGACTGGCGGGAGGACCTGCACCGCGGGCTGCAGGTGATCGGTTCGCGTGCCGACTCGCTGAACCGTTTCATGGGCGCTTACTCCACCCTGGCCCGGCTGCCCGAACCCACGCCGGTTCCGCTGGATCTGGCCGGCCTGGTTCACCGGGTGGCCGAGATGGAAACCCGCCTCAGGCCGGAGGTCAGCGATGGTCCCGCTATGGAGATCCGTGCCGACCGGGACCAGCTGGAACAGCTGCTGATCAACCTCGTGCGCAACGCGGCGGACGCCAGCCTGGAAACCGGCGGCGGGGTCCGGATCTCCTGGGCCGCCGAGGCGGATCTTCTGCTACTCTCGGTGCGGGACGAGGGCCCCGGTCTACCGGACACCGCCAATCTCTTTGTCCCCTTTTTCACTACCAAGCCCGGCGGTTCGGGCGTGGGCCTCTTTCTCTGCCGCCAGATCGCCGAGGCCCATCAGGGCAGCCTCCAGCTGGCCGACCGCACCGACGGCCCGGGCTGTGAAGCGCTGCTGCGTCTGCCTGTCCGGGCGGAGCGAACGCCCCCCGCACCCGCTATACTTTAGAAGTGGGTTCAACGTCACCATCCCGGTAGACCCGCACAGGGGAAGGTCATTCATGCGCCGTCTGTTGATCCTCATCAGCTTCACCGCCCCCCTTGCCGCCATCGTCATGGCCGACCTGCGTGCCTTCCCTGAAAAAGATGAGTCACCCGATCCGCTGCCCGTCCCCCAATACGACCAGCTTCGCCAGTGGCGCTTCAGCGAGGAGATCCCGCTGCCGCCTGGCGGCATCACCCTGGAAAGCGACACCGCCACCTGGATTCTGAAATCGGGCTTCATCCGGCTGATGGAACCAACGGACGAAGGTGCGGTAACCGGCCTGGTTTTCAAGGGCCAGGGCCGATTCCGGATAGAGATCCCCGGTCCGGTGGAATGGGACCAGCTGGACCGCTTCTCGGGAATGAAACTGGGCGGCAAGACTTCGAACGATCTGCCCATACGGCCCATTCGGCGGACAGGGGAGAGATCAGTCAAGCGGAGGCCAGAACCGGCTGTTGAATCAAACCTGGTAAACTCCACCGATACCCTAAAAAGGGAAACGAGTGCTACAATCAGATGTGATTCCAGTCGAAGATGGCCGCCGAGCCACCATATACTTTACCGACACCGTGACATTGCGGGAGATACGGAATGACCATCAACCACGGACCCGAAAATCTGAGCAGACTCATCCCAGGTATCATTGCACTTGTTCTCCTTTCCATGCTGTTCACCGCCCTGCCCGCCGCGGCTTCGGAAGGCCCGCCCTGCTGTCCCTGCATCGGCGCAACGGTTGATGACCCGCTGACTGCCGCCCAAGCGCTGGCCGAGAGTCAGCTCCTCGATGAAGACTCGGCACTCTATATCCGCTGGCTGGTGAGCCCCAAAGATCCCGGCGCCGCGGAGGGAGCGGCGGCGCTGGTGGCGGCGGGCGCCCGGCCCTGGATGATGCTGCGCTTCGAAACCCCGGCGCCGGCTTCTGAAAACGTGGCCGCCCTGGCACAAGAAATCGAGCTGATCGTGGCCATGGTCCGGCAGGCTCCCCCCGACGGGCACTACCAGGTGATCTGGGAGCCGGCCGGGGGAGCGGTTACCGCCGAGGAATATGCGTTCCTGCTCAAGCAGGTTTCGGTGGCCGTGGCCGGCGCCGACTCCGGAGCACGGATCATCACCGCAGCGCAACCGGCCAGCCCCGAAGCGCTGCTCGAGCTCTACGGCTGGGAGATCGCCTCCTATGTCCAGGGCGTGGCCCTCGAGCCGGCAACCCCGGCAGCGCTGGAAGCATGCATCATCGAGCTGGTTGATCTCGACCCCGGGCTGCCGGTAACCGTGGACCAGCTGCCGGCGCAGACGCGGCCCGAGCTGGCCGTGGCCCGGGCCGCGGAACAGACGGCTGCCGGAGCGGCCCTGACCTTTTTCGACTGCAGCACCGGCGACACCGACCTCCGGCCGCTGGCCGTGATGGCCCGTGAGTTCAGCGGCGAACTCTCCCACGACCCGTACTCCGAACCACGGGGCGCAAAAAATGCCTGGGCCTTTGTCCGCGCTGAAGACCTGGGCCTGCGGCTGGTTGTGGAAACCGCCCCTGATGAGGGGCCGGCAGTGATCGAACTGGGTGAGGGCGGGCTGTTCCAGCCGCAGCTGGTGGACCTGCTCACCGGCGAGGTCACCGACATCCAGAGATTCCGCAACATGGGCAACGGCTACAGGCTGACCATCGAAGACCCCGGACCGGTGCTGCTGATCCGGGTGAGCCGCCTCGGTGCCGCCGCCATGGACGGTCTTGAGGAGCAGATCACGATCACCGGCGAACACCGGATGCCGGTGGCCGAGATCTTGCGCCGGCTGCAGGTTTTCGAGGACGGGCAGGCCCGCCGGCTGCAACGCTACACGGCGCTGCAGACCGAGTATCTCCGCTTCACCATCCCCTCGGGGGGCGCGTTCGAAGTGACCCGGGAGGGTGAGTTCTTCTACACCGAGGGCGAGGGGTTCGACTGGGCCTGGCAACGGGTCTACCTCGGCGGTGTCAAGTGGCGGGGGAAGATCCCCGAGATCCCCATCATCCAGCCGGAGCGCGCGGCCGAAATGCCGCTGGAGATCACCCTGCTGAAGGAGTATCGCTACCGTCTGCGGGGCACCGACACCATCGATGGCCGGGACTGCTGGGAGGTGGAGTTCGAACCCTCGGGCGCCACCACCAGCGAGGCCCTGTGGAAGGGCACGGTCTGGATCGACCGGGAACTCTACGCCCGGGTCAGAACCCGGGGCATCCAGATGGGGCTCGGCGGCGACGTCTTCTCCAACGTGGAGACGATCCACCACTCACCGGTGGACCTGGACGGCCAGCCGGTGCAGTGGGGGGCCGAAGGCTCCTTTGTCATGCCGCTGCGGCGGGTGGGCCAGGAACTGCAGAAATTCGTCAACACCACGGTCCAGGTGGAAAAGGAGACCCTGCTCACTGCACTGCGGCTCAACGACCCGGAGTACGAGCAACGGCTGGCCGGGGTCCTGCAGTCGGATTCAACCATGGTCCGCGACACCGAGGTGGGGCTCCGCTACCTGAAGAAGGACGACTCCGGCGGCCGGCAGGTGCAGGAGAAGTTCGACTACGGGCTGCTCTCGCTGGTCGGCGGCATCTTCTACGACGACTCGCTGGACTACCCGGTACCGCTGGCCGGCATCGACTACTACAACCGCAACGTCAAGGACACCGGCATCCAGACCAACATCTTCTTTGCCGGCCTGCTGCTCAGCGCCTCGGCCGCCGATCCCCAGCTGGGCAACAGCAAGTGGAACGCCGGGGCCAACCTCTCGGGAGTCTTCATCCCCCTGGAACAGGTGCTCTACCGCGACGGGGAGGAGGTGCCGGAAGAGGCGGTGGACAGCCAGGTGGCGCAGCTGTCGCTGACCGTGGGCCGGCCCCTGGGCAGCTACACCAAGGTGGACTTCTCCTACCTGCTGAACATGGACCGCTACAATGACAACAAGGACACCGATCCGGACTTTGTCATCCCCAACGACACCCTGACCCACGGCGCCCGCCTCGACCTGACCCACAACCAGTTCGGCTACCAGTTCGGCGGCCGGGCCACCTTGTTCAGCCGGACCAACTGGGAACCCTGGGGCTTCCCGGACAGTACGGAATACGACCCGGGCCACGACCAGTATCTCCGCTGGGGGGTCACGGCGCAAAAGTCCTGGCGCCTCCGGCGCTTCACCGAACTGGAGCTGGAACTGGAGCACGTGGACGGCCAGGACCTCGATCGCTTCAGCAAATACGATTTCAGCACCTTCAGCGGCACCAGGGTGGCGGGGTACAAGGGCGGCCTGGTCACCGCCTCCCAGGCCGAGCTGGCGCACCTGTACTACGGCTTGTCTCTCGGTGAAGTGATCCGCCTGGGCGGCCGGATCGACGCCGCCTGGGCCACCGACCAGGAGACCGGCCTGGACCGCGAGTTCCTCTCCGGGGTGGAGATCAACGGCAACGTGATCGGGCCCTGGCAGCTGGTCATCCGCTTCGCCGTCGGCGTTCCCATCGCCGGGCCGGGTGAAGGCGTGTCGGCTTCGGTCTTCTTCCTCAAGCTGTTCAAATAACGGCCGGGGGATTGCGGTCCGTCGATTGTATCAGCGCTCTCTGATATCCGGTCACCAGTGATTCTGGTAAGATGCCCGGAAAGGGAGTCGCCCATGCGCTCACCGATTAGTGCAAAGATCTACTATCTCAGCGGTACCGGCAACTCCTACCGTGTGGCCCGGTGGCTGGACAGTGCGGCAAAGGCGCAGGCCATCGAATCGGCGGTGATACCCATTGAGTCTGCCGAACCAGCACGGGAGCTGGTGGCTTCGCACCATCAGCTGGCGGCCTTCGTCTTCCCAACCCACGGTTTCACCGCGCCCTGGAAGATGATCACCTTCGCCATGGGGATGCCATCCGGGAACGGGACCGCCGCCTTCTGCACCGCCACCAGGGGGGCGATGAAGTTTGGCTCTCTGGTGATTCCAGGAGCGGCGGGCACGGCGGCACTGATCATCGGGCTGATTCTATTGTGCAAGGGCTACCGCCTGCATGGCATCACCGGGATCGATATGCCGTCGAACTGGATGTCGCTCTATTCCGGTTTTTCCAGGGAGAATGCGCCGCCATACATCGCACGCTGGAAGGGCCGCGCAGACAAAATCTTCGAGCGCATTCTCGCAGGCCGGACACACTGGATCTCGTGGTCCAATGCCTGGGACCTGCTGATCTGGGGTCTGCCCCTGCTCTGGCTTTCCGTGCTCTATCTCATCGTCGGACGCTTTTTCCTGGCCAGGCTGTTCTTCGCCAACCACCACTGCACCGGCTGCGGCCAGTGCGCGAAAAACTGCCCCACCGGCGCGGTCACCATGGTGGGCAAGCGCAGGCCCCGGCCCTACTGGAGCTACAACTGCGAGAGCTGCATGCGCTGCATGGGCTACTGCCCCAGCATGGCCATTGAAGCGGGACACTCCTGGCTGGTGCTGCTCTACTTCATCACATCCGTTCCGGCGGGGGTCTGGTTCTTCTCCTGGCTCACCGCACGATACCCGGGCACCGCCGGCCTGGAGGGCTGGCTTTCCATCCAGCTGGTGAACCTGCTCTACCTCTACGCGTCCCTCAGCATCTCCTACTTCATCTTCCACTGGCTGATCAGAATCCGGTGGGTCAACGCGCTCTTCACCTTCACCACCGTCACCCATGTCTATCCGCGTTATCACGAGCCCGAAACAGAACTCAAGGAGATCAGTGATCATCACGAGTCCAGTTAATACCGATACCAGGTACTGTGGATATCCGATGTCGTAGATACTGTCCAACAGTTTTGAGGAGACCGGCTCTCATGAACAGGTTACACGCCAAATATCGCATCCGGGCATCAATCACGACCGGCTTGTTCATCCTGTCGTTGACCACGGCATGGGCGGGTCCGGCCCTGCTGACCAGTGCGGACATCGAGAAAACCATGGCCATTCGCGAGAAGGCGGACGCGCTCCGTCTGGAGCGGTTGATTCTGGCATCAAGCGCAAAGAGCGGCGACGAATCCTTTCCCGAGGTCATGACAAAAGTACAGCGTATCGGCCACGAGGCGGACAAGCAGGCATGTGACGAGTTCGGGATAACCGTTCCGGTGTACAGAGACGATCTGCGACGGCTGATCAAGGTCGGGGAACTGGTGTTCCTCGAGGATGTGAAAAGCGGCATGGAGGAGGAACTCCGCTACCGCCAGGCCAAGACCGAGGCCGACCTGATCCGTGAGGCCGAAGAGACCCGGGCATCCACCGAACTGTGGTTTGATGAGATTCAGGGGTCCTCGGCAACTGCTGAAGCCGGAGATCAGGATAAGCCCGCGGTATCCAGCGATTATGCGGATTCGCTCGAACAGATCGTCATGGAGCCGCTCCGTCAACAGGCGGCCGACGGCGTTCTGGTGGATACCGTGAGGCAGGCCAACGAGGAGCGGATGGAGGAGATCCGTCAGCAACTGGTCAATCTCAACCGTGAGCTCTCAGCTCCACCCCTGCGCCAGGCAGTCCTGGACAAACCGGCCGTCCTGGACCTGCTGGACAAGGAGACCCTCCTCGGGCTCTCCTCTTCGCTGGTCGAAGACCTCCCTGAATAGTTACCGTTGACTTTCCCCGGATCATATCCTATGTTTTCCGTATAGAATACGCAGATCAAATCACATCAAATGCTGTTCCGTCAGACGGGAACTGGCCAGCCAGTGCGTGCCGACTCTCCGGAAACATCCAGGGACCGGGTCCGATCGCCGGTGTTTCTCAACCGAATACCAGGGGGAGATGTCATGACACTGCAAAAAGCTGGAATCACTGTCCTTGCCTTGTTTATCGGAACCTTGAGCGCACCTCTGGCCTCGGCGCAACAAGGCTCACACAGCGCCGGGCTGGGATTGGGAATGATCTTCGGCGACACCATTCTGGATTCACGCTACGAGATCCAGGATGACATCTGGAAACTGGATACACAGGAAGCATTCTTCGTTGAAGGATTTTACCGCTACCAGATCACCGGCCATCTCTTTTTCGAACCTGGAGTATCGTGGACCGAGCCGGATGTGGAGGGTCTCTGGACCAGTCCCGGTGAATACCCTATCAACCTCATGGGAGGCTTGCGGCTGATCAATGTCAGGGCCAACGGCGGCTGGGTATTCAACCCCGGCGCCGCATTTGAGGTCTACGGCGCTGCGGGTATCGGGCTGGTCAACTGGGAACTGGAAGTTGATGGACCCCCTTATAGTGCTGACGTGCCGCTGACCGATGACGGGAACGAGTTCGCCTTCAACTTCGGCTTCGGTGGCGACATCCAGGTAGTGCCCGACAAGTTGGCCATCGGCATTGGGGTTTACGACTACATCTGGAAAATTGAACCCGTCAGGGGGAACAGTTCCGCACCCGCATTTCACGAGTACGAGACGACGCACCACATCGCCGGCGTCGTTCGCACCACGTTCAGGTTCTGATCGGCTGGTGGGCACTGTCGCAAAGAATTCGAACCGTGTGGCGGCTGCCGGTCAATCCTCTACTGACTGAGCCCTGAAAACGGGAGAGAGGTGACCTCCGGCCCAAGCGGGAGCACCGTGTCGCCGGGATGTATTACATAGCCTGGTATCGTCTTCCCCTTCAAGTCTTGCCTGAGCGAGAGGACCCCCGCCGCCATTGCCCGGTTCGGTGTCGATGAAAGTTTGATCTCCATCGGGACCAGTTTGCCTGCCGACTCGAGGAGAAGGTCCACTTCCCTTCCCGAGGACGTGCGCCAGAAGTGGAGCCGTGGTTTCTCACCGCGATGGGCGATGGTCTTGTATATCTCCGTGATCACTGCCGTTTCGAAAATCGCTCCTCCCAGCGGTCCGGACATGGCATGCTCGGGATTCTTCAGTCCAGTCAGATGACACAATGTCCCCACATCCATGAAGTAGATTTTCGGTGTCTTGACCAGCCGTTTCCCCACATTGGCGAAGTACGGCCGGAGGATGATCACCTGGAATGTAGCCTCCAGTATGGACAGCCAGGCTTTGGCGGTATTGACGGCCAGCCCGAGGTCGCGCGCCACATCGGTCAGGTTGAGAAGCTGGCCGCTGCGCGCCGCCATGGTTTCCAGAAAACTCTGGAAGCTCGTCAGGTCACCGATCTGCCGCAGGTTGCGGACGTCCCTTTCGATGTATGTCTGCAGATAGCTGCTGTGCCAGAGTGCATGGTCGCGTCCGGGATCGAGAGCCGGCTCCGGGTAGAAACCGCGCAGAAAACCGGTCCAGAGCTCCGCGGGGGCAACAGCCCGGCATCTGATTTCCTCCTCCGACTCCCATGGAAAGACCGCGCCGGGCCTGCCTGCCAGTTCACCCATGGACATCGGAAGGAGCCGCAACATCGCCACCCGGCCGGCCAGCGACTCGGTAACCCTATCCATAAGCAGTAAATTCTGTGAGCCGGTTAGCACGTATCGGCCGCGTTCCCCGCGCCGCTCATCGATCCGCTCCTTGATATATGGAAGAAGATCCGGGGCCAGTTGCACCTCATCCAGGATCACCGGCGGAGAATTCAGATCGAGGAACCCCCTGGGATCCGCAGATGCCGCCGCCCGGACATCCGGGGGCTCAAGGGAAACATAGCGGTGACTGTCGCCAAAAAGGTGCCGGAGGGTTGTCGTTGCGGCTTCCTTGCGACGGGCTCAATTATGGAACAACACAAGGATCATCATGGACCAGGATCGGGGCGTTTCGCTTGAAGGGCCAAGAGCGCCGCGCGAAGATTCAGGCGCCCGCCGGAGACGACCTTGTCCTCGAACGCCGGACGCTTGTCCGACAACATCATGATCCTCGTCTTGATATCCAGGAGGCTCCTGTTCGGGAAGCGGGCCTTGACCAGAGCCACCGCGCCCGCAACGAACGGGCAGGCTGCGGACGTGCCGGTTGCAAACCCGTAAGTGCCGCCGATCCAGGTGCTGTAGATGTTGGTCGCGGGTGCCGCGATGTCCACCGAGAGTCGCCCCCAGTTCCCGTAGAGTTCGTCCGTTTGACTGCTGCCCGCCACGGCGAACACCTCGGGGTAGGGAATGCTGGCCGGATAGAGGGGAACGATGTCGTTGTCGGAACCGAAGTTCCCCGAGGCGGCCACGAAGAGCATGCCCTTTTTGACCCAGGCGGTGTGGATCGCATCCGCCAGGGGCACCACGTCGTTCCAGGAGTAACTGATCACCCAGCTGTTGCTCGACAGATGGGCGCCGTTCTTCATGGCGTACTCGACTGCCCGGACCGCCCCGGCCACGTTTGCGTCACCGCTTGCGCTGATGAATTTCACGGGCATGAGCCGGACCTTCCAGCACACGCCGGCCACGCCCAGGCCGTTGTCGGTCACGGCGGCCAGGATGCCCCCGCAGTAAGTGCCGTGGCCCAGATCGTCCGATGGGTCGCCATCCTCGTTGTAGAAGTCGTAGCCATGCACGTCGTCGACGTACCCGTTGCCGTCGTCGTCGATGCCGTTGTCGGGGATCTCACCCGCGTTGGTCCAGATGTTGGCTGCCAGGTCGGGGTGGTCCAACTGGGCTCCCGAGTCGATCACGGCCACCACGATGTCGCTGGCTTCAGGCTGCAGATCCCAGGCCTCCGGAGCGTCGATGTCCACGTCGGTCACCTGGTCGAGAGCCCACTGGTAGCCGAAACCGGGATCATCGGGATAGCCCTGGACGTGGACCAGGGCATTGGCGGTGGCGTAGGTGACGGACGGCAGGGATTCGAGAAGCCTGGCCGTGGCGCGCACGTCCGAGCCCGGCAACAGCTTGAGCAGCCAGATGTCCTGTTCGAACAGCCGCTCGTGACCCGTGGCGCCGACTATCCTCTCGAGAAAATCCAGGTCCGCGTCGCGGGCCTCCTCTACGCGCACGATGACCTGGTCCGCGACGTAGCTGCCAGTGGACACCGACACCTGGCCCCGTGCCGGACGGCCACCCGGGACGAGAGCGATTGAGGCGAAAAGCAGGACTCCGAGGGCAGGGAAACGGCGATATTGCGACATGACCGAAATCTCCGGGGAGGGGAGCAAATCCAACGATTCTATGTATATGTATAGAGGTTCCCTTTTCCAGTGTCAAGAATATCCCTTCGCGCGGGCCCGCGGTCCGGGTCGTTTACCCCTTCCGGTTCTCCGCTCCCCCGCCTCTCGAGGTCGATCCGCGTAATCAAACCACTTGTCACCGGACAATATCAAACATACGCTTTGAATATGCACGATAATAAAATGATAAAGAGCGATGCCCTCGACGCCATCAGGCAGCTCCTGAAGCAGTTTCCAGTGGCGGCTATCCCGAGGCGGCCCTGAAAGGCACCCCCAGGGAATATCGCCTCTGGATGGACAACTACCGGGCGGAGTCAAAGATGCAAGTCCTCGCACTGATGGAGATTAAGACCGGAGACGAAGGGCAAAAACCGGATCCACAGGGCGGTCCGGACGAAGGTTCGAATTCTTTGCGATGGTGGAGGCGATCGAATAGAGTTCGAACCGGAGCTGAAGTGTCCATTAGTGTAACACTACTTGAGACCGAAGAACCGCCTCTTTACCAGCAAATCGCTGAGAATGCATCGCGTTTGAACCAGTTAGGCATGAACATGGAGGCAATTGCCCGACAGCTGAAAGTGGATGGAAAGACTGCGGTGAAAGCGTTGAAGTGGATCTCAGAAGAATGACTGTTCAACAGTCTCGATTCAAAGCGTATTGATTGAATTTTCTTCAGTTCTCATACCGTGACCAGAAACTGGTCTTGCGGCCATGTTTCAAGCGCAGCCGCTCGTGATAGCTATGATGATCTTCCAAACCCCGCCAGTCGGGAACCGATCCCTCCAGACCATCAAGCCGCTTCAGATACCGCACCCCGTGATGATAGGTTTTCGTCTGTCCCCGGCGAAGAATCGAGTCGAGAAGCGCACGGTATATCAGCGAAGCAGCAAGAGCACGCTGTTCTGATTCCATCGTTTCAGCAAGAGGGAGCAGGAAGTCATAGAGATCGCCGTCAAGCTGATCAGCTCTCTCGATCAGGTATCGCTCCGCGTCATCGTACCGGCCGGATTTGATGAGGAATCGCGCATCGGTGAGCGACAGGTTTTCATCGTCGAGGATCTTGGCGACTTCCCCGGCTACTACCGCATCCCGCTTCTCCTCGCCAATGAACGCCAGTAATCGCCGCAGTGAACCGGTGGAGCGGCGGCGCTGAAACATTTGCCAGGCCACATGTATCTGCTTTTCCTTCTCTCCACGCGCGCCGTGAATATCAAGGAGTAATTGGTCCCGCTCATCCTCCATGAAGGTGCCGTCTTCCGGGATCCGCTCCATCCATGACAGGGCGGAATCGGCATTCCCGCTCTTCAGATAGACCCGGGCAATGTCCACACAGGCCGCCGTTGACGGTTTACCCCACGAAGCCAGTCGCGTCTTCTCGAAAAGTTCAGCATCCTTGATCTGATCGGCCAACGATTCGATGAGGCGCAACCAGTGCCGCTTTTTGTATTCGTCACATTCCCTGTCGGCGAGCGCCTGGAGTCGCGAAATCATCTTGCGAATGTCCGGCTCTGGCAGATACGCCACCGCATGATCGATCAGCCTGTCCCGCACGCCGTAATCGTCGACCCGGTTGACCTTGAGCAACAGGTTCACGAGCCACTTCTTGTCGGCGCAGTTCGAGGCAAACTCCCCGAACAGGTCCGAGGCACTGAAACGGTATACATCGCCGACATGGCCGCTCGAGTCATCACACCGTCCCAACGTGCCCTTGTCGGTCTCGAAAAACGACGCCACCAGTTCGACACCCTGGACAGGATCTTTCACGACCACCCTGATATCCCCAAGCAGAGATTCCAGGTCGCGGGCCAACCCGGCGGACTCGCCCCAATGGACGAATCGTCGTGAACGCTTCAACCCGGCCAGCCTGGCCTTGATTCGCCGGACATTCTCCCCGGGGGTCGATACAAGGCGATCCACCAGGGCTTCAGCTTCATCTATGCGGCTTGCCAAATCCAGGAGCGCATCTGCCAGCGTTTCTGCACCCAGATCCGTGAGTCGCTGTTTTGTGTCCCTGGTCATCCGCTACCTATCCAGCGGTTCAGTGCCCCGGCTCATGATCTCGATATACTCCGGGTAGCTGAACAGCCGATTTCGCTTGCGGGCGGTGAGTTCAGTGACGACACCAAGCCGTTCCAGGTGGCTCAGGGCCTTGTTGACCGTGGCCGGCGTAAGACCGGTCTTTTCCACCAGCCAGTTGGACGTGGCGATGGGCCGCTCCATCAATACCCGGTGCACCCGCAGGGCGGTGGTCGCCGCACGGCCAATCCCACTGATTTTGTCACGATCTTGACTGGAGAGGTCGAGAAGCTGCCGGGCCGTTTCCACCGCCTGATTGGCGGTGACGATAACCGCCTCGGCAAAGAAGTCGAGCCAGGCCTCCCAGTCGCCGGTCAAACGAACGGTTGTGAGCAACTCGTAGTAATACTGCCGGTGGGTCTTGAAATAGAGGCTCAAATAGAGCATCGGCTTCCGCAGCACCTCTTGATCGCAGAGCAGAAGCGTGATCAGCAATCGGCCCAGACGGCCATTCCCGTCGAGAAAGGGGTGGATCGTCTCGAACTGCACGTGCGCCAGGGCCGCTTTCAGCAGCGCCGGTGTCGGTTCGGGTTGGTTGTGCAGGAATCGTTCGAGTGCGCTCATGCACTCCGGCACTTCCGCTGCCGGCGGCGGCACGAAGGCGGCATTGCCGGGCCGGGAGCCGCCGATCCAGTTCTGGCTGCGCCTGAACCGGCCTGGGGTCCGGCTGCTGCCTCGTCCCTTGCTTAGCAGAATGCCGTGTATTTCCCTGAACAATCTTAGAGATAAGGGAAGTCCTTCCGTCAACCGGCGCAGACCATGGTCAAGTGCGGCAACATAGTTGCTGACTTCACGCACATCATCCAGCGGTACACCCGGCTTCTGGTCCAATTCGTAGAGCAGCAGGTCCGAAAGAGACGATTGAGTGCCCTCTATCATGGAGGACAACACCGCTTCCTTTCGAACATACATGTAGAGGAACAGTGACGTGTCGGGTAGCAGTGTCGAAACGCTGTCCAGCCGACCCAGCGCCAGGAGCCCCTGGTCGAACTTGCCGCGCAGCTCCGGCGTCCAATCAAGGAGTGGGCGTGGCGGCAGCGGAGCAGGGACAAAGGCCTGTGCCTGCTCACCCACCGTCGATATCGTCACGTATCGGCCCTGAAGCCCTCGATTCACCCGTCACCTCGAAAGTAAAATAAGCCATAATGTTATTTTACGTTAACCGTTAAAACTAAATTAGTGCATTGGGACGTCAAAAGCAAGTGAATTTTCCCCTTGTACATTCAATCGACAAGAAAATATGCAGGGAGGGACAAGGAAGGGCCGAAACTGCAGGTTTGGATTCTTTGCGCTGGTGGAGGCGGCGGGAATCGAACCCGCGTCCGAAGAAGGTCAGCGAAAAGCTTCTACATGCTTAGCTCGCCCTGTTTTCTCGCCCTGCAGAGCGGGAGCGAGCATGCACCCTGCAGAACCAGCCCGAGTTGTTTCGCAAGCCCCTTACGGACGTCGGGGGCCGGCTATCCTGCTAATGTCGTCCATCCCCCCACGCAGGAAAGGGAGGTGGACGGGATGCGTTAGCTACGCAGCCAGAGCCAACTGGTTGTCGGCAATTAAGTTTGTTTCCACCTTTTTAACGAGGAGGGTGAAGACCTCGACATGCTACTCAACGCCTCCTCAACCCCGTCGAATCCAGTTCGCCCCCGGGTGGGAAGTGTCACCAGTACTATAGGATTGCGCTTCGTCCCTGTCAATTGCTGATTTTCCTTTATATCGTTGACACGACTTGCCGGCCGCCATATATTCCGCAGGTGGTCCGGTGGCCGGACCTTTTTGCATTCAAGCGCATCAGGGGCTCCTGCGGTCCCTGTTCGAGGTCTTCCGGAACAAGGAGTACAAGACAATGAACCCAACCGCCACAGCCGGGAGAAAGGGCCCCGATGTCCGCTCCGACTGCTGGGTGCAGATCCAGGCCCGGGAATCGGGGGGCCTGGAGATCAGGCTGCAGAGCAAGGTGGCGTCGATGTATGGCGACTCGATCCGCCGCACGGCCGAGGAAACCCTCGGCGGTCTGGGCCTCGAGCACGCCGCGGTGGACCTGGTGGACAGCGGTGCGGTGCCCTTCGTGATCATGGCCCGTATCGAGGCCGCTGCCCGCCGGGCCGGCCTCTACGAGGGGCCCGGCGTGCTGCCCGCAATGGACCCCTGCTGCACCTACGGCACCACCCGTGAACGCTTCCGGCGCTCGCGTCTCTACCTGCCCGGCAACGAGTCGAAGTTCATGCTCAGCGCCGGTCTGCACCAGCCGGACGGGATCATCCTCGACCTGGAAGACTCGGTGGCCCCGGCGGAGAAGGACGCCGCCCGGCTGCTGGTGCGCAACGCCTTGTGCCAGGTCGACTTCTACGGCGCCGAGCGGATGGTGCGCATCAACCAGCTGCCCCTGGGTCTCGACGATCTGGAGGCGGTGGCCCCGTGCAACGTCCACGTGGTCCTGATCCCCAAGTGCGAGAGCAGGAAGCAGGTCAAGGCAGTGGACCGGCGTTGCCGCGAGCTGCTGGAGGCCGCGGGAAAACCCGAGGACGAGATCTTTCTCATGCCGATCATCGAGAGCGCCAAGGGGGCGATCAAGGCCTACAAGATCGCCAAGGCTTCGCCGCGGGTCATCGCCCTGGCCGTGGGCCTCGAGGACTACACCGCCGACATCGGCACCCAGCGCACCCTGGAGGGCCGGGAGAGTTTCTGGGCCCGCTGCCAGGTGGTCAACGCCGCCCGGGCCGCCGGCGTCTCGCCCATCGACACCGTCTTTTCCGACGTGGGCGACATGGAGGGGCTGCGGGAGAGCGTGCTGGAAGCCCGGGCCCTCGGTTTCGACGGCAAGGGCTGCATCCACCCACGGCAGATCCGGGTGATCCACGAGGCCATGGCCCCCGGCAGCAAGGAACTGGAGCGGGCGAAGACCATCGTTACGGCCTTCAACAAGGCCGAGGCCCAGGGTCTGGGTGTGGTCTCCCTGGGCAGCAAGATGATCGACCCCCCGGTGGTCAAGCGGGCGCTGCGCTCGGTGCGGCTTGCCGTGGCCGGCGGGCAGCTGGAGGAGAACTGGCTGGAGGCGGAAGCGGGTTCGAGCCGCGGAGGTGACGGCAAATGACGGCCAAACTTGTTGAAAACGCCGCCGGGCGGCTGGTGCCCGACGAGGTCAATGGCCGGGCATCCATCCCCTTCCAGGGTGTGGGAAACTACCGGCCCCGGGGCTGCAAGGCCGCGCCTCCGCTGGTCAGCTGCGCCGACTACCCGGCCGACGGCAACAAGGTGCTGTCCGACCTGGAGGCGGCCCTGCGCGCCGCCGGGCTCCGTGACGGGATGACCGTCTCCACTCACCACCATTTCCGCAACGGCGACCTGGTGGGCAACGCGGTGTTCGAGGCCGCGGCACGGATCGGGGTCAAGGACCTGCGCTGGTTTCCCAGCGCCTCCTTCCCCTGTCACGCGCCGCAGATCGACCACATGGAGAGCGGCCTGATCCACCACATCGAGGGCAGCATGAACGGCCCGCTGGGTGACTACTGCACCGCGGGCAAGATGCGCGGCCTCGGTGTGCTGCGCTCCCACGGCGGCCGCTACCAGGCGGTGCAGGACGGCGAGGTGCACATCGACATCGCCGTGATCGCCGCACCCACCGCCGACCCCTTCGGCAACGCCAACGGCCTCACCGGCCCCTCGGCCTGCGGCCTGCTGGGCTTTGCCCTGGCCGACTCGCAGTATGCCGACAAGGTGATCGTGGTCACCGACAACCTGATCCCCTTCCCCTGCCACCCCTGGCAGATCCAGGGGAACAACGTGGACCACGTGGTGCTGATGGACAAGATCGGCGAGCCGGAGAAGATCATCTCCGGCACCACCCAGTTGACCAAGAGCCCGGACCGGCTGCTCATCGCCGAGATGACCGCCCGCTTTGTCCGGGACACCGGGATCATGCGTGACGGCTTCTCCTTCCAGGCCGGCGCCGGCGGCACCGCTCTGGCCTTCGCCATCTACCTCAAAGAGATGATGATCAAGGCCGGGGTCAAGGCCCGCTTCATCCGCGGCGGCAGCACCCAGCACCTGGTGCAGATGCTCGAGGAGGGGCTGACCCACTACATCCTCGACGGACAGACCTTTGACCTGGAAGGGGTGCGCTCGATGCGCGAGCACCCCAACCACGTGGACACCAGCCCCTTCACCAGCTACAACTACCATGGCAAGGGCAACTTCGCCTCGATGATCGACGCGGTGGTGCTGGGGGCCACCGAGGTGGACGTGAACTTCAACGCCAACGTGGTGACCCACAGCGACGGACGCCTGATGCACGGCATCGGCGGCTGGCAGAACTGCCTCTTCTCCAGGTGCACCATCCTGCCCATCCCCTCGTTCCGCGACCGGATCCCGGTGATCGTCGAGCGGGTGACCACGCTCTGCGGACCGGGAGAACTGGTGGACGTGGTGGTCACCGAGCGGGGCATCGCCATCAATCCGCGGCGCAGCGACCTGATGGACGCCGCGCGGGGCACCGGCCTGCCGCTGCGCAGCATCGAGGAGCTGAAGGCCGAGGTGGAACGGATCTGCGGCGGCGCACCGCAGACGCCGGCGCTGGGCGAGAAGGTGGTGGCGGTGGTCAAATGGGTGGACGGCACGGTGCTCGACTCGGTGCGCCAGGTGATCGAGTAGGCCGCCGTCCCGACCATCAGTGCGGGTGAGAATGAAGAACGTCGAGTTGATCAGCGGCTGGCACGACGAGGACCAGGTGGACGGCCCGGTGGCTTTCCGCTGGGCCGAGCGCCGGGCATCGGCCGTTTTACACCTCGATCCGCCGCTCCCGGCCGGCGAACCGGCCTGCCTCTCGGTGCGGGCAGTGGATCCGGGGGGCGAGTTGGGCGGTCCTACACTCACCGTATCCTCCGGAGGGTCGCTGCTCGGACAGTCGAGAGTGGGACCGGAGCAATGGGAAGAATACGCCTTCCCGCTGCCGGTAACCGCCGCCGGCACCGCTCCGCGGAACAGGATCGAGGTTGAACTCAGCGTGGACCGCTGGGTGGCCCCCAAGCCGGGCACCGACCCGCGGGAGTTCGGCCTGCCGGTGCAGTCGATTCATCTCCTGCGTTCCGCCACCGACCTGATGCCCGCGGTGATCGAACTCGAGTCCACCACCGCCTGCAACATTCACCCCCCCTGCGTGATGTGCTACCCCAAGGCGAACAAGGACATCACTCCGCCGCCCCGCCCCCGCGATCTGGACGACCGCCTGCTGGAAGCGGTGGCGCCGGCAATCGGGCAAGCCGACACCCTTTCACTCCACGGCATCGGGGAGCCGCTGGTCAGCGGGAAGACCAGGGCCCTGCTCGAATCGTTGCGCGGCCGCCCGCTGAGCATCCAGTTCAACAGCAACGGCCTGCTGCTCAGCGAGTCATGGGCCCGGCTGCTGGTCTCCTGCGGGCTGAACCGCATCTGCTTTTCCATCGATGCCGCCACACCCGAGACCTACCGCCGCATCCGCCACGCCGACCTGCAGAAGGTGATCGACAATATCCAGCGGCTGCAGCGGATCAAGCAGGAGGCCGGTTCCACGAAACCGCTGGTGGAGATCAATATGACCCTGATGCGGATGAATCTCGGCGAGGCCGAAGCGTTCATCCGTCTGGCCGCCGACCTCGGCGCGGGATACGTGGTCTTCGGCCTGCTGAACAAGGCCGCCGACTACAGCACCTGCATCGACGGCTTCACTTTCAACTACGCCGAACAGATGATCGTCGAGGAGGAGCCGGAGTTCACCGAGACCATGGCGGCCTGCCGCGAGCTGGCCCGGAAGAGTGGAGTGAGCCTGACGATCAACACTACCGAGGTGCCGCTGTGAAGGGGAACCCGCCGATCATCTGCCACCGGCCCTGGACCAGCACCTTTATTCTGCTGGACGGCAAGGTCACCTTCTGCTGCCACCTGCCCCGCCCCGAAGCGGTGATCGGCGATCTGCACAAGGACACCTTCGTGGAGGTCTGGAACTCGCCGCTGGCCCGGGAAATGCGCCACTGCATGCTGCAGGGGCACCTGCCCCCACACTGCCGGGACTGTCCGCTGGCCGAGGTGCGGGCACGGGAGGCGGAAGTGGCGAAGCGGCGGCGCTTCGACGGGGAGCCGGATGACCATGATGCCCCGTTCCTTCTCACCGGCGAAGGGCGTTTCTTTCACCTTGGCCGCGGCTGGTGGAATCCGGAACGCTGCGGTGAGCTGCCCGCTCGCTGGACCTCGCCCATGGCCGATCTCCACGTCAACCGTGAACTGGTAGTCACCGCGCCCAGGGCCGAGATGCTCAAGGAACAGACGCGTTTGCTGCTGGAAATCCACACCATCCGCTGCGACGGCGCTGACACCACCGGCCTGCGGTTCCACTGGGAGGGGCAGACCGAAAGCGCCGAGGTCCGGCTGGAAGCCAACCGCCAGGTGCTGGTACCGATCCCGCCCCCGCCGTCCACTGATGATGACACAAGACCCAGTCGGCTGCTGAGGGTCCAGACCCTCAATCCCTGGGTACCTGCCGACTGCATCGATGATTCCACCGACCTTCGTCAACTGGGCGTGCTGGTTATCGGGGTGGTCCGCCCACCGGAGGACGGCAAGCCACGCCACTTTATCCGCAGCACCCTGAGCCGGCTGCTGGGAAAGTAGGTACTGCTTTCCGCCACTCTCCTCCCCCTCCGCACACAAAAAACCGGCGAAGGGACACGATCCCCCCGCCGGTCAATGGTAAAATCAAATGCTCTATTCGAGGCCTTCGGTTGCCGGGGCCAGGCCTTCGGGGAGCAGCCGGAGTTTTTCCCGGGCATCCCAGAACCGGCCTTCGGTGTACTTGGCCACTGCCTCTTGCAGCGTCACCTTGGCGGCCTCGATCACCGCCATCCGGTCGTCATAGTTCATTTTCTTACGATCGCGGTTGCGGATCTTCGACACTTTCTCCTCGGCAGCGGTCAGGGCACCCTCGGCCACGCCCAGGAAGGTCATGTATTCTTCCTTCACCCGCTCTTTGCCTTTCTGGGCTTCTTTGTGCGCATATTCGGCGGCGGACTGCATCTTGGCCGCCAGGTCCAGGGCATCGACGTAGGAGCGGGAGAGCCCGGAGTTGGCTGCCTGGGCTTCCAGTTCGGCATCGAGGGCAGCCCTGGCATCCTGCAGTTCACGCCACGCGGCCGAAGCGTAAGATTCGGTATCGGCTTTCTCGGCCAGGGCATAGGCCGCCATGGCGGAATCGATCTCGGCCTGGGGCACCTCCGCGCAACCAGGGGCGAAGAGAGCCACGAAGAGAATGGCAATCAGAACGGCTCCAGCACGCATACCACTAACCTCCTTATTAACTAATAGTTATCAAAAAATGTAGAATCCGAGTTCGATCCGGATAGTGTCCGTCAATATAAGCAAAGCCTTTGATTTTGTCAACGGGCCGATTTCCACTCAGGTGAAATGCCATCGGGTTCGGCGGGAGCGGTTCTTCGCCGTGAGGACAGACCCGACCGCGAAGTTACGGGGCGGCCACGGAATCTCTCCTCCGGGCCGCCGGTTCACCGGTGGTCTCGGTGGATTCATTCTCTGGAAGATCCTGCCACATCATCTGGCCGCAGAGCTCGAACTCCGGGCAGGTCTTGCACTCCTCCGCCTTTTTCAGGCTGGTCACAACCTTCCCAAAACAGTCCTTCATGGTGCACTCCAGGAATGAGGACCCAGGTAACTTCGATTTGGCAAGAGGGTGTTTATGGTTGTTATGAAACTATTCTACTGCTCCGCCCCCTGCGGCTTCAAGTGCAACGGGGGGAATTTCACCGCTGGCAGCACCAGACCGGTCGGTGCGATAGCAATAGATGGTGATGCCTAGAAACTCCCACTGTTCCAGCAGGCGTTCGGGGCCGAGGCGGCGCTGGAGAATTTCCTCGAGGATGCCGGTGCGGCAGTGACTGACCACGGCCCAGAGGCGCTTCGATCGCCGGGCGCTGCGGGTGACCGCCCTCTCCACCTTCCGCGCATCCCTGGGATAGCGGCTGAGCACCTTGGTTTGCAGCTTGCGGCCCGGGAAGTAGTAGTCGAACGGTTCGCGGGCCATGGGTGCGATGAAAAGCAGAGTGTCTCCGGGCCGGGACAGGTTGGCCACCAGACCGGCCGCTTCGCGCCATGGCTCCCGGTTTTCCTCGGCGTAGTAGGCCACCAGTCCAGGGACGTTGAAAAAGAGAATCAGACCCACCATGATCAGCGCCACCGGCCGGTTGCCGTGACCCGAAGCCCCCCAGGCCACCAGCAGCAGGAATGGCGGTAGGAGCGCCAGGGCATAGCGGTGCTGGTACAGGGGGAGAAGGAACCAGGAGGCAGCCACCATCAGGACCACCGGGATGAACAGCCAGCTGCCCAGCAGGGGTATGGAGGTTTGGCCGATAAGATGGTTCGCCCTGTCACAATCCGCCACCGGGACAGTGCGGGCCCGGCCGAAGCGGTAACGCCACCAGACCAGTCCGGCCAGAACAAGCATCACGTCGATCTTCATCAGCCAGCCGCTGTCGCTGCACATCATCCGGTAGAGCTTGACGAAATCGCCGATCACCGGCGGTTGGATCCAGTATTCGGCATGTCGCAGTTGCTCTACCATGATCAGCAGAACCCTGATCCAGGGCAGCGAGAGCAGCCCCAGCAGCCCGATTCCGATCAGCCACCGGATTGGCCGGATCCCGTGGCGGCGCCCCCAGATCAGCAGGAAGGCCACCTCGGCCGCCACGAGGAACGCGGCATAGTTGTGGGACAGCAGCAGCAGGGCCGTGACCACGGCCCAGGAGACCAGGCGCATGGGTGACTCGCGGTCCAGTACCCGGATCAGCGCCAACCAGGAGAGCAGGGTCAACAGAACCATCAGGCTGTATGCCCGTGCCTCCTGGGAGTAGTGGATGTGGAACGGGGAGACGGCCAGCAGCAGCGCGGCAAAGAGGCCCGCACGGGCACCGAGCAGCCGGCGCCCCAGCAGGAAGAGCAGCGCCACGGCGCCGATGCCGAAGATAACCGAAGGCAGGCGGACCATCGCCTCGGTCTCGGGCACCAGCTTCATCCAAAATGTCATGATGACGTAATACAGCGGCGGCGTGGTGCCGCTCATGGTCAGCGAGGGAACCGCCCGCCGCACCGTGTTGACGGTGAGCACCTCATCGAGCCAGAAACTCTGGTGGGAGAGGTGGAGCAGCCGGAGACCGGCGGCCAGCAGCAGAACGGGCAGGAGCAGCCACAGGGCGGCAAGAGGCCGTCCCGGTCGGGCCCTGTATTGGTAAGGAGCGGGCGGCACGTTGATCACCCCTGGTCGGTGCACGGCTTGTCCGGCCGTCCAAACATCCGTTCTCCCTCGCCCTCGGGCAACTTGAGGACTTTGAGGAACCGGGTCTTGAGCAGTGCCGCCTTTTCGGTGATCGTCCCTTCGGGGAATTTGTCCAGGGGGGCCTTGCCGCCGGCCATCCCTTCGTGTCCGCCGCCGGATCCGATCCCTTTCAGCGCCTTCTGCATCAGGTCGGAGGCATTCAGCTCTTCGTCCAGCGTCCTGAACGAGATGTAGATAGCGTCCTGGAAATGGCCGAGACAGATGGAGATGCTCGTCTCGTCCAAACGCATCAGGAAGTCGGCCACTTCGGCCACCATGTCGGGATACTCCAGCGGCCCCATCCAGGAGATGACCAGCGGCCCGTGGATCCGGCCTCGCTCGATGGCCAGCCTGAAGACACGGAAGTAGTCCCGCGGTACCCGGGCCCGCTCGATGCGGGTCAGGCGTGTTGGATCGATCAGCGGGAACAGATACTTGTGGGCCCGCATGTCGGCCCGGGTCAGCTCACGCCCCAGTTCCTGGGTTTCGGACGCGATACCGTAGAAGAGCACCGTGGCCATTTTGCGGTCCAGGGGCAGCCCGGAAGCGCGGAGATACTCGGTGAGGATGGTGGAAGTGGCGCCGTAGTTGGGCCGAATGTCCTTGAAGGGCACATTTTCCGAGGTGCCCCAGTCCTGGTGATGGTCGATGATTGCCCGGGGGACGACCCATTCGGGCACCGAGTTGTTGGCCCGCTTCGGTTGGGTGTCGACCAGCACCACTGCCGAATCCTTATCGGGGGTCAATTCCTCCATCGGGGTGATCCGCACGTTGAGGTAGTTGAAAAGGGCCCGGTTCTCGGCCCGTCCGATGATGCCGCTGGTTGAAATTTCCACAGGCACCTTGTCCTCGCCGTTGTCGTCAGAGCGCAGCAGGTGCCGCAGGGCGAAGGCCGAGGCCAGCCCATCGGGGTCCGGGTTGTCGTGGGTGGCGATCCAGACCCGGCGGCAGGACCGCAGGTGCTCGATCATCTTTTCGATTCGCTGTTTCCGGCTCGCCATTGGCTCCCTCGCAACTCTCCAGAGCGGTATGCGAATTGCCCACCGCGGAGGCTCCCGCGAAATGGTAACACATCCGGACGCCCCATTTCACGGGCCGCGGCCCGCCGGCGGACAGCCGTCCGACGTCCACAGATCTCTCTTGAAGGTGGCTCCTGGACGAGGGGTTGGGGACGGATTAAAAATTGTCCCCGTCGATCATACGTTCGGCCAGTTCCAGAGCCGGAATGTGATAGGTGCCGGCGAGAATCCTTTCCTGCAGGCGGGCGATCCGCCGGCTGCGCCCGGCAGACTCGAACGGCTCTTCGAGGGTCTTGAGCAGGACCTCGCCGGAGATGGGCGATTCGTCCGCAGTATCACATTCTTTGCTGGAACTCCTTACCCGTTCCAGCGGTCCGGACTTCTCCTGCTGTCCATTCCGTCCCGTGACAAGGGTCAGGTTTCCATGAGCTTCTTTTGTATTCATCAAGCGCACCATATCCTCTCATGCGCCGCCACAAGTCTTTTCCATGTCGGCTATCTATCGTATCGGAGAAAACGGGGGGTTGCTTGAGGGGAATTAAGGAAAACGGACACGGCCCCATGGGGACACTCCCCGGGAACGGCGGGATGCCCGAGATGGGCCCGAATTACGGAAGACTTTTCCTCACGGTTGCGGCCCGGGGCCGCGGCTCCGATTTCAGATGATGGTGTTTTTCAACCGGCCGCGCATTCTGAACACGGCCTTCGTGTGCAACTGGGAAACCCTGGATTCGGTGATATTGAGCACCATCCCGATTTCCTTCATGGTCAACTCTTCGAAGTAGTAGAGCGATATCACCAACCGCTCCTTCTGCGGCAGTTGATCGATGGCTCCGGCCAGTATGGATTTCAGTTCGCTTTTCTGGAAAACCTGGAACGGATCGTCCAACGTGGTGTCGGGGATGTAGCCGATGAGGTTTTCCTCGAACTTGTCATCGGGGTTGTTGCCGCTAAGGTCCTTGAACCCGCCGAGGGAGACGCCCTTCACCTGGTCCACCAGGTGGTGCAGCTTGTCCATGTCCAGCCCCAGCACCGTGGCCACTTCCTCGTCATGGGCCGGCCGGCCATGTTTTTGCTCAATTGTCTGATACGCCTTTTCCAGCTCCTTGCGCTTTTTGCGGATGGAGCGGGGGACCCAGTCCAGGTCACGCAGGCCGTCGATGATCGAACCGCGGACGCGCAATTCGGCATATGTCTTGAACTTGATGTTGCGGGAGGGGTCGAATTTCTCGATGGCATCCACCAGACCAATGATGCCGTAGTTGGTCAGGTCGCCAACGTCAATGTGCGGGGGCAGCTTCACCGCCACCCGATGGGCCAGGTATTTGACCAGCGGCATGAACTCCAGGATCAACTCGTCCCGGTCCCCCTTAAACCCGCCAATCTTGCTTCCCTTCCAGGCCTGCTCAACGGAACTGTGCTGCTGCATTGCCTTCCCCCCCGTGAATGTCCAACTTTCAGCCGGCAGGGCCGGCCGCTCCCGCACTTTTATGCTGTCCGAACAGAGCGCACGGTACTGCCTGCGATAGACTCCGCGAAGCAACGATCTGTTTCGAGAACTGACATGTGTTTCCAATTCGAATGGTCTGATGTAGATTTGCTACCCAACTATCAACAGAGGCTTAGACATATTGCAATTCCAGTACCAGCTTTTTTCCACATTTTGGCGGAAGATTTTCGAGGCTCCGGCGAAAACATTCGGTGACGCAAGTAATTTAAATTGAAAAACTTATGGTCAACAGCGTGGTGTGGAAGAAAAGAGAGTCCGGCGCAGTGTCAGGAGAATAGAGTCATTAAGATGACATCAAGGGCGTGAAGTTGTCATAGATTTGACGTTTCGGGATGGTCCTGTCTCCCGGGAGGGATGCCCCGTCTATCGGGGCAAATATTCCTTGAGTAGCCTGCCTGCACCACTTATCGGCACGCTGTCTGTTTTCCATTAGAGCGCGGAATGTCCGGTTCCAGGGCTGCCTATTGGAAAAATGCCAGCACCGGGCAAGGCTGCCCGCATCTTGTCAAGATTTTGGCTTGCCATTTCATGCTGAAATCGTTATATTTATAGCAACACATTAAAAATCATCAAAATATTGACGCGAAGACAGGATGCGAGGGAGGATTGAGCGAGGCCATCATGCCCGAAGTAGAAAAGATCCTGATTATCGATGACGAGCTGGATATGCTGCGCTCCATTGCCGAAGTGCTCGAGCGTGAAGGCTTCGAGGTGGATACCGCCGACAGCGGCCCCAGGGGCTTGCGGCAGCTGAGAGACAAGGTATACGACATTGTCATCACCGACCTCCGGATGCCGGAGGTCGACGGCGAAGCGATCCTTTCCCGTGCCCTGGAACTCTACCCCGACATCGTGGTGATCATGATGACCGGTTACGCGTCCATCGAGACGGCGGTCAAGACGATGAAGATGGGGGCCTTCCACTACCTGGCCAAGCCGTTTAAACCAATGGAACTGACCATCCTGGTCCGCAAGGCCATCGAGCAGAAACAGCTGCGCGACGAGAACCGCTACTTGCGGTCGCAGTTGAAGAGCAAGTACCGCTTCGACAATATCGTGGGCACCAACGAAAAGATGCAGGAGCTGTTCCGCCTGGTGGAGAAAGTGGCCAACACCAACAGCACGGTACTGATCACCGGCGAAAGCGGCACCGGCAAAGAGCTGATCGCCCGCGCCCTGCACTACAACAGCGACCGGCGGGACAAACCCCTGATCTCGGTAAACTGCGGGGCGATCCCGGAAACCCTGCTCGAGGACGAGCTCTTCGGCCACGTGAAAGGGGCCTTTACCGGGGCGATCAAGGACCGCCTGGGCCGTTTCGAGCAAGCCAACAACGGCAGCCTGTTTCTCGACGAGATAGGCACCATGAGCCCCAACCTGCAGGTCAAGCTGCTCCGCGTGCTCCAGGAGCGGTCCTTCGAACGGGTGGGCGGCACGAAAACCGTCAAAGTGGATGTGCGGGTTATCACGGCCACCAGTGTCAACCTGGAGGAAGCGGTCCGGCTTGGACAGTTCAGGGAGGATCTCTACTACCGGCTGAATGTCATTCCGGCGAAAATCTGCCCGCTCCGTGAACGCAAGGACGACATCCCGCTGCTCGCCGTCCACTTCCTGCGCAAATTCTGCAAGGAACAGGGACTGGCCGTGAAAACCATCAATCAGTCAGCGATCCGGCAGATGATGGCCTACGACTGGAAGGGCAATGTCCGGCAGTTGGAAAACGCCATTGAACGGGCCGTGACCCTCTCCAGCGACAGCGAGACGATCCTTCCCGCCGACCTGCCTCCTGAAATCCGTGATACGCCGGAAGACGGGCTGCTCGGTTCGTACGACGTCCCCGAGGAAGGGATCAACCTGGCCGAAGTGCTGGCCACCCTCGAACGGCGGCTGATCCAGCAGAGCCTCAAGTGGGCCGCGGGGAACAAGAAAAAAGCGGCGGAACTGCTGCAGGTCAAGCGAACCACGCTGGTGGAAAAAATCAAGCGGATCAACCAGTTGGAAAACGGGCCCACCCTCTGACCGGGCCCGCGCACCACTGCCGCGCGTGACGCCGGGATCGGCAACTGAACCGTGTTCCGTCCCGGCGAATGTCTGTTTTCTGACACTTTCCGTACTTTGCCCTTATCTTTTTTCGCCAAACCTCCGATACAAAATGTGACAGCAAATTCTACTGGAACGGCCGGCTGCACGGTGCGGTGTCACTGTGCGCGGTTAAAAAGCAATCGGGTGCTGAATGACCAGGGATAAAAGCATTCTGATTCTGGGAATCAGCGAGCAGGTGCAGGAGACACTCGCCTTCGCTCTCAAGCGGGAGGGATACGAGGTGATCACCGCGCCAAGCGAAGAGGAAGCCCTGGACCTGGTGCGGGAATTCTCCTTCGACTTCATCCTCAGTGACCTGCACCGCTGTGACGGGATAGAAACGCTGCGGCAGATCAAGCACCACTTGCCCGGCACCGTGGTCCTGGCAACGCGTGCCCCGTTGGGAGAGAACCCCCCGGCGGAGACCATGGGCGGGCCGGTAGACCACTGGATCGAAAAACCGATCCGCATCCCGGATATCAAGACTGCGTTGCGCCGGGGCGGCCGGCCCGCTTCGGGAAACGGCTCCTCACGCCACGCCCGGCATTCAAAGCTGGGGTTCAAGGATGCGGTTCGCAGCTTTGAAAAAGACCTGATCGAAGAGGCGCTGCAGCGCACCGACTGGGTCAAGAGCCGTGCCGCCAGGCTGCTCAACATCAACCGAACGACGCTTATCGAAAAAATGAAGCGACTGAATATACCTTCATGAGCGAGGTTGCATTGGAAACCACGCTTCCCCAGATGGACCGGTTTCAC
This sequence comes from Acidobacteriota bacterium, assembly GCA_032127265.1. Lineage (GTDB taxonomy): Bacteria > Acidobacteriota > JAQAZP01 > JAQAZP01 > JAQAZP01 > JAQAZP01. The sequence goes on from JAQAZP010000133.1 coordinate 38,148, forward strand.
GGCTCGCTTGCCGCGAGTCCGCTGCCTTTAGATATCAGCCCGGATATCAAACAGAAAAAGATCCTGGTGGTGGATGACGACGACGAGATTCGCCAGGTGCTCAAGGACTATCTGACCATGCGCGGGCACAGCGTGGAGGCGGCGGAGAACGGCCGCCATGCCATGGAGATTCTCTCCCGCTCACACAAAGACTACAGCGTCGTCTTCACCGACCTCAACATGCCGGCGATGAACGGGTTCGAACTTCTGGAAAACATTGCCCGGCTGAACAGGGACATCACCCAGATCGTGATCACCGGCAACGCCACCCGGCTCACCGCGATCACCAGTCTCAAATCAGGGGCCTACGACTTCATTGAAAAACCGTTCCAGCTGCGCGAGTTGGAGGCGACCCTGTCCCGGGCGCTGGAAAAAAACCGCCTGGTGCAGGAGAACCGCGATTACCAGCAGCACCTGGAACAGAAGGTGGCCGAGCGAACCGAGGAATTGCTGAGCCTCAACACGACGCTGACCAGCCTGTGCAAGCTGGGCCAGAAATCCCGGGAGACGCTGAACATCCAGCCCAAGCTGACCGATTTCCGCGACTTCTGCATCGACACGTTTGCCCCCGACACCTTTGTCCTCTATACGCGTAACGGCGAAGAGGAACAACTTAACCGCAACATGTATTACGACAGCAAGGGACGAAGCGCCGTCGGGTTCGAGAGCCCGCCGCTGAAGTGGCTGAGCCTCGCGAAGCCGAAGGTCACCCATCATCGGGATGACCAGGCGATCCCCCGGCAGTACCAGCTCCAACCGGCCAATCACTCGGTGCACATCTTCCGCCTGGAGCAGGATCTGCTGCTCGGCTTCCTCTACCTCGGCTTCGACGAACGGACCGAGATCGGGGGGAACGAGCCCCTGCTCGACCTCTACCTCGGCGAAGTGGAGAGCGCGTTGATCCACGACTATCTCATCGCCAGCCACCGCGAGGAATTCCGCCGGATGTTCCTCTCCTCGGTAATGACCCACGCCCGAACCATCGAGGTCAAGGACCGTTACACCCGGGGGCATTGCGAACGGGTGGAACGCTATGTCGACGTCCTGGCCAGCGAGATGGATCTGGATGATGAACGGAAGTACAACCTGAAGATCGCCTGCATTCTGCACGATATCGGCAAGATCGGCGTGCCGGAGACAATCATTTCCAAGCCGGGCAAGCTTACCGATGAAGAATACGAAAACATGAAGATGCACCCGGTACTGGGGGGCAAGATCGTCAAAAACCTCTACGGTTTCGACCTGGAGGAAATCATCCGTCACCATCACGAGAACTTCGACGGCTCCGGATACCCCGACGGCCTGGCCGGTGAGGATATCCCTCTGGAGTCGCGCATCATGGCCGTGATGGACACCTTCGACGCCATGACCACCAATCGACCCTACCGGCGGGGCCGCAACCTGGATGAGACGGTGGCCGAAATAAGACGCTGTTCGGGAACGCAGTTCGACCCCGCCATTGTCAGCACCTTTCTCGGATGTCTGGACAAGATTGTGAAAGTGCAGCAGGAAACCAGGCAGTCGCAGGAAGAGGATTGACCGGCCCGGTTATTCATCCACCTTGATCGTAACCTTCCCCGCGCTGGTCAGCGCCAGTTGCACCTGCTTTCCCTGCACCGGACCGCTGCCGTTACCACCCAGCTTGCGCGAGATGGCATTCTGCAGGGCCGAGAGGCTCTGGTCGCTGACCCGCTTGCCGCCCATCAGGCTGGACGCCTGGCGGGATATTTCCGCGGGTGTGGGGTTGAAGAACCCGGTACTCCGCGTTCCGTTCCCACCGCCTTTCGCACCCGCGGCAGATCTTCCCACGGCGGCAGGCCGGGGATCGGCGGCAATCCTGGCCCCCTGGGTCACCACCGAGTCCACCCTGCTGCCGCGGCTGGCGCCGGAACTCTGCAGCTCGATCCGTCGGCGCATCACCTGGTCCGAGTTGAAAGCCGTCAGGATACCTTCCTGGAGCAGGGGGGAGAGACCGCCGCCGTACGCAAACTTGCGAACGAACTCCTCCACCTCCTTCTCGATCAACAGCACCTTGCGCTGCTGGTTCTGGTCGAGGAGGCCCATGAACTGGTTCACCCGCAGACCGCGCAGCTCGCGCATCCGGGCCTTGAACCGCTCGAACCGCGGAAGAAATTCCTCTTCCCTCGAGGAGATGTCGTTCATCGCAAACTCCAATGAATTCGCATCGCCGGCTACCGGGCAGGAATCCCCTCCCCTCCGGCAGCTCCGGCACACGGCTTCAGGATCTATCTCTCATTCCCTGTATCGGCTGATCAGGACCGCGGCTCAACCGGTCCATGGGCGGGATCGAGCAAAATTCGCTGTGCCTGATCAAAAACCGTGTCCACCGGCACACCCACCATGCAGTTGTGGTGCCCCAGGGGACAGACCCGCCGGCCGCAGGGGATGCAGGGCAGATCGTCCCGCATGACCAGCGCGGTTTTTTCCAAGTGGAACTTGGTGAAGCGGATATCGCTGGGACCGAAGAGGACCACCATCGGGCGATCCATGGCCACGCCGATGTGGCGCGGCCCGGTGTCATTGGTCACCAGGAGGCGGATGCGGCGGAACAGGGGTGGCAGCAGACCGAGAGGCAGATTCAGGAAGTGGGCCCGGTTGGTCATGGCGCCGGAGATCAGCGGCTCGAGAGCTGATTCACCCGGCCCGAGGGTGATCACCAGGTTGACCCGGTAGGCGTCGAGAATCCGATCGCCCAGTTCGGCGAAATACTCCGGCGGCCAGCACTTGGCCGCCCCATACGCCGCACCGGGGTGGAAGCAGACCATGGGCAGCGCGGGGTCAGGGCCATCCTCCTGGAAAATCCGCCGGTCCAGTTCGGTCTCCAGCGCCTCGTCGTAGGGCAGGGAAAGCCGGAGGTTGATGCCGCTCACTCCCAGCAGGCGGAGCAGGCTGGCGTAATATAGCGGCATCGGTTCGGGGACGATCTTTCCCAGCCCGTCCCGGGGCGGCGCGGCAGCCTCGCTGAGCATCCACCCGCGGCCGTACCGGTTGTAGCCGATCCGCCGCGGTATTCCGGCAAGGTAGATCGGAACCAGCGACCCGAAGGAGTTGGGAAAAAGAAAAGCGGTGTCGTAACGCCGCCGCCGTAGCCGGCGGGATAGTTGGAAGCGATTCTCGGCCCGGCCGGTGCCGTCCCCGCCTTCCAGGAGCAGCAGCTCGTCATACCATCCGCAACCGGAAATCAGGTCCACCAGATAGGATTTGAGCAGCCAGTGGATCCGGGCAGCCGGGAAGGCGAGGCGCAGGGCCCTCAGCACGGGCGTGGCCATGGCCACGTCACCGATCCAGTTGGGCAGGCGAACCAGCAGTCGGCGCGGTGCGGCCGGCGCCGTCACCTGGACGACGCTATCCCCTTCTTCAGGAATCACTTGCAAACCTCGATACGCTGATCCACCCATCGAAAATCCTGGGCCGCCCCACCCGGCCGGTCGCCGGTTTCATCCGAATCGGCCTCAATGCCGGATACAGTACCACCTGGAAGGTCCGACTTCCAGCAGCGAAACGTAAATTTTCAGGTTGACAACGGCTGCCGCGAGTCCTATAAATGTGTTTCCTGACCGGTTTACGCCGGACGTGAGTATGGATACCACTGGTTGCAAGGGGCGATACAATGCCGATATATGAATACAAATGCCAGACCTGCGGTGAAGTGACGGAGAAACTGCAGAAATTCTCTGACGATCCCCTTCGTACCTGCGGGTGCGGGGGAAACCTGGACAAACTGGTTTCCCGCAGTTCGTTCCAGCTCAAGGGAAGCGGCTGGTACGTCACCGATTACAAAACCAAGGACAAGGGACGGAGCGCCGCCTCGGTGGGCAGCAACTCAGTCCCCGAAAAGAAGGCCGACACCGGCTCCGGCGCTGACAGCACAACGAGCACTACGAAAAAAAGCGACTGAGCCGCCCCCTGTGACGGCTGAGAAATCCTGATGCAAAGGCCCGGGTTCAAACCGGGCCTTTCCTGTCTGGACGGCGATCGATGATTGGCGGCAGCAATCCCACCGACAGCGCACCGCAACGCTCGAGGTTCGACGATTTCCAGCGCAACCTCGTCCACCAGGCCACCAGGGAATCTTCGGATCACCTGAACCGGTTCTACCGCTACGCTCCCCGCGAGTTCTTCCACTTCAGTTACGATGTGCTCACCGAGCGGGACATTCCCGTAGCGGCACTGAAAAAGGGCGTTTTCGCCGAAACTATCAGTTACACCCACAGGAACACCCCGGAGGAGTTCTACCGCATCCACCTCTTCGACCACCCGATCCTGATGGCGGTCTCCACCCGCACCAGCGCACCGGCGCTCTACCCCTTCATGCTTTACATCCTGACCCACGAGTTGATCCACATCTCCCGCCTCTCACGCCTGGCTCTGGAAAACCCCTCCGACAAGGAACGCCAGCTCGAGGAGGAGACCGTGCACCGTCTGACCCGGGACGTACTGGCCCCGTTGGGCTCCTTCCCCCTCGAACAGGTGGCCGACCTCTACCACCTGAACCTGCTTCCCTGATTTCTTAAACACATTCATTCCACGCGACGTAGTTCATATTTAATAGTAATTGGGGACAGGTCTCTATTTATGATCTGATTCATCAACGATTTAATCCGGCTAATAGGGGCCTGTCCCTCAATTAAACGCACATTCCTGTCAGGGCTGTCCGGCGATTGACTGGCCCGGGGGACCGGCCTATCATCCCCTTATAACTTCATTCCAGGGGGGATCACGATGTTCATCAACAGGCGGGTATTACGCACTCAAAAAAGTTGTATTTCTTTCGTGTGGCAGACCACCATGGTGCTGCTTCTGCTGTTGGCCACCGCCTTGCCGTCCGTGGGTGAAACCGTGGTGGGCAGCATCCCTGCCCCGGACTACGCCGGTGCCCTCACCTGGGACGGTGTCAGTCTGTGGTGCGGCATGTATGGCCCCAGCGGCTCGACGGTCTACGAACTGGACCCGGCGGACGGCACGGTGCTCAGTTCCTTCACCGGGCAGGGGGACGATTCCTATGGGCTGGCCTGGGACGGCAGCGCCCTCTGGCAGCTCGACTCCTACAACTACGACATGCTGTTCAGGATGAATACCAGCGGCGGGCTGCTGGACTCCATACCCTCGATCACCACGTACATGGCCGGTCTGACCTGGGACGGCACGTATTTGTGGTGCGCCGCGTACTACAACCCCGACGGCTGGATCTACCAGATCGACCCGGCCACCGGCCTCGAGGTGCACTCCTTTGCCGCGCCGGCCCACCAGCCCTGGGGCCTGGCCTGGGACGGCACCGACCTCTGGTATGTCAACGACGATTTCTCAGGCGAGGAGGCCATCGTCTACCGCCTGGACCCCACGGACGGCACGGTGCTGGAGCAGTTCGACTCACCCGGGGCCAACCCCCGCGGCCTGACCTGGGACGGCAGCTACCTCTGGGTCTGCGCCGACAACAACGCCGGCGCCGGCCGGCGCTGCTACCAGATCGACCCCGGCGGCAGCGGCACCGCGGACATCGACCTGCACCCTACCAGCCAGGACCTGGGCATCGTCCCGGTGAACACTGTCATCCCCTGGACACTGCATATCGACAACGTGGGCACCGCCGACCTGACCGTCAGCGGCATGACCAGTGACACCCCGCAGTTCAACGTGGCCGACTTTCCCAACCCGCTGACCATCACCGCCGGTGACTCCTACAGCTACACCTCGTTCTTCACCTCGGCCACCACCGGGTACTTTGAGGCAACGATCACCGTGTCCAGCGATGACCCGGACGAGCCGGAAGTGACCGCCGCAATCACGGTCACCGCCGTGCTGCCCGACCCGGTGATCGCTCTCTCGGCCACGTCCCACGATTTCGACCAGCGGCGGCGTTACTCCCGCTCACGCTGGCCGCTGACCATCGGCAACAACGGCTACGCCCCGCTGGTGATCTCGGACATGGATATCACCAGTGCCGCCCCGGGTGATGAGGTCTTCTCCATCCCCGATTTCATCTACCCCATCACCCTCAATACCTTTGAAACCATCGAGGTGGATGTGGATTTCTCGGTGCCGGCCACCGGCACTTTCTCCGGTGCGCTGGAAATCACCAGCAACGGCACCGATGGCGGCATGCACACTGTCGATCTGCATGGCACCGGCAAAACCAACTTCCTCGGCAAGGGGCTGCCCCTCTGGGTCTTCCAGGGAGTGGAGAACGTGGAGTGCACGGCCCAGGTGCCCGACGTCACCGGCGACGGGATCACCGACGCGGCAGTGGAGTCTTACGACGCGGGCGCCTCGTCGAGCGAACCGCACCTCTCGCTGATCTGGGGCAACTCCGATGGGGAAGGCGTGGTGAACTGGGGGATCCACCCACCGGGCGGGCCGAGCAACAGCGGCGGCTACGGCGACAAGTGCCTCGATGTCTCCCCCGACATCAACGGCGACGGTCTGGCCGACATTCTGCTGGCCACGGCCTGGGGCGGCTGCACCTGCTACGCAGTGAACGGCCGCAACGGCGGCATTCTCTGGTCCTACGACATGTATAACGAGGACCCGGATGGCGGCTGGGTTTACGCCGCCGGCCCCGCCGGTGACATCACCGGCGACAAGGTGCCCGACGCTCTGTTCGGCGCCGGCGGCCACGACAGCGGCACGGCCGGCCCGCGGAGTATGTATGCCTTTGACGGTGCCTCCAGCGGCACCGCGGCAACCCTCTGGCGCCAGTATGCCAACGACGCCATCATCGACGTGGTGAACCTCGGCGATGTCAACGGCGACGAGGTGAACGACGCGGCGGCCTGCGCCGGCGGCAACACCGTCCGGGACAACCACGTCTACTGCGTCAGCGGTGCCAGCTCCGGCCCGGCCACCACGCTCTGGGCCTTCGACACCGGCGGCGACAACTGGAGCCTCACCAGGCACAGCGACGTCACAGGTGACGGGGCGTCAGAGGTGGTGGTGGGTACCTGGGGCGGTTCGCCCGCCGGTATCGTGACCTGCCTCGACGGAGCCGGTGACCCGACAGCGGTTTGGACCTTCACCCTGGTCTCCCCGGTGATGCGGGTCGACTCGTTCGCCGATGTCACCGGTGACGGGATCAACGAGGTGCTGGTGGCCAGCTGGGCTTCCTGGGCCTACTGCCTCAACGGCGCCACCGGCGTCCAGCTCTGGAGCAGCTACATGGGCAGCGATGTCTGGGCCGTCTCCGGCATCCCCGACGTTAACGGCGACGGTTATGACGACGCCCTGGCCGGCGCCTTCACCGGCGAGGTGCGCTGTATCGACGGCACCAGCGGCGATACCATCTGGAGCTACATGACCGGCAGCAAGATCTTCACCCTGCGCTGGATCGAAGACGTCAACGGCGACACCTACCCCGACGTGCTGGCCGGGACCCAGATGCTCGGCGGCATCGGCGGTGAGCTGTTCTGTCTCACCGGCGGCGACCTGCCCACCTGGGACCGCCATGCCGGAGTTCGCGCCGCCCCGCGGCCCGACGGCATCGAGGTGGAGCTGACCGGCACCAAGGGGTTCGTCTCCCGGGGGATCAACGTCTACCGCCGCCAGATCTTCCCTGAAACCACGGCCATGGCCCGCACCGGAATCAGCGGGATCACGGCACCGGCGCCCAACCTGCCGGAACGGATCAAGGCACTGGAAGCCCGCCGGGCCATGCACACCGCGCTGCTGGACGGGTTCCAGCAGATCACGCCGAGGCCGGCCCGGGGCAGTGTCTACCTCGACCGGACCGCGGCACCTGGAGCACGCTACGAATACATCCTCGGAGTGGTCACCGACCTGGGCGACGAGGTGTTCTCGGAGGCGGTGGAAGCCGGACGATAAGACAGGGAAAATGGGGACTGTCACGCCCCGGGGACAGTCCCCATTTTTCGTCCCAGCCCCTGATGTCGAGGCGGGTTGGTATCTCCGTCTTCGCTCGCGGGATTCAATGCAGGTGCGGGCCGGCATCTCCGTCTTCGCTCACGGGTCTCGAGTTCACGTGAGAGTTGTCAAAAATCTCTCGACATTTCGCTCAGACGGAGATACCGGCCCGGGTGCCCAGGATTGACGGCTTGTTCAGCGATCGTTAGTGGTGCAGGTGGGCGGGGTATCCATCCACTCCGAGCGCCTGTCGAGGGGGAAATGACAACCCTTGCGCGAACCCGAGACCTGAAGCGAGGAGGGGATGATACGCCGCCCGCCTGCCCCGGGATCGGAACATCCCCGGCGGGCCCGCCAACCGGGGCAATGCCCGAATACCCGACCTGATCACCGAACAATTTTATGATTCGTAACTTGACGAATTCACATTCTAACCATATAACTATCTTATAGTACAGTGAGTTGGTTGAATTAAGGGGCATTTCGCGTCTCACGTTCATTTAGAAAACTGATCCGGCTTCAGCTCCACACGCGTACCGGGCTCTCCCGGTTCAGTCAGCTGCTTATCTGTGCCCAGAGATAATCCCTTTCTTAACATCTTTTTACTACCACCAAGGTGAAGGAGTCTCACTCATGGCCGCCCTGAAATTTCGATATCGAAACCTTTTGCCCTGGCTGCTCATCGCCGGCCTGCTGATGGCTTTCAGCGCGGTCAGCCCTGAGGCACACGCCCGGGCCAACATTCGCAGCGCCTTTTTCGACAGCTACCCCGTCGCCGTGGGCTCGGTGCTCGACACCGTGCCGAGTTTCCCCAACCATTGCGGTGTCTGCCACTTCGACTGGAACGGCGGCGGGACGCGCAACCCCTATGGCCTGCTCATTGAAGCGGCTCTGCCCGGTTTCCCCAGCAACCCGAACGGGCGGCGCCAGGCGGTGCAGTCCGTGGAAGGGGTGGACGCGGACGGTGATGGCTTCAGTTCCCTGATCGAGATCACCGACCTGGTCTCCTTCTTCAATACCCCCACCTTCCCCGGGCTGACCCCGGCCAACGTGGGCCAGGTCACCGGACCTGACCTGGCCGAGATCCAGGGCCACCTGGTGCCCAGCACCGGCAGCGACACCACGCCCCCGGAAGTGATCGTGCTCGATCCCAACGGCGGCGAGATCCTGGTGGGCAACAGCAGCTTTACCGTGCAGTGGTTTGCCGATGACGACAGCGGCATTGCCGCAATCGACCTCTGGCTCTCCCTGGACAACGGCGCCACCTGGAAGCTCCAGGCCCGGAACCTGACCAACAGCGGCAGCCACACCTGGTTCCCGGCCAACCGGCCCTCCACCCTGGCCCTCTTCCGGGTGGTGGCCACCGACAACGCCTTCAACCAGGGCCAGGACGATAGCGACTCGGCCTTCACCATCGACTCCCCGCCCGGCGGCATCGTCCCTTCCACCCTCAGGGATTTCGACATGCCAGGCAGCCAGCCCTTCGAGTCGGGCATCCTCAACCCGCCCGAAGCCTGCGAGGTCTGCCACGGCGGCTACGATGCCGCGGTGGAACCGTACGCCAACTGGCAGGGGAGCATGATGTCCCAGGCCTCCCGCGACGTCATCTTTCTGGCCAACATGGTCATCGCCAACCAGGACGCCCCCGATTCGGGCGACCTCTGCCTGCGTTGCCACTTCCCCCGCGGGTGGCACCAGGGCCGCTCGATACCCACCGACGGCAGCCAGATGCAGAGCGCCGACTTTAGCGGAGTCTCCTGCGACTACTGCCACCGTTTTGTGGACCCGATCTACGAACCCGGAGCGAATCCGTCTGAAGATCAGGCCATCCTTGCCGCACTGAGCTTCCCCGGCACCGAGTTCGGCAATGGCATGGTGGTGGTGGACCCGACCGGCGCACGCCGCGGCCCGTTCCTCAACGCCGACTCCGGCCACCCGGTGCTGGTCTCGCCCTTCCACCGTGAAGCGGCCCTTTGCGGGCAATGCCACGATGTGAGCAACCCGGCCTTCGAGAAGGACGGATTGGGGAACTACCTGCCCAACGCTTTTGACACGCCGGCCACTGACTTCTCGGCCCATACCATCGGTCCGGTGGAACGGACCTACAGCGAGTGGTTCTACAGCGAATACAACACACCTGCCGGTGTCTACGCGCCCCAGTTCGGCGGCAATCTGGACAACGTCTCCACCTGCCAGGACTGCCACATGCACGACGTCACTGGCCAGGGCTGCAACTTCGGCACGCCGCCGGTGCGCGACGACCTGCCGCTGCACGACATGACCGGCGGCAGCACCTGGCTCCCCGGGCTGCTCAGCACCCTCTTCCCCGGCGAGGTGAACGATGCCGCCCTCCAGGCCGGCATCCTCCGCGCCCGCTACATGCTGCAGAACGCTGCTGCGGTTGAACTGGCCCAGGTCAGCAGCGACCTCGAGGTGACAGTGACCAACCAGACCGGCCACAAGCTGCCCACCGGCTATCCCGAAGGCCGCCGGGTCTGGATCAATGTCAAGTTCTACGACTCGGGAATGAACCTGATCTCCGAGTCGGGGGCCTACGACCCGGACACCGGAGTGCTGAGCCACGACCCGGAAGCCAAAATCTACCATGTCGAACCGGGACTGGACGAAGTGACCGCGCCCATCGTGGGCGTGGACCCGGGACCGTCCTTCCACTTCGTGCTGAACAACAAAATTTTCAGCGACAACCGTATCCCGCCGCGCGGCTTCACCAACGCCGCCTTTGCCGACTTCGGCGGAGCGCCGGTGGGTCATAGCTACGCTGACGGGCAGTACTGGGACGTGACCGACTACACCATTCCGGCCGGGGCCGCGTCGGCCGAGGTGACCCTCTACTACCAGAGCACTTCGAAGGAGTTCGTGGAATTTCTCCGTGACGAGAACACCACCGACAGCCAGGGGCAGGATCTCTACGACCTGTGGAACGACAACGGCAAGTGTCCGCCGGAAGTGATGTGGACCGGGACCCTGGCCCTGACCAGTGAGCCGTCCCAGACCGTGGACGCCGTGTTCACCTGCGTGCCGGATGTGGGTATCGTGCCCTTCCCCACCACCATGTCGGCGTCGCTGACCAACCTCTACACCGGCCAGATAAGGCGCATCGCCGGGCGCATCGACGCCACCCTGGCCAACGGCACGGGCTATTCCAGTTGGCGGGCCGGCTTCACCAACGTGGCCGGCGGGGCGAGCTACGTCACCTCATGGGTCCAGAACCTCCCGGCCCTGGGCTCGGTGATCGGGAACAACGTATTCACGCTCAACGTGGCCGACGTGACGCCCACACCATACAACCTGCCGCCCTACCCGCCGGCGGGGGACACCGACACGGCCAGTTGCACGGTGACTGCCGTGGCGCCGTAATTATGAACTGACCACCCGCCGCGCCGGCCTCCCGGACTCGGCGCGCACCTGATAAAACAAGGCCCGGCCGGGAACACTCCCGACCGGGCCTTTTCATGTCATCGTCGTGTACGGTGTACGGGACCCTCGAGTTTTGATCGGCGCTGATAATCGATTGTGCCCCTGATTCAACATCCCGCCAACCAATCCAATCGTTGAATTTGGTCGGGAAGCTGCTGCGATCGCGCCATAAAAAAAGGGCCACGGCTAATCACCGCGGCCCCTTCAAGGTTTTCCCGTTCGCTCCTAGTCGCCCCCTCCCGGATTGCCGTTACCGACAATGCGCAGGCAATCGTAGGCGATGAACTCACAGCCGTCGGCCATGGTGCCGGTGACCGCCACCTCCACCGTATCCTTATGTTCGAACTCCGCCAGTTGCAGGGCTTCCGTCACCTCAGGACTGTTGAATTTCATCGAGAGGTCCAGCCAGCCATCGCCTTCCTCCTCGTGGCAGTCGCAGGGCTCACCCTCGAATGGCGTGGCCACATCTTCGGTGACCGTGTGCGGGCCCTTGGGCCCTTCATTGGGAGCCGCGCTGCCGCCGACGCAGTCGACGCGGGAGATGCGCAGACTGGCAATATTCACCGTTGACACGTCGAAGTCGGCGGTGCCCACGAGGGACACGGGCAGCACGCCGTTGCTGCGGCGATTGAACGAGTTGGGGCAGGAACCGGGCTTGATGTCGAGATAGTGCACCACCTTGAGCACGGTTATCACCTGCTCGCAGGACTCGGCATTGCCACAGGCATCAACAGCGGTCCAGGTTCGGGTGATGTAATACATCACCGGCGAGGCCAGACAGTCGGGCAGAGTCTCCACGTCCTCGTAGCTGATCACCGGATCGGGATCGCAGTTGTCCACCGCCGTGGCCATCCCGGTGGCATCCGGGTCGGTGGAGTCGCCGCAGGTGACCTCTACGTCGGCCGGGCAGTCGACCACCGGCGCCGTGGTGTCCACCACGTCGATCCTCTGGGTGTCGGCACCACTGTTGCCGCACTCGTCGGTGGCGATCCAGGTGCGTAAAATCACCCGCTCCTGCGGACAGGATCCCTCCACGATCTTGTCCACGTAGCTGACCATCGGAGCCGGGTCGCACTCGTCCATGCCCGTGGCCGTGCCGGTGTTCTCCGGGCCGGTGGACTCGTCGCACTCGATGGTAATGTCGGGTGGGAGCTGGACGAAAGGCACGGTGACGTCAGTGACGGTGAGCGTGGTGCTGCAGCCGTCGGTGTTGCCGGCGCAGTCAGTGACGGTGAGCGAGACGTTGCACACCACCAGACATCCGGGTGAACTGTCCAGCATCAGCACCGGCGTGGCGCTGGTGGGATCATCGAATATCCCCCCGGGGCAGTCGGTTTCCCAGAAGTAGGTCAGCGTATCGTCGGAGTCCGGATCGGATGAACCGGTGCCGTCGAGGGTCAGTGTGGTCGCGGTGCCGTTACACTCCACAAGGTAAGGCCCGCCGGCCTCGCAAACTGGCTGCTGGCTGCACTCGGTGGTGAAGGCGGCGGAGATTGCCAAGTCGGTACCGTTTTCGACGATATCGCAGACGGTAACACAGCTGTCGGACCCGTCGTAGGCCGCGCTGGAGGGGAAGGTGAGGTTGCTGAGCACGACTCCTTCACTGTAAGCGTCGTCGGCATCGGAGAATTTGCAGTTCTCGTCCTCTTCACAGCTCCAGGCCGGGTTGTTGCTGCAGACGAGGCCGTCGCAGGTGGCCGTCTCGATGTGCTCCATCCCGTCGGCTTCCATCAGCCGCAGCAGTTTGTGGTCGGTGAAGGAGTTGTCGTAGGCAAACCAGGTGCCGTCCGGGTTGAGCGTGGCGTCGATGTGCCAGATCGCCAGGCCGTCGACGTTGAACCAGCCGTCGTCGTCGTTGCCCACATCCTGGCGGTTCTGCACCATGTAGTATTCGCTAAACATGTCACCGGTGCCCACTCCGGGCCAGATCAGCACCGCCTCCGGGTACTCGGAGGTGTGGTTGAGGGTCAGGTCCTGCCGGCTGCCGTCCACCACGGTGGGGGTGAGCCAGCCGAGCATCCACTTGCTGAAGCAGTTGTGGTCCCAAACGCCGTCCATGATGTCGAAGCCGCCAACGCCGCCGTCAGGACCCACATCCACGTCGTAATCGTAGTAGTCGGGCAACCCCAGGCCGTGGCCGGTCTCGTGGATCACCACGGTCGGCTGGTCGGCTTCCCACTGCCAGGAGTATTTGCCGAAACCCACGCCGTCCAGCATGTACGCCGCATCGGTCCAGCCGGTTTGATAGCCCCACCAGAAGGTGCCCCAGCCGGTATCCGGGCCGGTCCACATCACCATGAAGTAGTCGACCACGCCGTTGCCGTCGTTGTCGTACTGGGAGAAGTCATGCCCCTCGGCGTCGAAGTGTTCCATGGCCTCCTTGATCAGGGCCTCGCGCCCGGCGTCGTCCTCGGTGACGGCGCTGCGGTCGTAGGCGGTCTGGTACCAGCCGAGGGTGGCGCCCTCGCTCAGATCCAGCAGGCCGTAGGAGGATCGGTCATAGTATGAAGCCAGGCTCTCCTTGGGGTAGTTGGCCGGGTTGCCGGCGCCGTAGAGCATGTCGTCGACGGTCGCCGTATCCACCGCGTGGGGGTAATCCTGGAACTCGATCAGCAGCATGAAAGTGCGCACCACACCGCTGGAGGGCATTCCCTGCCCGGCCGGCGGCGGGGCGATAACACCCGGCCCACCGAGCATGTGGCCCCCCTTCTTCAGCTTCTGAAGTAGATACGATCCGATTCGATGGTTGCCGATCTGGTTGGCGAACTCCACCCGGTCCCCATACTGGCTGGTGGCGATCAGTTCCTCCACCTCCCCGGGCCGAGGATGCTCCATGGCCTGGACGGCCACGGACATGGTGAGGACCAGCCCCATACAGATCACGAATCCTCTCATCTTTCTGTTCATCGATCTTTCCCCCTTGCTGAAGCGAGTTGCTGCTCCAATCCGGGCAAAGCGGATCGCTGGCCGGCCGGAACAACAGGTCTCTGGTGGCGCATCTCGTAACTTTTTTGGTGTATAGCCATGGGTTTGCGATTGGATACAGCCTCTCCAACCAAGAATCTAGTTGCAAATACCATACCACGGCAGGGGTCAGGACGAAGCCAGGGATGAGCTCTCCATACTTCACAGACAAGCCATTTGTATGCAATTGTTTACGCAGCAAACTGGATCTCCGGACAATCCGGGGTAATTCAAAGGTGCGCCTGGAACATGTTTCACAGCAGTAATGTTATCCCCATAAGCGGCAAAATAGTAATTATCGCTGATAAAACAGTAATAACAGCCTCAATTTCGGTCTGGTAATGCCGATCATTCACTTCCTTCTGCACTGACGTGATAGACATGGTGCTTCATCCGTGAAGTGTTGCCAAGCCATCGGCAGGAGTGGAATTGGAGGTCCAATGGGACAGATTGTCAACACCGGTTTCGTTTTGGACAGATTCAC
>JAQAZP010000134.1:0-9835 GCA_032127265.1 Acidobacteriota bacterium
CAGGTTGAAGGTGTGTCCGCCGGTGGCCGGGTCGACACTGAAGAAATAGAAGGAGAGCAGCACCAGCAGCATCAGTACGCTGCCGAACAGGGTGTAGAGGAAAAACTTGATCGCCGCGTATTCCCGCCGCGGGCCGCCCCAGATGCCGATGAGGAAATACATCGGCAGCAGCATCACTTCCCAGAAGACGTAAAAGAGGAAGAAGTCCAGCGCGCAGAAGACACCCATCATGCCGGTGTCCAGCAGCAGGAACATCGCGAAGTACCCCTTGAGTGCCTTCTTGATCCCGAACGAGGCGAAGATGCAGAAGAAGCAGAGCAAAGCGGTGAGCAGGATCATCGTCACGCTGACCCCGTCGATGCCCATGTAGTATTCAATGTTGAAGGCCGGTATCCAGCTCACCTTCTCGGTGAACTGCATCTCCACCGTGCTCCGGTCGAACCGGGAGAAAATCTGATAGGCCCAGAAGAGGGGCGGGGTGGTGGCGGCCACTGCCGTCCACCTGATCAGATTGTGCTTTTCCTTGGGGAGGAAGGTAATGACGATCATCCCCAGGATTGGAAAAAAGGTGATCCAGGAAAGGATGTGTTCCTCGAACATGAACGTTCGCCTCCAGCGCTTCGGTGCACCCCCCGCACCCGGGCCGTCAATAAAGAAGCACCCGTGTCCGGTTCGACTATGGTTGTATCTGCGTGCGCCCGGTCAGGGGCGCTGTTCTTCCCGCTCGCGGTGTGCCGTCAGAGTATGAACAGCCCCACGATGACAATGATTGTAACTCCGGCCCCCAGCACGTAGAGATACTGCTGGATTTGACCGGTCTGCAGCCGGCGGATCCTGTTGCCGCCGGCAATGATCGCGTTGCCCACCAGATTCACCGCACCGTCGACGAACAGCTTGTCGATAAAGCCGTTGATCGTTGCCGTGGCCCGGGTGAGAACCGCCATGCCGTTGACGATGCCGTCGACGATGTACTTGTCGAAGTTGGACATCAGCCGGGTGGTGCGCAGCAGGTTCTGCACCACGGCCGAATTATAGATTTCATCAACGTAGTATTTGTTCAGCAGCAGGCGGTGCGGAATGCCGCCGAGGAAGGACGCAGCCTTCTCGGCGATGTCGCGGCGCCTGACATGTATCCAGTATCCGAAGACGGCCGCAAAGAGGGCCAGGGCCACCGAGGCCAGCGCGAACATCCGCTCCACGGTGTGTGAACCGTGACCGCCGGCCTGCACTTCTTCGGCGTGCGGGGCAGGGGCGGGGTGCGCCTCCGCTTCAGCGTTGTGCGCGTTCTCCGCGGCCGCGGCATCGTGATGGCCGTCCGTATCATCGGCCGGCAGGGCGGTGACATGGGCTTCGCCATGCCCGCCCATCACCGGGGCCAGCCAGTGGTGGAAGCGGTTGTTTCCGCCCAGCGCCTCGGGAACGCCGAGCCAGCCGCCGCCGAAGGCCAGCACGGCCAGGATGACCAGCGGCGCGATCATGTTCCAGGGCGACTCGTGCAGGTGCTGTTTCTGTTCTTCGGTGGAGCGGTTCTTGCCCCAGAAGGTCAGCGACATCAGCCGGACCATGTAGAAGGCAGTGAGCCCGGCGGCGATGAAGCCCAGCAGCCAGTGCAGGTGGTGGCCGCTTTCCCAGGCCTTCCAGAGAATCTCGTCCTTGCTGAAGAAGCCGGCAAAGGGCCAGATGCCGCAGATGGCGATGGTGGCCACCAGGAAAGTGCCGTAGGTCCAGGGGATCATTTTCCAGAGGCCGCCCATCTTCCGCATGTCCTGCTCGTTGCTCATGGCGTGGATCACGCTGCCCGCGCCGAGGAAGAGCAGCCCTTTGAAGAAGGCATGAGTCATCAAGTGGAAGATCCCGGCGGAGAAGGCGCCCACGCCCATGGCCAGGAACATGTAGCCCAGCTGGCTCACCGTGGAGTAGGCCAGCACCTTCTTGATGTCGTTCTGGGCCAGGCCGATGGTGGCGGCAAAGAGTGCGGTGCACACGCCGACGGTGGCCACAACTGAAAGCGCGAACGGCGACATGCTGTAGAGGAAGTTCATCCGGCCGATCATGTAGACGCCGGCGGTGACCATGGTGGCCGCGTGGATCAGAGCGCTCACCGGGGTGGGGCCGGCCATGGCGTCGGGTAGCCAGACATAGAGCGGGATCTGTGCCGACTTGCCGCTGGCCCCGACGAACATGAAAAGGGCGATCAGGGTGACCACGTTGATCCCGCCCCACTGCATGCCGGCGAGCAGGTGGGCGTTGGCCGCCAGCTCGCGGAAGTTCATCGTCCAGACACCCTGGCTGCCCAGGGACCAGAAGAGCAGCATGAAGCCGATGATAAAGCCGAAGTCGCCGATGCGGTTGACCACGAAGGCCTTCATCCCGGCCCAGGCGTTGGGCATTTCCTTGTACCAGAAACTGATCAGGGCGTAGGAGCAGAATCCCACTCCCTCCCAGCCGACAAAGAGCACGAAGATATTGTTCCCCATCACCAGCAGCAGCATGGCAAAGGTGAAGAGGTTGAGATAGCAGAAGAAACGGGAGTAGCCCGGGTCGTGGGCCATGTATCCCGTGGAATAGACATGGATCAGGAAGCCAACGCCGCAGACCACCAGCATCATCACCGAGGAAAGGGGGTCGGCGAGGAAGCCCACGTCCACCGAGAAGGTGCCGCCCTTGACCAGCGTGCCGTCGGTCAACTGCACGTCGTCGCCGGCTTTGATCCAGGTGTAGAGGGAGTCCTCCAATACCCGTTCACTCTCAGGGAGACCCTGCAGGTCGACAAAGACATTGATTGCCAGGCAGAGCGAGAGGAGGATGGTGCCGCAACCGACCAAGGACACCAGGATCTTCGGCAGGCGGTTGCCGAAGTACGCATTCGCGCCCAGGAGCAGTGCGCCGATGAGCGGCAGCAGCGGAATGAAAAGCAGGTAGCCGGCCGTCTGTGCCACGGTCGCCGTTGTTCCGTGTTCCATGATTCCCTTTTCCGGTCGCTTTCCCGCGGGGACGGCCGTTGGCCGCCGCCGCGAGCGGCGTCAGTGCATCAGACTGTTCGCCGCATCGGCGTCCACCGTGCGGTTGATTTTATAGAAGGCGAAGATGATCGCCAGAGCCACCGCTGCCTCGGCTGCGGCCAGCACGATGATAAAGAGCGAGAAGATCTGCCCGTCGAAGGCGCTGGGAAAACCGGGGGCGAAGCGGTTGAAGGCCACGAAGTTGAGGCTGCCCGCGTTGAGCATCAACTCGACACCCATCAGGATGGCGATGGTATTGCGACGGCTGACCACCGTCAGCAGGCCGAGGACGAACAGGACGGCGGCAACCACCAGGTAGTGGGTCAGACCAATCATCGGTTCAGCGATGCCTCCCAGGACAAATGGATCAGTCTGCGGACTCGTCGAGGCCGCGTGCTTCCTTGCGCACCAGTACGGCGGCAGCCACCAGGGCCGCCAGCAGAACCACCGAGGCCACCTCGAAGGGGAAGAGATATCCCCCGAGCAGCGATTGGCCCAGGCCGTCGACAGTGGTCAGTTCCGGCCCCGGCACGCCGGCCACCGGCCGGCCGCCGAACCAGGAACTATTCAGGATCAGCCGCACCAGCAGGACCAGCGCCGTGGCCCCCAGCAGCAGGCCGCGCCAGAGCCCCACGGCCTCGTTGGACACTTCAGGGGTGCGGACCTTGCGGGTCATCATCACCGCGAAAAGGATCAGCACCAGGATGCCGCCGACGTAGACGATAACCTGGACCGCGGCGAGAAAGTCGGCGTGGAGCAGGACGAAGAGCCCGGCCACCCCGGTGAAGGCCACCAGGAGAAAAAAGACCGAGTGGAGGATGTTCCGTCCCAGGGCCACCACCGCCGCCGAGGCGATGGTGATTGCCGCGAAGAGATAAAACAACAGGTCGGCTGGGCTGCTCACGTCGGTTCTCCGTTGGTGGCGGCGGGCGTTTCGCCGGCCTCCGGTTTCTCCGTCTTCGGCGGCTTGTAGGGCACCACCGGCTGGTCGACGAAAAAGCGCACCAGGTCGTCAAAGCGGCTCGAAGCGCCTTCGAATTCCTTGGAGTGGTAGATGGCCCCGGTGGGGCACGATTCGGAACAGAGCCCGCAGAACATGCACTTGGCCACGTTGATGCCGAAGTGGGTCAGCATCCGCTTTGGCGGATCGCCGACCTTCTCCACCACGATATTGATCACTTGCACCGGGCAGGTTCGCATACAGGCCATACAGGCGGTGCAGATCTCGGTTTTGACGTCGAGGATGCCGCGGTAGCCCTCCGGAATCATATCCAGGATCGGCTGTGGGGTGCGGTCGGGATACTGGACGGTGATCGGCTTGCGGAAGAGATAGGAGAGGGACACGCTCATGCCGTCAAAGACGGTGAGGGTGGCCTCCCGGATGTTTCTGAAGTATGCGGCAACAGCGCTCATCGGTCCTGGTCCGTTCTCCCCGCCAGCTTACTGGAAGGGGTTGAGATCCACCGGGTCGCCCACCAGGCGGATGTTGCGGACGGTTCTGGCCGCCATGGCCAGAACCAGGAAGACCCCGAAGAGGAAGATCGGGTATTTCACGTAATCCAGCGCGCCCCAGCGGTGGGCGCCCACCATCCAGAAGGCGGTGCCCAGCATGCAGACGAATGCGATGGGGGTCAGATACTGCCAGCAGACCACCATCAACTGGTCCACGCGAAGACGGGGCAGTGTCCAGCGCAGCCAGATGATCAGCACGACAAAACTCAGCGCCTTGGTCATGAAGAACAACGTCCCGCTGACTTCCAGCGGTTGGGGGAATAGCCCGAAGAGACTGGTGCTCCAGTTGAAGGGGCTGTTCCAGCCGCCGAAGAAGAGGATCGCGGTCAACGCGCCCATGACAAAGAGATTGGCGTATTCGGCGAAGAAGAAGAAGACGAAGCGCATACCGGAGTACTCTACGTTGTACCCGGCCACCAGTTCGCTTTCCGCTTCGGGCAGGTCGAAGGGAACCCGATTGCCCTCGGCCAGTGTGGAAATAAAGAAGATGATGAAAATTATGAAGGCAAATGGATTGGCAGAGGCGAACCAATCCCAGGGCCAGATTCCCTGGCTGCTGATAATGCCCTGCGTGCTCAGGGTTCCGGACATCAGCACCACGGTGAGCACCGCCAAACCGGTGGGGATTTCATAGCTGACGATCTGGGCCGCCGAGCGGATGCCGCCGAGCAGCGCCCACTTGTTGTTCGAGGCCCAACCGGCCAGCACCAGGCCCACGGTGACAAAGGAGGAGACGGCAAGGATGTAGAAGATGCCCACGTTGAGGTCGCTGATCACCAGCGCCTGGCCAAAGGGCAGGGCAACGAAGGTGAGGAACAGCCCGGTGAAGACCAGGTAGGGCGCGAAGAGGTAGAGCATCTTGCTCGCCCCGGCGGGGGTCAGGTCCTCCTTGGTGAAATTCTTGATCCCGTCGGCCAGCCACTGCAGGCAGCCCTGGTACCCCACCCGGTTGGGCCCGATGCGGAACTGCATCCGCGCCGCGATGCGCCGCTCCACCACGGTAACGATACCGGCGAAGAGCGAAACGAAACCGAAGAGCACCACAGCGCCAAAGGCGAACATCACCAGTGTGTACACCAGCCACGGCGGCCACCCCTGAAGGAAGGGCCAGGTCTCGATCAAGCTGTCAGCAAAAAACCGCATCTCGAACTCCCTGCCAGTCCGCTGAACGCCGGTCAGCGGTCGATTTCCGGGGCCACGATATCGAAACTGCCGATCACCGCCACCAGGTCGGCGATCATCAGACCGGGGCTCAGTTTCTCGAATATGCTCAAGGCCGAATATGAGCTTGTGCGCACCCGGACCCGGTATGGCGTCTTGTCGCCTTTGGAAACGATGTAGATGCCCATCTCGCCGCGGGCGCTTTCCGTACGGGTGTACCGTTCGCCGGCCTTGATCTTCAGCACCCGGGCCACCTTGGAGGTGAGCTCGCCGTCGGGCATCATCTCCAGGCACTGCCGGACAATCTTGACACTTTCATACATTTCGTTGATCCGCACCATGTAGCGGTCGTAACAGTCGCCGACCTGCCCGGCAAAGCCCTCGCCCACCGGGATCTCGAAGTCGAGCTCGGGGTAGACCGAGTACGGGTCGTTGCGCCGCAGGTCGAAACGAATGCCCGAACCCCGGAGGTTGGGGCCGTTGAGGCCGTAGGCCTTGGCCTCTTCCTGCGTGACCACGGCGATGTCGGCCAGCCGCTTGATGAAGATCTTGTTGTAAGTGATCAAACGGTTGAACTCGTCCAGGGCCGGGGGGAAGTGGTCGAGGAACGCGGCCGTGTCCTGCCGGCATTTATCGGACATGTCCCGGGAGACTCCGCCCAGACGCATGTAGTTGTAGGTCAGCCGGGCCCCGCTGAGCAGTTCCAGGATGTCGTTGATCGCCTCCCGCTCGCGCAGGGCCACGACCAGCGGCGTCACCCCGCCCACGTCGTTGCAGAAGGAGCCCACCGCCACCAGGTGGCTGGAGATGCGGTTCAGTTCGGCGGCGATCACCCGCAGGAACTGGGCCCGGCGGGGAACTTCGATGCCGGCCATCCGCTCCACCGCCTCGCACCAGGCCAGGTTGCCGCACATCGAGGCCACGTAGTCCAGCCGGTCACTGATCGGCATGAACTGGCTGTAGGTCAGCTCGGTGGCGATCTTCTCAACGCCCCGGTGCAAATAGCCCACCACCGGCGTGGCTTTGGCCACCACTTCGCCGTCGGTTTCCAGCACGAAGCGGATCACGCCGTGGGTGCTGGGGTGCTGCGGACCCATGTTGAGCAGCATGTTGTCCGGACCGTTGATGGTCAGTTCTTCAGGCATCCGCGCCACCTCCGGCCTCGGCATCCTTTTTGACCAGCGGATCGGGCCGGCTGGTGGGAATGCCCAGGGCGGTCTCCCCCTCCTTCCAGTCCAGACGCATGGGGTGTCCCACCCACTCGTCGGGCAGGAACAGCCTGGTCAGGTTGGGGTGCCCGGTAAAGCGCACACCGAACATGTCGTATTGTTCACGCTCGTACCAGTCGGCCGCGGGCCACAGCCCGGTAACCGAAGGCACCTGGGGTTCGTCGCGGCCGGTCCGCGACTTGACCACGAAGAGGTGCTGGTGCTTGTAGGAGTAGAGGTGGTAGACCACTTCCATCTGCCCCTCGTCCATGATGTCGGTGACGGTGAGGCAGTCGAGGCACTCGAAGGCCAGGGCGGGATCGTCGCGGAAGACGGTGAGCACGTCCAGAAGCGAAGCGGGGGTCACGGTGACCCATGGCTGCACCGCCTCAGCGGCCAGTTCGCCCAGCGTCCCGGCGGGGATTCGTTCAAGGCCGTGCCGGTAGATCTCTTCAGCTGTCATTGGCATCCACCTGGGACCCGGTCGCCCGGTGTCCCGCTCCCGGCATGGGCCCGGGTTATTTTGTGATGAAATTCTCGCGGCGTATCTTCTTTTGCAATTCCAGGATCCCTTCGGTCAGCGATTCGGGACGCGGAGGGCATCCGGGAAGATAGAGGTCCACGGGAACGATCAGGTCAACGCCTTTCACCACGGCGTAACTCTTCTGCAGCCAGCCGCCGCAGTTGGCGCAGCTGCCCATGGCGATCACGTAGCGCGGTTCGGCCATCTGCTCATAGAGCCGGCGAACCCGTTCAGCCATCTTGTAGGTCACCGTCCCGGCCACGATCATCAGGTCCGACTGCCGGGGGGTGGAACGGAAAACCGAACCGAAGCGGTCCAGGTCGGCCCGCGGGCCGCCGGTCTGCATCAGCTCGATGCCGCAGCAGGCCAGGCCGAAAAGCATATACCAGATGGAATTGGCCCGGCCCCAGTTGAGCACGGCGTCCACCCGGGTGGTGATCACGTTCGACGGAAGATTCAGTGGTGTGTAGCCCATGTTCTCTCTTTTACTTGGCCTCTCCGGCGGTTCCTGGTTCGTCCTTGTGGCTGATGGCCTTAAACCACTCCAGGTCTCCACGGCCCCAGACAAATATCAGGCCGGCGAAGAGGATCAGAACGAAGACGAGGATTTCTCCCAGCACAAGCAGACCGTGCCCCGTTTCAAGGAAGCTGCGAAACACGGTGGCCACCGGGAAGATGAAGGCAATTTCCACATCGAAGATAAGAAAGATGAGAGCGATGAGATAGAACCGGGGGTTCATGTTGATCCAGGCGGAACCGGTGGGAATCTCGCCGCACTCGTAGGTCCGGCTTTTTTCGAAGCCCGGCCTGTTGGGGCGGAAGAGGCGCCCGATCAAGAGGGCGCCGCCGACAAAAAGCATGGCCAGGATCGCAAAGACCAGCACGTTGGCATAATCGAAATGCATCTGTTGCGCTTTCTGCCCGGCAACGGCGATGACGCGCTTGGCCTCTCGCCGGCGGGAACCGGGTTATAAACTGGCCGGGATTCAGTTGGTTACCGACCCGACGAAACTCCGGACCGCGCCCGGGCGCGGCCGGCTCGCGAAAATCGGCGTCAGTCTACCACAATCGCCTCAAAATGGAAGCCTAGTTGTGATTTTTTTCACCAGCGTTAAGATCACTTTTTCTTGGCATCCGGAGGAGAAGACAATCGTCGATAAATAGGCTCCAGTAAAAGGTTTACCTTTTCATTGTTGCGATGGTTGTCTATAATAGCAGTGGTCTTTGCATTGCATGATTCGTGTCTCTTGGTCCGGGTTTCAGGTTGGTCGCGGAGCCTGGGCAATAAATACGAATCCGGAGGAGATCTGAGTTCCATCGCCGGTCCATGTATGCCGGCAACACGTTCATCAACTGACAAGAGGAGGATTTGACATGTCCACCCGTAACAGCGTCAGCCGACTGGTCACGGCGGCAGGCGTGCTTGCCCTGCTGCTGTTCAGCCTGTCCGGCGCCGCCTGGGCTGCGAACACCCAGGAGATTCTGCAGGCGGTGAAAAACGGCGTGCCCAACACCCTGGACAACCGGGTGGTGATGGCCGAGCTCTTCTCACGAGATGGGTGAGCGTACTGTCCCTCCGCGGAGCGGGGGTTCGAAGACATGATGGTCACCTATGGTCCCGATCAGTTTGTCTGCCTCATGTATTACGGCACGACGGGATACAGTTGTCCCGAACACAACCAGCGGGCCAGTTACTACAGCATGACCGGCACGCCCACCGCCGTCTTTGACGGCTACCGGCAGTATATTGGCGGCATGGCCAGCGGTTCGATGTACGACTCCTACCTCCCCATCGTCCAGGATCATTTGACCAGGCCCAGTGCGGTGCAGATGTCCCTGGACATGAGCATCGCCGGCGGCACGATTACGGTCAACGGCACCATCGAAGCTTTGGGCGCAGTTGTGCCTTGTCACGTCTACGTCGTGGTTTACGAGCAGCCAGCTGACCGTGAGCCGCACCAGGCCCGGGGATTCCCGGTGTGGCAGGAAAATCTCACCGCCCTCTCCTCCGGCCAGACCCAGAACGTCAGCGGTACATTGGCCGTGGGCGCCGGCTGGAACGAAGCCAACCTGCATGCCATCATGTTCATCCAGTACCTGGGCAACGGGACAATGATCGTCGCCGGCCCCGGCCCGGGACCGGACAATGTCAACGAGGCGGTTGGTTATCATCTCGACGGCGGCTGGTATGCCGACGTGCAGATCCAGGCCTATGGCCCTGACCGCTACGGCGTCAACGTGGCCACCGGCGATGTGAACGGCGACTCCTTTGACGAGATCCTCACCGGTCCCGGTCCCGGCGCAGTGTTCGGCCCGCAGGTTCGCGGGTTCGGCTACGACGGAAACCAGTTGGACGGTCTGAACTTCCTGGCTTACGGGACCAACAAATACGGCGTCAATGTCTGCGCCGCCGACCTTGACGGCGACGG
>JAQAZP010000135.1:0-3830 GCA_032127265.1 Acidobacteriota bacterium
ACTTGACACCGCGCATGCCGCCGTACGCCTGGGCGATGGTGCACTCGGAAATTACTTTGGCCCCGTGCTCCTTGATGATGCCCTTCATTTCATCCCGGAGACCGGGAATCATGGAGGCCAGCTTGTCTTTGATAAGGGACATGGTGAACGTTCCTTTCTGCCAACTGATGTGGCTGGTGGACGGTTCGTATACCTTCCGTCCGTTTCGAGCTTGCCGGCCGATTGCTCTGGCCGGGCAGGTCAATATGAATGAATCCGAATGCTGAATCCGCTTCGGGTACGGCAACCAGTGTCGTTCACCGGCGATTCGCACTACCGCGTGACGCAAATAAATGTAGAAACGGATTCTAATTCAACGGGAGGAAATGTCAAGATGGGTTAATCTTGAGAAAACTTGTATGGAATGGACGGAAGACAAGAAAAGGCCCGACCGGAAAACGGCCGGGCCTTTTCTTGTCTTCGGTGGTTTCGGGCCTCAGCTCAGCTCCCCGCGGGACAGCTCGCCAACCAGTTTTTCCACCAGCTGGCCGATCCGCTGGAGATTCTCTCCGGTGGAGGCGCCGATGTGGGGGGTGACCAGGATATTGTCAAGGCCGATCAGGGGCGAACCCTCGGGCGGCTCTTTCTGGTAAACGTCGATGGCAGCGTAGCGGATGGTGCCGGCCTTCAGCGCGTCGGCAAGGTCCTGCTCGTTGATCACCTTGCCCCTGGCCGTGTTGAGGATCACGACGTTGCTCTTCATCAGGGAGAGGGTTTCCTTGTTGATCAGGTCCTTGGTCTCCTCGGTGAAGGGGATGTGCAGCGAAATGAAATCCGAGCTCTTCAGCACCTCTTCCAGAGTGGTCATCCGGGCGATGTCGTGGGTCTTGACATAGGGGTCGTAGGAGATGATGTCCATCCCGAAAGCCTTGGCCCGCACGGCCACTTCAGTGGCAATCCGGCCGATGCCGATCAGACCCAGGGTTTTCTGGTAGATTTCAGCGCCCTTGAGCTGCTTCTTCTCCCATTGGCCGGCGTTGGTGGAGTTGTGGGCTTCCACGATCCGCCGCTGGATGGTCAGCATCTGGGCCATAACCAGCTCGGCAACGGCGATGGCCGAGGCCGAGGGGGTGTTGTGGACCAGGATGCCCTTTTCCTTGCAGTAGGCGGTATCGATATTGTCGATGCCCACACCGCCGCGGATGATCAGCTTCAGGTTCGGAGCGCTGTCGATGAACTCCTTGTCCGGCCTGGTCTTGCTGCGCACCAGCAGCACATCGGCGTCCTTGAGCTGACTCATGTCCTCGGACACCACTTCGCCGTATTTGGCCAGTTTGTCCGGCAGGTCCTCTCCAAACTTGTCGGCGATGAGAATCTTCACTTTGAAGCCCTCCAGATATCTTCAACCCTGAGAATTGAAATCGCACTCCCCGGCGCTCCCAGCCGGTGAGGCGACGTGATCGCCCTGTGGGAGAGCGCATTGTAATAACGGCTTCGGGGCAAGTCAACCGGCCGTTCGGGGACTCGAGCCCCGATCCTCGGACCCGGGATCAGCCACGGCCGACCGTTCCGGCGGAGCATCGTTGCAGAAGAAATCGTCGGTCAGCGCGGCCGTGGCGACCCACATCAGGATCAGGCCCAGGTGGTTGTCGTGGAACAGCCGGGAAAGAAAGGCTACGGCCAGCAGGGTCAGTGAACCGCAGGCCAGCATGACGCAGGCGCTGTTCCTCTGTTTTTGCACCAGCAGCAGTCCGGCGGCCAGCGGCAGCCCGATGAGCAGGATGGGGATCATAAAGGGGAAGTAGTCGTTTCGTGTCTCCACCAGTTGGAAATAGAGCACCAGGTTGGCCGCGCCAAACCCCGGGGTGCCGCCCAGCGGATAGTTCTGCTCGCTGCTGCCGGCGTTGAACAGGAGGGTGTCATCGAGAAAGGCCGCCGGGTCCCAGGCCAGGAAGGGGATGGTCACCAGGCCGCAGACCAGGGCGAAGAGAAGCCAGCGGCGCCAATGGGACGCTGCGGAACGGAGCAGGTCAGCCGGGGGCCGCTGCATAGCCGGACGCCCGCCAAGGAGCAGGAGGTAGAAGGGGAGAAAGACCCAGGTGAACTGCTTGGTGCAGCAGGCCAGGGCCATCAGGACCAGCGACGACCGCACACGGGAGGTCTTCAGGGCGTAGAGCGAAGCCACCAGCAGAACAAAGACCAGGATATCGTTGCGCCCCTCGATGAAAAAGGGTGTGAAGTATGGATTGAGGAACACCACGGCCAGCAGCATCCGTCTCGATGGGCCTCCTGTGGTCAGCCGGCAGAGCAGCCAGCAGGCCAGCGCCGCGGCCAGCAGGTGGAACAGTCGCTGGTCATACCAGCCGAGGACCAGCTCCGAGGCCAGCTTCAGCGGCAGGGCGGAGAGGAAGGAAAAGGGCAGGTAGGGCAGGTGGTGCATGATGGGGATGGCGCCGTAGTTCTTCCAGTAGTTTGTGGAGCTGTTGTTCGCCTCCACCTTGGTGCCGTAATAGTCCCGCGTGTAGGGGTTTTCGCCCTGGAGCAGGAAGTCCATGGCCGCTTCGGTCTGCAGCACCCCTCCGTCGTGGGTGCCCTGCAGCGAGCCCACGTAGCGCAGACCCATGCCATACATGGTGGGGTAGACCACGAAGAGCAGCAACAGGGCGGCCATCAGCCAGGATTTGCTGCGGCCGGCGTGGTTGCGGAAGAACGAGGTCAGGGCCGCCGGGCCGGGAAGCGGGCATTGCCGTGCGGCAGTCCCCAGCAGGTCGGCGGCCAGGTAGAGGAGCAGCAGCAACGTGGCGAGACAGGTCAGCAGACCGTTGAAATGGTCGTAGGCGAAATAGGTGGTGGAGGGGTGCAGGGCTTCGAGAAAGCCGAAGAATCGGTTTTTCTCGGTTAGCAGGGCGGCCAGGCCGGAGTTGGTCTGCAGCAGGCCGGGGAAGGCGGTGATGGAGAGTAGCAGCACCACCAGGGTCTCCAGGGAGACCGGGCCGCTGAACGGTGTGGCGGTGTCATCGCGCCGGGGGAGTGGTCGCTGCTGGTCAGGGTTGGTCATCCAGGCCTCCTCCGGTGGCTGGCCCTCCGGGCATTCCGGCTTCAAGCAACGAGTAGACGAGGAAATCCTCGATCTCAGTGTCCAGATAGTAGTGCGCGGAGATGAAGTTATTCAACTCCGGGAATTCACCGAGAAGACCGGCTGAGTCCTTTGTCGAGCCGGTCACCGCCGGCATGGCGTCGTTGCGCAGCACCAGGATCCGTATCGGCCGGTTCTGTTCGAGGTCGGTGAGCAGTTCCTCCCGCCATCCCTCCATCTGCCAGCGGCTGGCCAGGGGTTGGTGGGAGATGAACCGGCTGGCCGGCTCACGCTCGGCCAGGAAGTAGACCAGGGTCTCGTAACCCCAGATGAAAATCGTGTCATCGGGGCTTGTGTTTTCCTGCAGATAACCAGCCATCTCCAGGTCGGCGGCAAGGGAGAAATCGGTGCCGTCTCGATACTGCTCCATACCGGGCCCGCCGGAAGAAACGGGGTGGGCGGCCAGTGCATTTCGCCAGTGGTTCGGCAGGGTCCCCATGTCGAAGAGGAAGGGAAGGACCAGAAAGACGGAAAGCAGGACATACCGGACCCGCCGTTTCGCAGCGTCTGTTCCCAGGACCCGGCCGGAAAGAATGGTGGCAAAACGGGATATGGCCGTCCCGGCCAGCAGGGCACAGGGCAGGTAGAGGGGCAGGTAGTGGTAGAGGAAAAACTTGCCTTGAATCCAGATCACGGCCAGGGAAAGCACGAACCAGAGCGGCAGAACGAATCTCCCGGCGCTCTTTTTCGCGCCCAGGCAGACCACCAGGCCGGC
>JAQAZP010000136.1:0-4759 GCA_032127265.1 Acidobacteriota bacterium
CGCCGGTCGCCCGGTGGCCGTGGTTCGCTCTCGGGATCATCTCCCTCGCCGGGCTGATCCTCTCCGTTGCCCTGAATGACTATTACCCGGTCCGGCTGGTTTGCGGGGCGATTCTGATCCACCTCCTGCCAGGCATCGCCATATCGAGGCTCCTCCGTCGCGATGATCTCTTGCAGGACCTGGTTTTCGGATTGGCACTTTCGCCGCTGGTTGTTACCCTGATTGTCTATGCCGCAAGCGGGCTCATCCGATTGCCCCTGGTGACGGCCATCGCCATCACCGGTCTTTTGACGACTGCAGCCCTGGTGATACCGACACGCACGCACGGCCCGGCGAATGCTCCAACTTCCGAATGGCCGGTTGCAGCACCCCTGGCGGTCAGCCTGCTGCTCCTGCTGCTCACCGCGGTCCTGTACTTCCAGGAACCGTCAAACATGCTCACGATCCACGGTCTCTTTCACTGCACCGGGGTCAACCAGATCATGGCCGGGCTGATCCCCCCGGACAACATCCATCTCTACGGCCATCCCTCGGGGTACCAGTGGCCGGCCTGGATCGTTCCCGCCGTTTCCTCGTTGGTGATGAAGGCTTCACCGCCGCTGACCGCCACCGTATCCCGCTTCTGTACGTTTGTCGGCCTCTTCGGTCTGGGCTACCTCCTGGCCCGCGACCTCGGCCAGACCCCGGCCGGGAGAGCCTTCTCCGCACTGCTGAGCGTGCTCGGGATGAACCTCCTCGGCGGTCCGCTCTATCTGCTCCGCCTGGCCTCCTTGAAAGAACTTCGCCAGGCGGTGTTCTACGGAGCCTACCATCCGGGCCTGCCGCTCATGCTCACCCCCGAATGGATGGCCGAGTACCTCCGCCCGCGGACCGGCTCGATCATCATCAACCTGGTCAAATTCAGTTTCATCCTGCCCGGTTACGCAGCGGTGATGGTGACCATCCTCGGTGCGGTCCGGCTTTTTTACAGACGGGAGCGGGGCGGCTACTTGCTGATCTTTCTCGGAGTTTCCGGCGCGCTGCTGATCCATCCGATCCTCGCCGTGATTCTCGCCCTGCCCTTCCCCCTGGCTCTGGCCCTGGCACAGCTCTTCTGGAGGCGGGGGGAGCGGCTCCCCCTGGCCAGGCTCATCGGCGTCGCACTGGTGCTCGGTCTCGCAGCCTTGCCGGCATTGCCCTACCTCCTCCCTGGGATGCGAACTGTCGGCGGAGGCGGCGTGGACCTCAGGATCGAACTGGCGATCACCTTGGCCATGTTCTGGCATTACCTTCCGCTGCTGCTGCCGGTGGCCCCGGCAATGGTCCTGGCCGTCCGCGAGCGTGAAAAACCGGGTATCTTCCTCTTTCTGCTGGCTGCGCTCACCGCGCTGTTCATCCTCCTCCTGCAGGTTCTGTGCGACTGGTACCATCTCTTCCTGATGGCCATCCCGCTCGGCCTTCTGGCCGGCGGCCAGCTGGGGCGCTGGTTCCATCGGCTGCGGAGCATTCCCCGGCGCGCGGCGCTGGCCACTGTCCTGGGGCTCCTGGTCCTTCTCGGCCCACTGCTGCGCCTGCATGCGTACACCGCTAGCCGCCGGCCGGACGCGGACCGATATCGCTTCATCGGTTCGCCGACTCTCACACTTCGGGACAGTGGCAGTGACTTGGCCCGCGCCTGCAGCTGGATTCGCCAGCACACTCCGCCGGATGCAGTGCTGGTGGAACGTCCCAAGAAACGGAATTTCGAGGAACTGTCATCGCTCGCTGGACGGAGAATTTACGTCGGGAAACCGACGCCGCACACCCCTCCGGCAACGAAAAGGGGAAACCCGATGCAGCAGGCCCTGCGAACGGCACGACGGCTGCTGCGGCCCGACACGGACAAGAAGAGGCTGCTCGAGAAGCTGGCCGGGCTGCCGGATCCTGTTTACGTCGTTCTCTCCCGGAGTGACGGCAGGCAGGTGTTTCCCCTCCTCGTCGTAGAATATGCCACTCTCCCCGGGTACCTCCGACTCGAATTCGACCGACCCACGGTGAAAATCTACCGCGTGGCCTCCCCCTGATAGGCCGGTGCACCGAACCACTGGGAGATGAAAAATGCCGGCTCGGACGGTTGAGGGTCCGTGAGTAAAAAGGCCCCAGTTCACCCTGAGCGGCTTGACTCAGGAAAAGCTTTTCCGTTTTTCGGCCGATACGTGCACGCTTTCGTCGCAGTGAGTTCATGTGCCCAATGCTTTTCAGCGATCACTCTGAAAGTTTTGCCGAGAAGCCGTTGTTTTTGGGCTTTTGATGCCAGTGTCTGGTATAATGCCGCTCGTGTGACGGGCTTAAGCACGATGTCAACGGCGATCTCGGATGCGGTTTGAAGTTGTCCCGTCCGGGGCTGCCAGCCAACAACCAGCTTTCTGATACCGGAGCCGCCGGACGGGCCCGGAGATACGGCAAGCCAGCGACCCGGGGCTTGCCGTTTTCATTGTTCGCTACGCCCGGCACGGCGCGGCAGCGCGCCGGCACTGGAGGCCGAGATGACCGCCGACCAGAACCGCGATGGTGTACGTGTCCGGTTCGCGCCGAGCCCCACCGGGCACCTGCACGTGGGGGGCGCCCGCACCGCGCTCTTCAATTACCTTTTCGCCCGGAACAAGGGTGGCACCTACATCCTGCGCATCGAGGACACCGACCGCGAGCGCTCCTCGGCGGAGATGACCGCCGGCATCATCGACGGCCTGGCCTGGCTGGGGCTGGCCCCCGACGAGGGGCCGTACTTCCAGTCAGAGCGGGGCGACCTCTATCGCCGGTTTGCCGAAAATCTGCTTGACGGCGGTAATGCGTACCACTGCTACGCCCCGAATGAGCTGATCGAAGAGGAGCGGATTGCGGCCCAGAAGGCCGGTACGTCCTACAACGCCCGCTTCGCCCGCCAGTGGAACGCCGACAACGCGGACCGGCGCAAGGCCGAAGGCGTCCGGCCGGTGCTGCGCTTCAAGGTGCCGGAGGGCGAGACGGTGGTCGAGGACCAGATCGTGGGCACCGTGCACTTCAGCAACGAAGAGATCGAGGATTTCATCCTGCTGCGCTCCGACGGTTCGTCCACCTACCACATCAGCGTGGTGGCCGACGATGCCGACCTGGCCGTGAGCCACGTCATTCGCGGGGTGGACCACCTGACCAACACCTCGAAACAGGTGCTGCTCTACCAGGCGGCCGGGCTGCAGCCGCCGGTCTTCGCCCACCTGCCGCTGATCCTCGGCGAGGACCGCAAGCGGCTCTCCAAACGTCACGGCGCCTCGTCGGTGCTGGAGTTCCAGCGCGATGGTTTCCTGCCCGAGACCCTGTTCAACTTCCTCGCCCTGCTCTGCTGGTCTCCCGGTGAAGACCGCGAAATCTTCAGCCGCGAGGAGGCCATCTCGCTCTTCTCCCTCGGTGATGTCACCTCATCCGACGCGGTCTTCGACATGAAGAAGCTGGAGTGGATGAACGGCCAGTATTTCAGCAAGATGAGCGGAGAGCAGCTGATCCCCCTGGTCAAACCGGTGCTGGAGGCCCAGGGACTCTGGGATGATTCCCTGGAAGGGGACCGGCGGGCCTGGTTTGCCGGCCTGCTGGTGCTGCTGGCCGAGCGGTCCCGCCGTCTGCCCGATTTCGCGTCCCAGGCCAGGCCCTATCTGTCCAACGACTATCAAGACGACCCCAAGGCGCGCAAGAAGCATCTCAAGCATGACGGGCTGGCTGTTTACCTGACCGTACTGGCCGACGAATTCGAGAACCGGGCATCGGATGCCTTCACTCCCGCAGAAACCGAGGAACTGCTGCGCGAGGTGGCCGACCGCCTGGAGCTCAAGGCGGCGGTCCTGATCCACGCCTCTCGGGTGGCGGTGCTCGGACAGGCTGTTTCACCCGGAATCTTCGACGTGCTGGAGAAGATCGGCAAGACCCGCACCGTCCAGCGGATCCGCCGGCTGGTGGAAACGCTTGAATCCTGACATCACCTGGCCCTGGCCGGAGTGAGCTGCGCCTGGGGCCTGCTTGTTTCAGGATGCCACGATTCCGTCTGTTGCTCTCATTCCAGCCTTGTTCATAGCGACGCGGCGGTATGCACCTGATGTCTGCCAGACCATTTATTTTCTGATAAATACGATCATCTGGTTGTTGATCTATTTCTTGACGGATCCCCGATTCTGACTTATATTTCTTGTCAATGAAGTGTCGATAATCGTGTGCCGGTACCCGCCTGAAGGGCCGCGCCAGATTTTGGAAGCCTTTGTAGCTTTCTCCCGTGCATCGAGACAATATCGGAGGTTCAGATGTTGAAGCGCTGTTTTCTTCTTGTGGCCGTAGTGATTCTTGCCGTTTCCGTCGGTGCCTCGGCCGGTGTGGCTCCCGACGATGGACTGCGGTCCATCGTTCGCATCTCCATCGACCAGAAGGGTGACCTGGAGAAGGTCCTGGCCCTGGATGACCTGGACATCGCTGCCGGGGTGAAAGGCCAGTGGATCGACCTGGTGATCCACCCGAATCGGATCGACTCGCTGCGCCTTCGGGGCCTCGATGTGGCGGTGCGAATCGCCGACACGGGAAAGGCGCTGGAAGAGCAGATGGGCGACTCGCGGATCTCCTTTGGCAACTACGACACCTACGCCGAGTCGCTGGCGGCGTTTCAGGCGCTGGCCGCCGCCTACCCGGCACTGACCAGGCTGGAGACCATCGGTTACAGCCACAATGGAGTGGCGATCTTCGCCCTCAAGGTCTCCGACGATGCGGCCACCGAGGACCCCATCGA
>JAQAZP010000137.1:0-2948 GCA_032127265.1 Acidobacteriota bacterium
TCTGATCAGTTTCTTCTTCGGCGTCGTGCTGACCCTGGCCGTCATCCTGGTGGCCGAACGGGTCTACGGCCGGTTTTTCGGCAACAAGGAACTGCGCAACCTGCGGCGGGAGAACAAACGCCTGCAGGGAATCGTTCGTAAAAAGGATGAGTTGATCAAGAAATCACTGAAAGACCTGGAAATGCGGGAGACCAGCCAATGAACCAGCATATCGATCGCCTCAAGAAATCGGTGACCCAGGGGGCCATTGGCGGCCTGGCCGGTTTCATCGTCGAGCGGGGCCTGGAATCGGCCACCGGGATGGAGTTCATCAACGGGGTATTCGAGGTCGCCGGCGCCACCCTGGGTGTGGTCAACGCGAACCGCGACCTGATCAAGCTGGCCTGTGACAGCGCGGTCCAACTCACCGGCAAGGAGCCCAAGGACCTGACCAACGACGAGTGGGAACAGGTCCGCCTGAAGTACCCCAAGGCCGTTGAATACCTGGAGCGGGCACTGGCCCTGCAGTAAGCGGAATATCCATATGCCCGTCCCCGGACTGACCACCCTGGCCCTCACCGTTACCCGTCTGGCCTATCACCTGGCCGAGAAGAAGCGGTGGCTGCCGGGCGGCGCCTACCACCGGTTATCCGTTGACCGTCTCAAGGCCGGTGACCTGGACGAGGCCGAACGGCTCAATCGCCTGGCCCTGCGGCGCAAACCGAAACACCGCCAGGCCCTGGTGATCCGCGACCTGATCGCCATGCGCCGCGACGCCGCCACCGCCGCGCTGCGCGTACGGGTTGCGGAGGAGAAATCCAGGATCAGCGCCCTGCAGGAAGAGCGGCTGGCCTGCCGCCGGGAACTGGCCCGCAGCGACCGGCGGCTGCGCCGGTCCAGGCTGCTGACCTGGCTGCTCGTCCCCGCGGCGGCCGCTGCCGCACTGGCCACCGGCTTCGCCATCTCCCAGGTCGGTCTTCCCCCCTGGAGCCGGATCCTGGCCGGCCTGCTGGGGGCGGCCCTGGTGGTTTTCCTCGTCCTGCTGCGCTTCACCGGCGGGCAGCGGCGGATGGACGCGGCGCTGCGGGACCAGGAATGCCGGGCGGCCCTGGTGACCCTCTCCCGGGAACTCGAGATCCGGGTCCGCCGTACCGCGGAACTGGAACGCCGGATAGAGTCCATCGCTCACTACCCCGGCCGGACGGACCGGAGAACGGCGCCTTGAACACTTCCCGCCATTCATCATCTTCCGAGCCGCTGATCGGTCTCCATGAAATCAGCAAGTGGTATGGCCGGCTGAAAGCTGTCGATCGGCTGACCATCGAGGTGCGGCCCGGCGAGATCTACGGCCTGCTGGGCCCCAACGGCGCGGGCAAGACCACGGCGATCTCCTGCCTGGCCGGCCTGTCCCGCGCGGACAGCGGACGGGTGATAGTGGCGGGCAGGGATGTCCATACCCGGCGTCGCGAGGCCGCGGCCCGCCTGGCCCTGATCCCCGACCGCCCGCACCTCCCGGACCGCCTGACCGTGATGGAAGTCGGCGAGTACAGCCTCGGCCTCCGCGGTGCGGCCACCACGGAGGCCCGGCGCCGGTTCACGCCCTGGCTCCGCCGGTTCGGCCTGGAGGATCGCGGCGAGATGCTGGTCTCCGAACTGTCCCACGGCATGCGGCAGAAGGTGGTCTTCTCCACCGCCCTGGCCGCCGATACCGAAGTGCTGGTGATCGACGAGCCGATGGTGGGGCTGGACGTGCCGGCCCAGCGGCTGGTGCTGGACATCCTGCGGGAGAAAGCGGACAGCGGCTGCGCCGTGCTGGTGACCACCCACACCCTGGCCGTGGCCCAGAAGCTCTGCACCCGGGTGGGCATCCTGGACCATGGGCGGCTGCTGGAGGAGGGGGCGCCCGAGGAACTGTCCCGGGCCCGGGGCCGGCCCGACCTGGAGGAAGTGTTTCTCGACCTGCTCCGCGAAGGCCAGGAGGGTTGAAGCGGGCCCATCCCTTTCCTATACTGTTTTCCCCGAGCATCGGGCGGGGCCGCCGGTCAGGCCCGAACCGGTGCAATGATGCAGGTGGCGGCATACGCATTCGGCACACGGCAAAAGAGTGACAAAGGAGTCCCAGGAAAATGGCCGACAAATCGTTCAACGCCTTTGAAATGGCACAGACCCAGTTCGACCGGGTGGCCGACCTTCTCGACCTCGACCCCTCCTCCAGGGAGCTGCTGCGCCAGCCCCTGCGGGAGTATCACTTCAGCATTCCGGTGCGCATGGACGACGGCGCGGTGAAGGTCTTCCGCGGGTTCCGGGTCCAGCACAACGACGCCCGGGGGCCCTGCAAGGGCGGCATCCGCTTCCACCCCCAGGAAACAGTGGACACGGTGCGCGCCCTATCGATGTGGATGACCTGGAAGTGCGCGGTGGTGGACATCCCCCTGGGCGGCGGCAAGGGCGGCGTGATCTGCGACCCGCACAACCTGAGCCAGCGCGAGCAGGAGCTGATCTGCCGCGGCTGGGTGCGCCAGCTGGCCCGGAACGTGGGCCCGGTGGCCGACGTGCCCGCGCCGGACGTGATGACCAGCGGCCAGCACATGCTCTGGATGCTCGACGAGTTCGAGACGATCCACGGCGGGAAGTACCCCGGCTTCATCACCGGCAAACCGGTGGGCATGGGCGGGTCCCTCGGCCGCACCGAAGCTACCGGCTATGGCGTGGTCTACACCGTGCGCGAAGCGCTGCAGCAGCTGGGCATCGCCCCCGAAGGCACCACGGCCAGCGTCCAGGGCTTCGGCAACGTGTCCCAGTTCGCCATCGAGCTTTACAGCCAGATAGGCGGCAAGGTGATCTGCGTTTCCTCCTGGGACCAGGGCGATCAGATGTCCTACTCCTTCCGCAAGGCCGACGGCGTGCAGCTGGACGCACTGAAGGGGATCACCGACCGCTTCGGCGGTATCGACAAGGACAAGGCCCGC